>CAZDYD010000085.1:1809-9734 GCA_964509715.1 uncultured Chitinophagales bacterium
AGGTGACAGGTGACAGGTGACAGGTGACAGGTGACAGGTGACAGGTGACAGGTGAGTTTCGTCAATACAAACTTAGTTGTCAATGACATATTCTCGGATCAGTATCCAATCTTCGAATGCGGACTCATCTCCATTTGCGGCATTTCCGGCCAGATGAAAATAGATGGAAGATCTGATATCAGATGGAGCTTTCCAGGTGAAAGTCCACTTTTTTGTGTCGCCATCGGGGCGAATGTTTCGAATGGCATGTTGCAGGTATTGAACTTCATCACTGCTCATAGGGGTAAGTCCTACTTCTGCATTCAGCAAGAAAGTACCGGCTTGAATTCCGTCTTCAAAGCGCGAAGTTAGCTGAAATCCAGCGGCTCCGAGTTCAGGTCGTCGAATCTCGACGGTAAGTTCATACTCGTTCGATGGTACTATAGTCTGTGGTAGTCCGACAAGCCTCAGTAATCCGTCTTCCATATTCAAATCGTAGTCGAAGTGACAAGAATGGCAAGTCTGTTCACCAAAACCACCTGTAAATGCCCCGGCAAGATGCTCCGGAAATACCACCCATCCATGATACTCGTGTTTCCCAATAAACTGTTCTGATTGAATCGGATGAGTATCGGTAGCTGCAGATTGAATTTCCGAGCGGATCAATAAAAGATTTGGCGATTCTGAATCTGAAAACAGTAGCTCATTGTATTGAGTACTACCTAAAAAAAGGATCCCCACCAGATATACCGGCAGGAATCCTCCGATCAACAAAAATCTTTTTTTAATGATCACCGTAGTGTAGCTCTACCAATGTAGTTGGTGTCTGTTCCGAACCAGAATGATTTTGTTGCTTCATCGTATACCATGTGACGGACAGTACCACCTCCGCTTGGGATTTCCTGGGATGAGAAAAATGTTTCGGTTGCCGGATCAAATCCAACAAATCGATTGGGCTGTATTCCACTTGCCACCATCCATAACCTCCCCAAATGGTCTTTGGCCATGGCATATGGACGAGCATCTCGTCCTTCTGGCATCTCCCACTCTTTAATTGAACCATCGGCCGGGTTGTACACTCCGATGTAGCCACGGGCATAATCACCATACCAAACTCGTCCGTCGTTGGTCACTTCCAATCGCCTTGGACGGGTTTCTTCTCTGGGAAGATCGATTTCCGTCTTCTGCATCGTGACAGGATCTACAGTTGCAAGACGGTTGGTTCCGAAAAGTACATACCATGGACGTTCCATATCTGGAGCCATTACCACACCGTAGGGTCGTGAACGTGGTCGTTCGACGGGCATGATGGTCGGTTGACCTGTAGTGACATTGAAAAATCCTATGCTGTTTGCACCCTGACTACTGAACCAAATGTTTCCGTCTTTATTGAACACCAGCGTATGTGGATCACGAGCACTGTTGTCGTCCGGCATCATGAATTTTGTGATTTCACCGGTTGATGGATCCAGTTTACCGATATGGTTGGCCAGATTTCCAGCATACCAAGGTGTGCCATCCGAGGCAACGATCACATTATGTGGACCAGCCCCATCTTCGAGATCCATTCTTTTGAATTCAGCTGACTCAATGTCGAAATGCCCAACATAGTGCAAACGTTGTCCCACAAAGTAAATATTCCCATCTGGAGCAACATAAGGGTCACGTGGACGACCCTCCCAGGGTACAAGCCACTCAGTGATGTGAAGTTGGCCGATTCCTGTGGCCGATTCCAATTTCTTTGGTTTCTCGACAGTTTGTGCCTCTGCAGTGATTATAAAAACCATCAGCAATGCCGAAACAGATAATAACATTTTTTTCATTACAACACCTTTATTTGGGGGATTTACGGTTAACGCTTGTATGGATAATAGGCAACGGTATTTGTCTAAATATAATTTAATCAACGTAATTTCTCGCATGGTCTTGCGTAAGAAGTTTTAAAAAAGTGTAATGCGTATGTGAGTTCGACGATGGTTTTCAGGCCGTTTTTTCGTAAGTTCGGAGCATGTCAGAAACCTATCGTGCTTTAACCCGAAAATATCGTCCGCGGTCATTTGATGATGTTGTCTCACAAGAGCATATCATCAATACATTGCGTAACGCCATTGAACAGAACCGCATCTCCCACGCGTATCTGTTCTGTGGACCACGTGGGGTGGGTAAGACTACTATGGCACGGGTCGTTGCCAGGTTGATCAATGATGTCAGCTTGGATATTGACGGCGAAGAATTAGGCAGAACACTCGATATCATTGAAATTGACGCCGCATCAAATAGTGGTGTTGATGATGTTCGAGGTCTAAGAGAGGGTGTGCGTGTTCCGCCTCAGGTTGGAAAGTACAAAGTGTACATCATCGATGAGGTCCACATGCTCTCCAAACCGGCATTCAATGCGTTGTTAAAAACGCTGGAAGAACCACCGGAGCATGTAAAATTTATTTTTGCGACGACCGAACCTCACAAAGTACTTCCCACGGTGATGTCCCGCGTACAGCGTTTCGATTTTCGTCGAATCAAAGTTGGTGAGATTGTTGATCGACTCCGATACATATGTGAACAGGAGAAGATCAAGATCGATGATGCTTCATTGCATCTTATTGGCCGAAAAGCGGATGGGGCTTTACGTGATGCGTTGAGCATATTGGATCAGGTTATTGCGTTTTGTGGCGATGATATAAAATACGATGCCGTACTGCATGCGTTAAATGCTATCAACAATGACCGATTATTCGAACTGATGGAATGTGCAGTACACAAAGATGCCGCCAGTGCCATGCGTATTGTACATGATTTGTTGTTACAGGGACATGATATTCAGGAGTTTCTTGTCGCGCTTACTGAACATCTCAGAAACATGTATTTTTCTCGGTTCACATCGACCGAGGGAACATTATTGGAGGTTCCGGAAGAGGAAAAAGATCGGCTTCGATCGTCAACAACTCCATTTACTGAGCAGGATTTGCTGAGGATGCTACATTTGACCAGCGAGGCGCAGGTTAAGATCAGGGATTCTCAACAACCCAGGGTGCTATTGGAAATCACGATCCTTAAGCTGGTCACGATGGACCGCTCTGAGGGACTCTCTACTTTACTCGCTGAACTCCGCGAGCTTAAAAAAAAAACTGATGTAACCGGATCCGTCGCGCCAGATAACACCAAGTCGGAGTCAAGAACTTCACATAATGTGAACAAAACCGTAAAAGGTGAAGAGCCACAACCAACGGTACTTGAAGATGTAAAACCTAAACTGGATAGCCTGTTTGGGGCGCCGGCAATTAAAAAAAGTAACGGGGCAAAAACAACCGCACATACCGTATCTAGTTCCGCAGCAAAAGCCAAAGTTTCAGTTCACCCTAAAGGTGATACCATTTCCACCCAGAGCGATATCATCCCTTCTCAAGGTAATTCCATCCCCTCACAAGGTAATTCCATCCCCTCTCAGGGTAATTCCACCCCCTCTCTGGACAACACCAACACCTCTCAGGGTAACTCCATCCTTTCTAAGGACGCAAAGACGAAAGATTCCAGGTCTCCAGCCAAGTTAAATGAAACTGGCATGAAGAGTGCGATTGATGTGGACACGCTTGAGATGAGTATCTCTACTTCGGTTCGATCTAGTAAATCTGACGACACGCTCCATATAGTTCAAACTGAGGTGAGTCAGCGGAGGACCACATCACACACCACATCCGATGTCGCACAAAGTGTGAACTTGGTAAGCGAAACCACTCCTATTTCACGTGAACTTGTGGAGTCTCGTTATCAGGAATGGATAGATCAGGTTACTTTGAACACCCCTCGTTTCGTCGCCCTCAGTCTGATTAAAACCCGATTGTTATCGACTGGCCCGGATTTTATTGTAATCGAATGTCAGGATAAACTTGTTGAGCAACTGGTGAATGAACATCAGACCACCCTATCAAGTTGTCTACACACGGTTATCCAACGAAACGTATCGATAAAAACAAGTGTTATCAGATCAGAGCAACATGTTGCCAGTAATGATCCCTATGCGACTTTAAAAAAACTTCAGCAAGAGCAACCCATCGTGAAAACCATTGTGGATGTGCTTGGCGCAGAACTCGAATATTAAACAGGAGAAATAATATGAATATGGCCGATATGTTTGGCAAAGTGCAGGAAATGCAACGTAAAATGGAAGAAACCAAAGCAAATCTGGGCAAGCTCGAGGTTCAGGCAGAGGTTGGCGGAGGCATGGTCAGAGTGACCGCAAATGGCAATCGAGAGCTCATTGGTATCAAGATTGACAAGGATGTGATCGATCCCACTGATCCTGAAATGCTCGAAGATCTCATCGTTGCCGGTGTTAATAAAGCGATGGCTGAGGCAGACCGATTGTCGAAGGAAAAAATGATGGAAGTTACTCGTGATATGATACCGGGTGGCGGAATTCCGGGAATGGATCTAAGTAAATTCGGTTTGTAATAACCTGCATACATTTTAATTACATGCATCTAACTTCCGAAACTCTGGAAACAGCCATTGAGCAGCTTGCCAAATTACCTGGTATGGGTCGTAAGTCGGCTCAACGTATGGCGATGCATCTGCTCAAGCAAAGTGCAGATCAGGTCAATCAGCTTGCCCAGTCACTATTGGATCTTAAAACCAAGATAATTTACTGTTCTGTTTGTTTTACCATCACTGATAAGGATCCCTGTCCCATATGTACATCAGACAAGAGAAAAAATGGGATTATTTGCGTGGTTGAAGATCCCAAGGATGTTTACGTGATTGAAAAAACAAATGAGTTCAAGGGACGATATCACGTGCTTGGCGGTGTGATTTCTCCCATGGAAAACGTGGGACCCAACGACATCCGCATCAAGGAGTTGATTGATCGAATCAATGATGAAAATGAAGGTATATCAGAAATCATATTGGCACTGAACCCAGATGCTGAAGGTGAAGCGACTGCGTATTACATCAATAAAATGGCAAAGAACTTTGGTGTAAATGTTACACGGATAGCACATGGTGTCCCCATGGGTACTGAACTTGAGTTTATCGATGAAGCTACACTTTCCAGAGCCTTTACTGGTCGAAACACCTTTTAGGTATCCAGAACAGGATGGAGTGAGCTTTGGACTCCAGTACTGTGATACATATAAGACTTGTCTTCATAAGTGTAACACATAAAATATAGTATGGATTTACCTTACGATTGTTAATTAAATCAATAATTAGGGAAATCCACATTTTAGGATCTGCACCGGACCATTCCTTCAGTAGCTCCATCAGACGTAAACTGTCCGATAATTTCTGCTCATTTTCGACGTATGAATGTATGAATGTATGAATTCAAATACGGATTCCCCAGTGTACGTTGTCTTGGTTTTTGCCACGGCTCCTCCTTTGAACTTCAATGTTTAAAAAATCACGTACTAAGTTTGACCAACATCTTTGGATTGAATAATAATAAGACACCCAAAAAATTATTTAAATTTTCTTGTCGCCCTGGTTAAAATCCACTGAGTATTCTTATTGTCAATTTTACTCCATTGTTTTATGAGTTCAGATGTAGCCCCACTGTTAACTTTCAACCAATCAGTCAGATGATTAGCAACCGATTTTTTAACGAACATGATGTCATCTTCCTTCAAAATATTCAACACTTGGAAAACGGGTTGTGGGTTATTGATAAAAACATCAAGTTTTGGTGCCCATGGTAATTTGGGCCTTAGCCCTTCACTTGCCAATCTTCTTAAATGGAAATTAGATGATCTGGCCCAATTGTTCATCACTTCAAGTGTTTGGTCTGGGTACATTTTGATAAATGGGCGAATTGCATATTCACCAGTATTTCGTTTAGTTACCTCTTCAATACCTTTAATGGATAAATCAAAATTGGTTAATCCATATTCAGAAATAAATTTTCCAATCGGCAGTACCCAATAGTAATTTTTAAACATTCCAGTTTGATTTGGATTTTCCTCACCTAAAATGCTTATCAAAATTGGAAGTGAGTCTTCATAGTTTGTTGGCAAGTGATTTTTCAATTGCTCTGCAATCAACCGAATTCGTTCTGTATAGTTTTTTCTAACAACTTCTATTTCAACTTGCTCAATAAAGCTAGCCGAGTCAAATTCGGTATATATCGAAGTAATTTTATTCGATAACAAGATTGCAAGATTTGAACCAAATAAGTCAGTTATACTGTAGTTTGTTGCCATAATAGATTAATTTTAATTATTGTCCACATTGAATCCATAAACAACACCATCCAGGCCACCAAAAAACACCATCCCGTTTGCAACGACTGGCGACGAAACAACCCCGTAAATTGAAGTATCAGACTTTTTTTCCCACATATAGTTCCAGATTATGTGACCCGTAAGGCGGTCAACGGCAAAAAATCCACCTCTATGATCGATATCGTAATTCGCATTACCCAAAGTACCTGAAAATACTGTGTTATGAGAAACTGCCGGTGTTGACCATGGCGAACCTCCAAGGTTTGTCGACCAAAGTAAGTCCCCATTATTTGGATTGAATGATTTTAAAAGTTGGTCATCGGATGAACCGATATATAGATGTCCTTCAAAGATCGTACCAGATGATTCAATCCACGAACCCCAGTGAAAATAGCTCCATACTTCAGTTCCAGTGTGCACATCAAGTGCATAAAGATCTGCACTTCGACTACCTATGATTACCAATCCGTTTGCAAGTACAGGAGATGAGACTATCATCTGACCAGTATTAAATTTCCATATCAATTCTCCTGTTTCGACATTCAATGCGTATACATTGCGATCGTAACTTCCAAAGACAACGATGTTTTCTTCAATAACTGGGACTGAATGTATGGGCCCATCGGTTTTGAATCTCCATTTTTCGGTGCCTTTATCCAAATGTATGGCGAAAAAATGTCCGTCCGCACTCCCAACGAACACCGTGTTTCCATAAATCGCAACACCAGATGTGGCTGTATCCCAGCCAGGAATTTCATCCGTTGGAAGTCTGCGTTCCCATGATCCTCCTCCAGTGTCAAATGACCAGAGTAGCGATCCGGTTTCTGAATTAATTTTGAAGAGGTATCCGACATCAGACAGAAAATAGACAGCAGCATCATGTATGAGTGGTCGTGAAAATATTCTTCCATTTGTCTCATACTTCCAGTTTTGTGAACCATCAGATTGGGAAAGAGAGTACATATTCCCATTTGTGCTACCGATATAGATATTGTTCTGGTCTGCAGTAGCACCCGCCCATATAGCACTATTGGTTGTAAATGTCCATACTGGTGTAGCATTAGAATGACTCTTCAAAGGTTCAACTATAGGAAAATCATCAATGGGTCGTAATTCAAAGTGTAAAGCACGTGATGAACCGGGAAAAGTTCCGACAATCATCAGGGTTTCATTATTCATAGTGAAACGAATAGGGCCTGATTCGAAATAATCCCCAATTTCAGTTATAACTCCAATAGTGCGTTTGGGAAATGGTATGACCGGCATATATGTTTTTGCAATCATATTGCCATTGTTATCGGGGCTAATTTCAAGGTAAAATTCTGTAGTCTGATTTTTATAAATTAACTCACCTCCCCATATACCGGCACTCGGCATGGCTATTTGTGCTGTAAGTAGTGTGGGTAAGATGCATAGAAGCAGTATAATAATGGATTTCACTATGTTCATTGATTTGTTAATTATGTTGTGATGCTAATTCCTGGAATTCTTTCTACAGACATTCTTTTTTCGATATACTCGTCAAATTCAGGTGATATCTGTGCGACTACTTGATCTACAAGTATTGTTATTATAGCAATAAGGGTAAAGAGTATGATTTTTTACATTTTATGGTTTTAATACAATATGTACTCGGTTCTGTACGACTCGACAATAAAAGTGGTTTCAAACATTTTTATACATATATCGTCAAATAGACATTAAAGAAATCTGATTGGATCGCATGCCTAT
>CAZDYD010000086.1:0-9467 GCA_964509715.1 uncultured Chitinophagales bacterium
CCCCACAACCCGGGCACCATCTGACATCCTGATCGGACGAAAAATCCTTGCTTGTAAGTGTTGCATCCGTTGTGCTCATGACCGACCTCCATGCTGATTCAATTGTGAAAGAATGGCTCTTTTAAGTTCTTCTACAGAGAATGGGACACCTCGAACCTGATTATACCCCTTTGCATCGATCAGATATTTATCTCGAATCAGTTTGATGAGTTGTCCGTTGTTTATCTCCGGAATGAGAATCGATCTGAATGATCTCAATAATTCCTCGAGGTTTTTTGGGAAGGGGGCAAGGTGACGAAGGTGAATCTGTGATACCTTGTGCCCTTCTTCGTTTAGCTCTTGTACAGCTTCTTTGATGGAACCGAATGTGGATCCCCATCCTACGACTAACAAATCACCCGAGGTGTCGCCTTCTTCCATCTCAATGAGCGGGAGCATATCGGCCACCTTATTGCGTTTGTTTTCTCGCATTTGGGTCATGAAATGGTGGTTGTCGGGGTCGTAGGAGATATTGCCTGTTTCATGTTCTTTTTCGATGCCACCAATTCTGTGTTCAAGTCCCTTTGTGCCGGGAATCGCCCAGGGGCGTGCGAGGTTTTCGTTTCGGGTATAGGGTTTGAATGCTGCATCCTCGCCGTTCATTTTGGGTTTGGCAAATTGCACATGTATCGGTGCTAAGTCATCGGGTGTAGGAAACCTCCAGGGTTCAGCACCATTGGCGATGTACCCATCGGACAAAAACATCACAGGGATCATATAATCGGTCGCGATCTTGCAGGCTTCGTAGATTGAATTGAAACAATCGGCAGGTGATTTTGGTGCCACAACTACTACCGGACACTCACCTGCACGCCCGTACACCGCCTGCAGCAGATCAGCCTGCTCCGTTTTGGTCGGCATTCCCGTTGAAGGACCTGCACGTTGAACGTTTATGATGACCAATGGCAGTTCGTATATGGTCGCAAGCGCAATGGCTTCGGTTTTGAGTGCAATACCGGGACCCGAACTACTGGTCACACCCAAGCTGCCTCCAAAGGAAGCACCGATTGCAGAGGTGATTGCAGCGATTTCGTCTTCGGCTTGATAGGTAATCACATTGAAATGTTTCATTTTAGCCAGTCCGTGCAGGATATCTGAAGCCGGTGTGATAGGATATGAACCCAAAAACATCGGAATTCCAGATTTGTGTGCTGCTGCTGTAAGGCCGATGACGGTTGCTTCGTTCCCGGTGATATTTCGATAGGTTCCTGGTGCTATTCTGGCTGGTTCAACTGTAAAACGTTCGGTAAATATCTGTGTTGCTGCACCGAAATTGTATCCATCTTGCAGGGCTTTAACATTCGCTTCAGCTACCTGTGGATTTTTTGAAAACTTATCGCGCAGGAAATTGATGGTGGGGTCCAATGATCTGTTAAATAACCAGTACACTATACCGAGCACAAACATATTTTTGGATCGGTCGATCTCTTTTACGGTTAGTCCACTGTCGGCGAGACTCTCTCGGGTCATCTTGGTTACATCCACAGGAACAACGGTATAACCCATCGTAGAAACCTCAGCTAATGGGTCAGCCTCAGGACCGTACTTTGCAAGATTCAAATCTTTTTTACCAAACCCATCAACATTTGCGATGATCACTCCACCCGTTTTTAAATGCTTTATATTAGCTTTCAGGGCAGCTGCATTCATTACCACCAACACATCACACATATCGCCGGGCGCATGTATAGGTTTGCTTCCAAAATGGATCTGAAATCCAGAAACCCCCGCAACTGTCCCAGCCGGAGCTCGAATTTCAGCAGGAAAATCTGGTAGCGTACTCAGGTCGTTACCTGCAAGTGCTGTGGTATTGGTGAATTGTGATCCTGTGAGTTGCATCCCATCGCCCGAATCACCGGCAAAACGTATGGTCGCCGAATTTCTGGTAGCTTCTTTGACGCTCATGGTAACGAAATTATGAAATGTAGAAAATTAGATATTTCAGCCAAAATCAAATACAATAAGAGACAATATAGTCATACATCACAGTTTCAACAAATAGGGGAGATTGTTTTTCGAAAACTTCAGAAGCCTATCTTGGAACAATTAAGCTATTACTTTGGATTACCTTTTGAACCGGTGCGACTGGTGTGATATGAGATACTACGGCAATCGATGTTCACGTAGCATTGCGGACATTTCTGTGATTGGATTGTTTATTAGATCTAATGACTATCGAAGGTCGTGTTGCAGTGTGGACATTTCTGCGATTGGCGAGTTACGAGGTCCTATGGTAATCGCAGCACGCGAAGTGACTGTTAGCCTGTTAACTGTCCAGGCTATGGATAAATATCCCTATACGTTTTGTGGGTATGCATAATTACGAGTTTAAGATTATATTCAATACAACTTTTGCCAATTAATCTCATACTATGGTCTTAATTATACTTTTTTGGGTCGCTAATCTGATTATGACTTCAGTAAACGTCAATCAGTCTGCTGATTCCGCACAGGCAAATACTCAGGTGCAGTCAGTTCCTGATACATCGATTTCTGAAGAAGAGTATGTACTACCCATCGTGTCGTCCGAATTATTTGATCAGATTGGTGTGATCTGGTTGGGAAATATACCTGGATGGAGAATTAGTTTTGAGGATAGTCTGGAGTTTCGTCACGCAGGATATGATGATTCTCACTGGCAAAAGATGCAACCGGAGGAGCTTAGAATTGACACCCATATTGATGAAAATGGACAATTTATTGGGTGGCTTCGGTTTCATTTCAAGATCGACTCAACGCTGACGTCGCGATCGCTGTTTTTTCGTGTCGGTAGTTGGGGTGCAGTTGAAGCTTGGATCAACGGACAAAACATCGCAAAATTTGGAACATTCTCTGATGAGGTTGGTGGATTTCGGCATTATAATCCTTTGAATCAAAAACCCACACCCATGGAATACCAGTTTCATCCTGATTCGACCTATGTGTTGAGCGTGCGGATGGAACATTATCAGTCGCCACTAACTGCCTCCATGAGAATTGTCAATACCCGTCTGGATCCATGGGTTCGATTTACGGACTTTAGTTATCTGACCCACCTTGATGGGGTAGTTACACAGAATCTGATGTTCAGTTCAGCTATAGTAGCTGCATTATTATTGATGCTTTTGCTCACAGTAACTTTGTTTCTGCTCAACCGACATGATATTGTGATACGTGATTCATTGGTACTGATGATTTTATTGTTGGGCACGGCTACGATTCCATTGATTCAGGCTGTTGCTTATCTGAGTCAGATGTTGTACCAGGTGACACAAATACTGAGTCTGGGATTTATCATGTATTTGTTTTTCTGGTTGCCAATCCTGCTAAATTCTATTGTCACTGGAAAAGCAAACAAAAAACTCTATTATCTTTTTCTACTACCGATTCCACTTGTTTTATTAAATCTGTGGTTTTCAACGGCAGTTTTTAACTTTGTAGTACTCATCATCGGATTTCCACTGGCTTTTTGGATCATCAAAAAAGGATGGAAATCTATTAATTCTATCGACAAGGTGATTTTCAGGGGACTGATCATCCAGTTGATGATCATGGGTGTGTACCCGTTTTTAGAGGGTTTTTATCTAACCAATGATCTAATGTCATTGTCGCTTCTACATGCAGCGTTTATTTACCTGTTCTTTCCATTCACGATAATTTATTACCTGTCGCTTCGCTATACCCATAATTTCAGAACGCTTCAGGCGAAGATTGAAGAAACACAAAAATTGTCAGAAAAGAACCTGCAACAGGAGCGCGAGAAGCAACTACTGGTGGCCAAACAAAACGAGGTTTTGGAAATGGAAGTTGAATTACGGACCCGAGACCTACAGGAGTCCTTACGAAATCTCCAATCAGCCCAAGAACAGCTGGTTCAACAAGAAAAGCTTGCTTCATTGGGACAATTGACTGCAGGAATAGCGCATGAGATCAAGAATCCGTTGAATTTTGTCAATAACTTTTCATCGGTCTCTGTCGAGCTGATCGATGAAGCATTGCAAGAGGTCAAAATGATCGAATCCGCTGAAATCAGGGAAGAACTTGAAGATATTCTCGGGAATGTGAAGCTGAACTTGTCAAAAATAACCGAACACGGATCACGAGCCGACCGTATTGTGAAATCAATGCTCCTACATTCGAGAGGCGGTAACGGAAAAAAAGAATCCACCGATGTGAATATGTTAATTCGTGAATACGTGAACCTGGCCTATCATGGTATGCGGGCAGGAAAGAATCCAATTTCGTCGGAATTGGTGTTTGAACTGGATCCGAATGTTGCTTCAGCGCAACTCATTGCTGAGGACTTCTCACGGGTGGTACTCAATATCACAAATAATGCATTCGATGCTATGAGAGATAAACTAAAGCATACTGATAATGGTTATAAGCCCGTGCTGACGGCAAGAACACGCAGAGATGCGGACGGCATCTGTATCGAAATCGAGGATAATGGTCCTGGTATCTCCGACGATATTCGTGATAAGGTTCTGCAACCGTTTTTTACTACTAAAAAGGGAACCGAAGGAACCGGACTTGGCCTATCGATTACTTATGATATAATAAAAGCTCATGGTGGGACCCTGGATGTAATGAGTGTTATGGGGCAAGGGACAAAGTTCGTGATCAAATTGCCATGAAAAAAAAATCCCGGTCTGATGTAATTCAAACCGGGATTGCATATGAACTTGATCACTCACTGATTTGCTAACATGCCACAACGCATCGGCTGAGGGCATGTTAGCGTATAAACATTGATTATTCGCTTAGGTTATTGATCAAGCGATTTGAGCATTTCTTCAATGGCTCTTTCGAGTTGCTGGTCTACACCACGATCAATTTTACCTGGCATGTTCTTCACACGGATATCAGGTTCAGTCTGGTTGTTTTCCATCCACTCGTCATTTTTGTCACGGGCACTAACAGGAACGACTCCCCATCGTGTCCCATCTGGCAGGCCTTCCCATCCAGCAAAACTACACGTACCTGGCACAGGCATACCCACAGATAATCCGAGTCCAAGTTGGTTGTATGCAGCCGCGTAACAATGACCATCGGAGTACATACTCTCATTGAACAATGTCACCGTTGGCTTGGTCCATCTCGCTGTTGGTTCGCCACCTACATCCATATCGGCTGTCGCATACGTGTTAAACTTCACACCGGTGAAGAACATCGCCAAATCAGCAACAAGGTCGCCTCCACCGTTAAAACGTGCATCCACTACAATAGCTTCGCGGTCGTAATATTTACCGAGCATGGCATCAATCACATTTCGATACGGACCGTCACCCATACCTGGGATATGAACGTAACCAAGTCTTCCGTTGCTCAAACGATCAACTTCAGCCTCATTGATTCTGATGTATCGTTGATAGAGCAGCTGTCTTTCGGCACCAAGTGATATGGGCTTCACAGTGATTTGTTTACGATCGCGAGCGCCTGGCCCTGTGATTTCCAGCAAAACAAAGGTATCTGCTTTTCGGTTGAGGAAACTTGCCACATCACGGTCGGGAGTAACGGTAACACCATCGATTTTCTCGATGATCATACCGGGTTGAATATTGAATCCAGCCTTGTCCAGTGGACCACCTTGAATCACTTCAACAATCCGAATGCCGTCACCTTTGTGAGCATAATCTATGAAAATACCCAGGGATGCTGTTGCATCGGCATTGTCAATACTCGTGCTGAATCGGGCGCCTGAGTGAGATACATTCAATTCACCCAATATTTCTGAGAGCATTTCTGCGAACTCGTAAGAGTTTCCAATGTGAGGGAGGTATTTTTTATACTCATCATACAGAAAATCCCAATCCATTCCATGGAATGTGGGTTCGTAGAAAATATTTTTGGTCCGCACATAAACATGTTCGAACATGTGGGCACGTTCTGCTATGGCATCATATTCCATTTCACCTGAAATTCGGATTCCACTACTGCTACCAGCACTCAAGTTCAACTTGGAGATACTTCCACGGCTCAACAGATACAGGTTTTCCATTTTAGAGTCCCAAACCAAGCTACCGGGACCCGTATTCAACCGGATGAGTTGTTTGGTGTCACGGGTCCTAAGGTTGGTCTCCCATAAGTTATAATTGTTTTCAAATGATGAGAGGTAGTATAATTTTTCGCCATCTTTCGACAACACCGCGTCACTTAAAGCACTTGAATGTATGGTAAGACGTGCTTTTCGGTCTCTGATACCCTGCAGATCGAAATTGACCGGGGCTACTCCAGTAGACTTGGTTTCATCTTTCTTTTCATCCTTTTTAGCGGCCGACTCGATCTCTTTGAGCAATTTGATTTCATCTTCGCTCAAATTGAATTTATCCCAACCTTCCTGTGTGAAAAACATAGTGTAGACATCTCGTTCAGTGCGTCCGCTTGTTGCGTAGCTACGGAGTCCATCACGATCACCAAACCAGATCATTTGTTTTCCACCATCGATCCATTTTGGTCTGACCTCAGAATAGCCACTTTCGGTGAGATTGATACGTTGTGATCCATCAGCTGCTAAAAGTACCACATCGCTATTGGACAAACGTGAACGCCAATCTGTGAGTAACCAACGGCTATCTGGACTCCAGGTGAAATATTTATCACCGTCACTCATGTGGAACAAGTCTGCCGGTGTGAGCAGGTCAATGGTGCTACCTGAATCCAGATCCTTTACTCTGAGGGTGCGTCGACCAGCGATATAGGCCAGTTTTTTACCATCGGGACTGAATTCCGGCAAATAGTTATCTACATTATCCGATACAAGTTCTGTTTCACGAAGCAGCGTTGAGGCAAAGAAAAATGGTTCCTCAGAACGAACTCTTTCTGTTTTATAGATGCTCCAGCGTCCATCGCGTTTGCTGGAATACACTACACCTTTACCATCTGGTGTAAAAGTGACAAAACGCTCTCTTTCGGGGGTATTTGTAATTCTTTTGGTCATGGCACCGTCAACAGAAGTAACGAATACTTCACCACGAGCAATAAATGCGATCTCTTTACCATCCGGAGAAATGGCCATTTCCTGAACTCCACCATTGATACTAATGAATTTATCTGGGTTCGCCTTTTGCTGGGTTCTGATTCGGACGTTGACCTGACGAGGCTCTTGTCCGTCTCTCATCGTGTATAATTTCCCATCATACCCGAAAGCGAGTACACCGTTACCTTGACTTAAGAATCGCACAGGGTGTGTCTCAAAATGGGTTACTTTGGTACGTGCTTGTGGATTCGAGACAGGCATTTTATGAATATTGAAATTGCCTCCCTCTTCACTCAAAAAGTATATATGATCTTCGTTTTGACTGAAAACGGGCTGACGATCCTCACCGATCCATGTCGTGAGCATAGTGTGTTCACCAGACGACACATCATATAGCCAAATATCACGCGCGATATCGGATAACTGGTGTTTTCTCCACTCATTTTCGCCGCCTTTTTTGTCATGATAGATCATTTTGCTCCCATCACGACTCACCTGAACAAACTCAGCAGGTATCGTGAAAATCTGATCAACTCGTCCACCAGTTACCGGAACGCTATACAGTTCAGGTTGTGAAGGTGTTGGAAACTGACGATGTTCGGCAAGGTCTTGCCTAACCGCACCAAAAATGACAGATGTCCCGTCAGCGCTGAATGAGTAGGGACTTTCATCAGCAGAATGGAAGGTAAGACGGGTCGCTGGTCCCCCCAGCGCATCCATTACGAACACATCAAAGTTGCCGTAACGATCGGATGCAAATGCAATCTTTGTTCCATCCGGACTCCAGACTGGCATAAAATCATGCGCGTCGTGAAATGTAAGCTGGCGTGCTTCACCACCGGCTGTTGGAACTCTGAACAGGTCGCCCATGTACGTGAACACAATGGTATTACCATCAGGCGAAATAGATTGATAGCGGATCCACTGTGGTTCGATCTGTGCAGAGGTCACCAGGGGAGTAATTAGAAAAGCAAACAGTAAAATTAAGTTTCTCATACAGTTATGTATTGACTGAGTAGATATGGTTGAACCGACTATGATAATCATTATTGAGTAACTACTCACGTCGTTTTTTTATAAAAAATGTAATGGTGTAAACTGATCAGAATGTTATATTGATGGCGTTATCAATAGTAATCATGTACTTAAAGGCATTTACCTATCAATAGGTGATTTGAGTCTAACTGTCTGTTTGAATTTTGTGAATATTTTTTAACCCGTCTCGATAGAGTTGCTGATTAAAGTCCGGTTTAGCCATGCGTGAACATCTGCATCAGCTAAAGTATGAAAACAGGTCTGGGGACAACCTTTATCATTAAGTTAAATAACCGATGATTCAGGTTCGAAAATGTGCCCAATATTTATATTTTACCGTTTCAAATTAAACCGTTAAATAAATGAAGTTTTTAGTAGTCGATGACGAAACAGACGTTGAGATGTTGTTTCGGCAAAAGTTCAGAAAAGAAATTAAAGCTGGTCAAATAGACTTGGTATTTGCGTTCTCTGGCGATGAAGCACTGAATATACTACGGAGTAAACGTCCACCCGAAGTGATGTATATCTTCTCCGACATCAATATGCCCGGTATGAGCGGACTTCAGCTCCTGGAAAAAGTCAAAACCGAATTCCCACAAATCCATGTAAGTATGATTTCGGCCTATGGAGATGATGAAAACTATAGAAATGCCATTGCTTCAGGAGCGAAAGAGTTTTTTACAAAACCCATTGATTTCGAACAGTTGAAAAGCGAAATATCAGCATTGCTGGAAAAAAATCACAGCCGTTAAACCTAACTACCATGCCTCCAATTATTTTAGTTGTAGATGATGAACCGGATCTCGAAATACTTGTAAACCAGAAGTTTCGACGCCATATCAAAGAGGGTACCCTGAGCTTTGAATTTGCGGGTAACGGGGTTGAGGCACTCCGCATGCTCGGAAAAAATCCGGATTATTCACTGATCCTTACCGACATCAATATGCCACAAATGGACGGACTCACCCTACTGGATGAACTTAGAGGGAAAGAGCGGGCTGACCTGAAAACCGTGGTCGTATCAGCCTACGGCGACATGGAGAACATTCGCACAGCTATGAACCGCGGCGCGTATGATTTTATCACAAAACCAATTGATTTTTCGGATCTTGAAACTACGATAGACAAAACTGTAAGTGAAGTTCATCGCATACGCGAAGCGATGAGGGCGCAGGAGCAGCTTTCTACCATACAATATGAACTCAGTACAGCTGCCCGAATCCAGCAAAAGATCCTGAAACGAAATTTTCCAGCCTTTCCCAATCATACAAGCTTTGATATTTTTGCCAGTATGGTTGCTGCTCGTGAAGTGGGTGGAGATCTATATGATTTCTTTTTTATTGATGATGACCGACTTGCTTTTTTGGTTGGGGATGTCAGTGGAAAGGGGATACCAGCAGCTATATATATGGCGGTTTGCAGAACCATGATCAGA
>CAZDYD010000087.1:0-9427 GCA_964509715.1 uncultured Chitinophagales bacterium
ATTTAATTCCCCAAATATACATAATATTTAGTGATTTTAATATCATGATGTGAAATTAGTTATAGATAGGTCATCGGGCACATCTATTGAATTTATATCACTATTAACACATAAAATGTCTATTCAACAACCCCCTCATAAACGCAAAAAGCCGGAACCCCTTGCGAAGTCCCGGCTTTTTTGCCAATGAATTCAGCTGAAATCGACTTCTTAGAAGTCCATTCCACCCATACCGCCCATGCCTGGATTTGGCATTGGCATGTCTTCTTTATCTTTTGGCTTCTCGGAAACAACAGCCTCTGTGGTCAATAACAGACCTGCTACAGAAGCAGCGTTCTCAAGCGCTGTACGAGTTACTTTGGTCGGATCGATAACGCCGGCTTTCACCAGATCTTCGTACACTTCTGTACGAGCGTTGTATCCGAAGTTACCGGTACCTTCTTTAACTTTTTGTACCACGATGGATCCCTCTACACCTGCGTTTGCAGCGATGATGCGAAGCGGAGCCTCGATGGCACGACGGATGATGTCGAATCCAACTTTCTCGTCAGCAGTATCCGCTTTGAGGGTGTCAAGTACGTGAGCGGTACGCAACAGCGCAACTCCACCACCTGGAACGATACCTTCTTCTACAGCCGCACGGGTTGCATGAAGGGCGTCATCCACACGGTCTTTCTTCTCTTTCATTTCAACTTCAGAAGCAGCACCGATGTAAAGTACAGCAACTCCACCACTCAACTTGGCAAGACGCTCCTGGAGCTTCTCACGGTCGTAGTCAGAAGTTGTGTTTTCGATCTGAGCTTTGATTTGGTTGACACGTGCTTTGATGTCGTCTGCTTTACCTTTACCGTCAACAAGTACTGTATTGTCTTTGTCGATGGTAATACGGGCAGCTTGTCCGAGGTAATCTAACGTAGCGTTTTCGAGCTTGTAACCACGCTCTTCAGAAATCACGGTACCACCAGTCAGGATCGCAATGTCTTCGAGCATCGCCTTACGACGATCACCGAAGCCAGGAGCTTTAACGGCAGCGATTTTCAGTGTTCCACGCAGTTTGTTCACTACCAAAGTAGCAAGCGCTTCGCCTTCGACGTCTTCAGCAATGATCAGCAATGGACGACCGGTTTGAATGACTTTTTCCAATACAGGAAGAAGATCCTTCATCGAGCTGACTTTCTTGTCATAGATCAGGATGAACGGATTGTCCATTTCGGTGGTCATGTTTTCGCTGTTGGTCACGAAGTATGGTGACAGATAACCACGGTCGAACTGCATACCCTCAACAGTGTCGAGGTAGGTTTCGGTACCTTTAGCTTCTTCAACAGTGATCACCCCATCTTTACCAACTTTTTCCATCGCATCAGCGATCAAGTTACCGATAGCTTCGTCGTTGTTCGCTGAAATGGTACCAACTTGAGCGATTTCGTTACGGGAGTCGATGTCGCGGCTGATAGTTTTAAGCTCAGCTACGATAGCACCAACAGCTTTTTCGATACCACGCTTGATTTCCATTGGATTCGCACCAGCAGTAACGTTTTTGAGTCCCGCGGTTACGATTGCCTGAGCAAGAACGGTAGCAGTAGTTGTACCATCACCGGCGTTATCGCTGGTTTTGGAAGCCACTTCGCGCACCATTTGTGCACCCATGTTCTCAACTTTGTCCTCGAGTTCGATTTCTTTAGCAACCGTAACACCGTCTTTGGTTACCATTGGCGCACCGTAAGATTTCTCGATGACAACGTTACGTCCACGTGGACCCAGAGTCACTTTAACAGCGTTCGCAAGCTTGTCTACACCTCTTTTGAGGGCATCACGAGCTTCAACGTTATAATTAATATTCTTAGCCATAATTCTGTAATGATTTTGATGTGTTTATTGATTTAAAAACGGATTGAGGTGTCAAGCTGGTCAGTTCTTAATTAATATCGACCGCCAGACATCCAATCGACATCCTTATACGATTCCCAGGATGTCACTTTCGCGCATAATCAGGAAGTCTTCACCATCCAGATTAAGCTCAGTACCCGAGTATTTACCATAAAGCACTTTGTCACCAGCTTTTACGGTCATGTCGATTTTGGTGCCGTTTTCAACTTTACCTGGACCAACAGCTACCACAGTTCCACGTTGTGGTTTTTCTTTAGCTGTATCTGGGATGATGATTCCGGAAGCTGTCTTTTCTTCAGCAACATCCGGACGAACGAGAACGCGATCTCCCAAAGGTTTGATTGATGCCATATTCTTATCTCCTATTTGTGTTATTGTTAAATTATTTTGATGAAAGTCTGGCACTCCAACGATTCGAGTGCTAAAAATATTTTGCGCGGTAAATTTAAAAAGCGTACCCGACTCTGTCAATATCTCAAGACCCTCAATTTAGCAATTTTAAGCCAAGAGTGCTAACTATTTCGTAACCCTGAATTCTACTACACATGTTGATTGAAGAATATCGCATTGTACCGATTTGAATTTATCTTATCTTGTGAATCAGTTAAATGAACTCGCTATGACAATGTCGCTACAACTGACGAAAACTACCTTAACCTATGGTTTTATATACGCTCTGGTATCCTTGATATGGATCAGTCTGGAGTTTGCTCTTGGGATTCAAACGAGTTATCCGGAACTCCACACGGTAGTTTCAATACTCTTTTTAGTACCAGCGATGTATATATTGTCGCGTGGGATGAAATCACATCGACAGATACTGCATGACAATCAATCGTCATATGGTTACTTCATGGCATTCATGAGTGGCTTCAACATAATGATAATTGCAACTCTGCTCAGTCCGGCAGTAAATCTGGTATTCCATAATTTTGTAAACCCGGAATTCTTTGAGTCCATGATCCAACAGGCCGTAAGTACCATGGCAATGACCGAGGACATGGCTCGTGAATTCTTCAGCATGAAAAGCTATATACAACAAAGTTTAGTTAGTGGAATCACCTTAGGAGCAATCATGTCTGCTATCCTTGCTATTTTCCTCCGCGACCGATCATAACACCAACCGCTCCCCGCTCCCTGCTCTCCGCTCACCGCTCACAGCTCTCCGCTCACAGCTCTCCGCTCTCCGCTCTCCGCTCTCCGCTCTCCGCTCTCCGCTTTCCCTCTTTCTGCTCCCCGCTCCCCGCTCTCCGCTCCCCGCTATTTATATTCTACTCGCCATCAACATATCGATCTCCCTAAAAGGAAACTCAAAATGCTTGGCCAGAATACCTTGAGTAAGATGCCGTTTATACACATAAATTCCATTCCGAAGCGCATGATTCGTCCACAATGCCTTCTCGACACCACCCGCATCCCCAATCCCCATCAGAAAAGGCACCATGACATTATTCAGCGCATATGTGGCTGATCTAGCCACATTCGAGGGCACATTCGGCACACAATAATGGATGATATCATGCTTTCGAAATACCGGATTCGAATGTGAGGTCATCTGACTCGTTTCGATACATCCTCCTTGATCGATAACCGTATCCACAATCACAGAACCTGCTTTCATCGTTGCTACCATTGACTCCGTCACCAGACAAGGAGCCTTATGTCCCTCTTCCAAAGCCGCTCCGATCAACACATCTGCAGATTTCACCGCCGCAGTGATGTATTGATGATTGGCCATGGCCGTAATGATCCTGCGATCTAATGCATTCTCCAACCGACGCAATGCCGTCAAATCATTGTCCATCACAAATACCTGAGCTCCATACCCCAAAGCCGTACGCGCCGCATACTCCCCAATGATTCCCGCACCCAAAATCACCACAGTCGCTGGTGGGACGCCCGATATCCCTCCAATGACCAAGCCCGGACCCGACATATTTGTCTCCAGATAGTGACTCGCAATCTGTACTGACATGATCCCGGTAATTTCATGCATCATCCGAACAATCGGATAACTTCCATCGACTGATTTTAAAAACTCAAATCCGATACCGGTAATATTTTTTGTGATCAACTGACGGAAGTACTCTTCATCAGCGCCCCCAAGATGAACCGCCGACAAGATTGTCTGTCCCGGTTGCATGAATTTCAATTCTGTTTCGGTGGGTGGGGCAACTTTGACAATAAATTCAACTTTCTTAAACAACTCTTCTGTCGAATAGCAGATCTCTGCCCCCGCATCGCTATACTCCTGATCGGTAAAATGTGCGTCCTGCCCGGCATCATGCTCAATAAGCACCCGATGACCATTGGCAACCAAAATCGATACACCAGCCGGGGTTACACAGACCCGTTTTTCATCATTGCTCCGTTCCTTAGGTATCCCGAAAAACAATTGGGCAGAATTCTGACCCGATCTCGATAATTTTTCAAGCGTCTTCAACCCGAACTGTGACTGCAAATGGGTGGGATTCAAGATTTCCACGATGATACATTTCTATTTGACATTTCAGACCAATGGATTCGCCATCGGACCCTTGAACCTTAATATATTCAATTTTCAGAATGTTTGGGGTATGAGATTGTTGTTGTTTTAAGTAGTTTTGCACTTCACATAATCTATATCACTTTGAGCATCACGCCTAAAAAAAGCCTCGGACAACATTTCCTTACCGATAGGAACATCATCCAAAAAATTGCGAACGCTGTTTCAAGACGTCCGGGTGGTCGGATTGTGGAAATTGGTCCGGGGACAGGTGCCGTTACCGAATTCCTTTTCCATAAACATCCAGATCTGGAGGTTATCGAAATCGATCAACGTGCCGTGGCATATCTGAATGAGCGATTCCCGGGATTAAAAATCCATCATCAGGATATATTACAGACCGATTGGCAAGGATTCTCACCACTTGATGGCAAAATTTCTGTGATCGGAAATCTACCCTACTATATCACCAGTCCCATCCTGTTCTCTGTACTTGATAACCGTCAACTTTTTGATGAGGCCGTTTTCATGATGCAAAAAGAAGTGGCCGACCGCATCGTTGCCAACCCGGGAAATAAAACATACGGAATCTTAAGCGTACAAACTCAGTTATTCAGTCGCCCAGAGTACCTTTTCACGGTATCGAGACACGTTTTTAATCCCAAACCAAACGTCGAGAGCGCTGTAGTAAAGTTTCATTTCGATCCCGATATCATCATACCCCATGCTCCGGCTCTAAAAAAACTGATCCGAACTGCATTCAATCAGCGTCGTAAAACCCTATCCAACGCAATTAAACCCATTTTGAACGAATACATGTTGGATCCCGACCAAAGAAAATCACTGATCCAATCTTTTCAACTGGAACGACGGGCTGAAACCCTTGCTCCCCAAGAGTTTGTACATCTGAATGAAGCTATCATCTCCGCTGGTGTTAAAGACGATGGCATTTGATAATTTTCGGATGAAAATTACACTGATACTATGCCGGATGTTTGCGTGAATGTGCATCACAACTACATCCGGCAGTTCTCGGTTCTACGCTATCATCGATGGTAAGAATTCAAATAAAACGTGCCTTTATCTACTCGGCAGGTGGGGGAGAAAATTTCACCACCGGATTGTGAATCGGTGTCAGAGTGCGTAAATAGGTATAAATAGCACTCAAATCCTCCTCACTCATCCCCGCATACATGGTCCATGGCATCAGAGAGTTAAATTGTCCGGGTAGTGTTGGCTGATATGGGGTGGTCTGCGGATCATGCATCTTGAAGCGCTGTATAAAATATTCCTCCGTCCAATTACCAATTCCTGTTTCCGGATCCGGGGTCAAGTTACCGGAGCGGACAATACTTCCATCCGGGAAGGTCACTTCCATGCCACCAGCAAATGGTCGTGTCAGATCAGGTTTATCCAAGGTCCCTGGATTATGGCATTCGATGCAAGCAGCAATCGTAGTCATGTACTGTCCATAGGCCAATTTATCGGATGGCGGAGGAGGAGATTGAGGCCCCACCCATGGTGTTGCAAGCGTGTTGATCAATATATTCACCGGAAAATCCAATTCCGCTGGCGGATATTCTCCCGGTACAGGGTCGAGGGATCTTAAATAAGCTATAAGTGCGAAAACATCTTCTTCAGCCATATGTGCGTATTTGGGGTATGGCATCACAGGAAAAAGCACCTTATTGTGACGATCCACCCCACTGGTTATGACTCGAAACAACTCAGCGTCTGTGTACTGCGACAGATTCGTTGGGGTCAGATTTTTGGCGTAAACTACCCCTGGTAATCCAATACTGCGATCGAATATGTCTCCCCCGGCCCCAATCGTTTCAGGTTTCGGTGGACCAGAAAAGAAGCTCCAATCACGTACTGCATGACAATCCATACATAATGCAACATGATTAGCTAGATAGTTTCCCCTCTCTATTCTTTCAGCGATAAGTTCAACTTGAACATCGTCGCGAAGTGGCACATTGGGTAGTTGGGTATTCAAATACCAATAACCAACACCTATGACAACAACCAACATGACAATAATCGTCAATAAAATCTTTTTAAACATAATACCTCCTGGATATAAAATTGTAGATGATTGACACTTCTACGTTTACGACTAAAAACTTGATTCGCCAATTAAGCGATTTTTTAAAAAAAACTCAACAAGATAAATCCATTATTTATTCAGGATACGAACAAACTCCTATTTTGTATCATCAATTATTGAGAATCGGTGAATGTCCACCGCCAAAGGTAATCGTCACTTGTTGCCTATTTTTGCATCATCAATCATTAAGAACACGCTTGAGCTCGGTTAGCAACAAGAGTGCTTCGATAGGTGATGTACGGTTTGGATCGCTTACCTCGAGTTTGGTTCGGATTTTCTCCCATCGTGGATCTGTCATTCCAGCAAACAGTGATAACTGAGGTAATTGTGGCTGCTTCTCAATAGATTGTAACGCCTGTCGGGATTGAAGTTTTGTGGAGGTAACCGGGTTTCCTGAATCCGTTATATCCAGGCTGTGTTTTTCCAGGTTATGCAAAATCTGTCGGGCTCTGTCGATGATCGGTTGTGGAAGTCCGGCCATGGCCGCTACCTGAATTCCGTAACTATGGTCAGCCCCACCTTCGACCAGTTTTCTAAGAAATATCACTTTCCCGTTGTGTTCCTGAACCTGAACATTACAATTGAATATACGTTCGTACCGGTCGGCCAGTTCATTCAATTCATGATAATGAGTTGCAAACAATGTTTTTGCAGCCACATCCGGCTGATTATGCAAGTATTCTGCCAATGACCATGCAATGCTTAATCCATCGAAAGTGGATGTCCCTCGGCCAACTTCATCCAGTAATATCAACGATCTTGGGGTGGCATTATTAATGATGTTCGCTGCCTCATTCATTTCTACGAGAAACGTACTCTCACCAGCCGCCAGATTATCAGATGCACCAACCCGGGTAAAAATTTTGTCGACGAGGCCGATTGTAGCTTTCTTTGCCGGGACAAAACTACCGATTTGTGCCAATAACACGATTAACCCTGTCTGACGTAGAATAACACTTTTTCCAGCCATGTTGGGTCCGGTGATGATCATGATCTGCCTGGATTCATTGTCCAACATGATATCATTGGGTATAAATGGTTCACCCATGGGCAACATCCGTTCGACTACCGGATGCCGACCTGCCTCGATGATCAGTGTATCGTCTTCGGTAATCTCCGGTCTGATATAACTGTGCCTCACGGCCACTTCAGCCAGACCCTGGATAACATCTATTTCGGCGACTGCTCTCGCATTTGATTGGATTTGGTCTGCGAATTGAGATATTCGCTCACCTAACTCAGCGAACAGTTCGTACTCGAGTGTGACAATCCTGTCTTCGGCCGACAAAATTTTCTCTTCAATCTCTTTGAGTTCAGGTGTAATGTATCTTTCAGCATTTACAAGTGTTTGCTTTCGTATAAAATCGTCCGGAATACGCTCCTTATGGGAATTGGTGACCTCGATGTAGTACCCAAATACCTTGTTATACCCAAGTTTTAGTGAGTTGATACCTGTCCGTACCACCAGGTCCTTCTGGATTCTGGTGATATATTGTTTACCGTTTCTTGAGATATCACGCAGTTCATCAAGTTCAGCGTGGTAGCCATCGCGGATGACACCCCCATCTCTGATCGTGGCAGGTGGTTCTTCAATAATCGTTGCTGCGATCATATCCTGAAGTTCATACAAAGGATCCATTCGGGACACTACATCCACGAATAGTTCTGCATTGCAACCTTGCAGCATTGCCATCAGCGGTTCCATCCCCTGAAGTGAAAATCTGAGTTGCGCAACATCTCTGGGTGATGATCTTCCGACCAAAATCCGGGAAATCATCCGCTCCAAATCTCCTACCCCAGACAATATTTCCCGGAGTTCAGATCGTAAGTTATGGTCAGAATGCAGTTCATTGACAGCCGCCAGGCGAGATTCAATTTTGACCGGATTCCTGAGCGGTTGCATCATCCACCTCCTCAACAACCGAGCTCCCATGGGCGAACGGGTCTCATCAAGTATTGAAACCAGTGTACCTTCGGTATTTCCATCGTTCATACTGGAAGTCAGCTCCAGGTTTCGCTTGGTCGAGGCATCAAGCGACATATAATCTGCATTGTCAAAGGCGTAGATTCGACGAATATGCGCCATACTTGTCCGCTGATTTTCCCGGACATAATGAAGCAATACCCCGGCCGAAACCCGTGCGGACTTCAGGTCTTCAACGCCAAAACCTTTTAGTGAATGGGTCTTGAAGTGTTCTTTGAGTAGTTCATAACCATATTCCCCTTCATATACCCAATCATCGACCCAGGTAATGGTATAACCCTTCAGGATTTCTTGCCAGGTTGATTTCAATTTTTTACTGATTAAGAGCTCAGATGGGGACAACATGCTCAAAAACGAGGTTAATCCGTGTTTGGGAACCTCACTGACAGCAAGTTCACCGGTCGAAACATCACTAAATGCGATCCCGATCCTATCCGACTCAATGTTCAGTGCAACCAGATAATTGTTTCGTTTGTGCTCCAACAACTTATCACTCAATGTAACCCCGGGAGTCATGATCTCTGTGACTTCCCTGTCCACCACCTTGCTTTTACGGGCTTTGGCATCGGCCGGATCTTCGGTCTGATCACATACCGCGACTCTGTGACCACGCCTGATCAACTTAGGCATGTAGTTGTCCAACGCATGGTATGGGAACCCAGCCAGCGGAGTCATGTCTCCACCATTATTTCGTTTGGTGAGTGTAATTCCCAATTCTTTACTTACCAAAATAGCGTCGTCGGCAAACGTCTCGTAGAAATCCCCAACCCGAAACAAGAGTATTGTCCCCGGAAACTTCGCTTTGATCTCATTATACTGACGCATTAATGGCGTCTCGTTCTTTTGTTTTGCCATGATGGGGAATTTAATAAAAAAAATCGGGGTTGAGAGTAGCGAATATCTTAGATTTGTATTTTGTTGTTTAAACAATTATATTTAGTTGTTAAAACAAATTTCTATA
>CAZDYD010000088.1:0-9391 GCA_964509715.1 uncultured Chitinophagales bacterium
AAGCTTTGGACGACGGAATTTATCAGTACTCGTGGATTCCACACGCATAAAGTGGCACTAAGGGTCTTCCGATTGGGAAGGCCCTTTTTTGTTTTGGAACTTCTTTTAGCACTCAACATGATCAGTACACTATGGAAATCTCACCGTATCAAATAGATCCCAAAGAACGCTACAAACTGCTCATTGGCTCGGTCGTTCCGCGTCCGATAGCCTTGGTATCGACTATCTCGTCGAGTGGGGAGCGGAATCTGGCGCCGTTTTCGTTCTTTACCGTAGCTGCGTACAATCCGATGCTGATCGCATTTTTCCCGCTTCGATTCAAACACGAGTCCAATTTGAAGGACACCGTGATGAACATTCGGGAAACGGCTGAGTTTGTGGTCAACATCACGACCGAGGACATGGCTGTAGCAGTGAACACAACCAGCGGTAAGTTCGCACATGGCGTGGACGAGTTCAAAGAGTCCGGATTAACACCTGTCCCGTCGAAGCTCATTAAGCCGTTTCGGGTCAAAGAGAGTCCGATTCACTTTGAGTGTCGGTTGCACAAATTGATCACACTTGGTGAGGAAGAAGGTGGCGTTGACGCCATATTTGGCGAGGTGATCCATGTCCATGTGGACGATTCCTTGCTCGAAAACGGACGCATTGATGTGCGCAAACTTAAGCCGATAGCTCGTTTGGCTGGATCGGAGTGGTCGAAGTTGGGAGAGATAATTTCGTTGGAGAGGCCTATAGTTTGAACGCACGGAGTGTGTGAAAACGGAATTGAAGACCATACACAAGTGGCGAAGCCACGCAGTCTTTGGTCGAAAATCATGAGGCGTAGCCGAGTGAAAACGGATGAGGGATGAGGGATGAGGGATGAGGGATGAGGGTGTGTTAAGACAGAAAACGGATAAGAGATAAGAGATAAGAAATTAACGGGATTTCGTCGTATTTTGGGGTTTTGACTAAATTTATGGATATGCAGATCACTGTTTTGAGTCCGGAGTTTTGGGAAGAGTACGAGCTTCTGGATTGTGGGAATTTTGAAAAACTGGAGCGTTTCGGGAAGTATGTTTTTGTGCGTCCCGAGCCTCAGGCGTTGTGGCCTAAACGGTTGCCAGAGGCGGACTGGAATGCGGCCGATGTGGTGTTCGAGGGACGATCGCCTTCGTCGGGGGACTGGAAACGCCGTTCATCTATTCCGGATCGCTGGGAAATCAAGTACTCGAGTGCTCAACTGAATCTGAAATTCCGCCTGGCGCTGACTTCCTTCAAACATGTGGGACTTTTCCCCGAGCAAGCCGTGAACTGGGAGTATATTGCTACTCAGATAAAGCGTATGCGTAACCCGGAGCCTCGATTTTTGAATCTGTTTGCCTACACCGGCGCGGCATCGTTGGCTGCTCGTCAGACTGGGGCGCAGGTCACGCATGTGGATTCGATCAAGCAAGTTGTGACCTGGGCCAACGACAATATGCAGTTGAACGGCCTTCAGGACATCCGGTGGATGGTTGACGACGCCGTGAAGTTTGTGAAGCGTGAAGTACGTCGTGGGAATACCTATCACGGGATCATTTTAGATCCGCCGGCCTACGGACATGGTCCGAAGGGTGAAAAGTGGAAGCTTGAGGACATGGTGAGTGATCTGGTGGCGGAAGTCTGTCAGTTGCTGGATCCGGAGGAGCATTTCATGGTACTGAATACCTATTCGCTCGGATTTTCGGCCGTTGTGGCGCGGAACCTGCTTGAAGCACATGCAACGAAATCCACCCGGATAGACATCGGAGAACTGAACCTCCAGGCTAGATCCGGAGTAAATCTGCCATTAGGCGTGTACGGGCGGGCAGAAAAATAAAAACCCGTCCGGCGGAATGTCATTGTGTGACAACCATCGAACGGGTCTATAAATATATAAATGCTTAGATTCGGCTTAGTTCTCTATCAAACGGTACACCACAGCGTATGGCGAAGTATCTCGTCCGCCGTTTCCATAGATTCGGTCACCTACGATCCTGTTAACAGTAACGTCATTTGGCATGTGAAATGAAGCTAATAATTCGCCCGAAGCACTAAACTTGAGCCACAAATTTTCTGTTTCGGTCACGTCATTGAATCCAAAGTATACGTTTCCAGTGTCATCGGCTTGGAAGTTATCGAATGCTGGGCGCACTTGTGGTAAAACATCAGACACTGCTTTGTAGTATTCGGATGTAAAATCTCCATTAAAGGTTTTATCCAACAGATCAGGAGTCACAGGACGTGGCACCACTGCTAGATGGAAGTGGTTTAATGTGTCCCCATAAGGACTATATGTAGTTGCCCCGAAAAATTCATTATCAGAGACATGAAAAGCATTATTACTTTCGACGACACGTCCTTGTTTACCGAATGGAACAATGTACATTCTTACAAAATTACTCCCCATCTCAATCTTACTTTCAGAAGGACGATAGGTGAATAAATTCTCTCCAACTTTTTCTCCATTTCGATTGATCTTTGCAACGCCGGGCCATTCTGTTGGAGCATCTCCACCTGGTCTCACAGATTGGGAGTATTGAGCGAACATTCCATTTGTACCCAAATGAAAGAAACTATTTAACCAAGCACCTGGATTTCTTTGAATTGGATTATCATGGATATGTGACCATAGTCCCGGTGCTGTCTCTGTAAATGCAGAAATTCTGGCACTGTTAAAATCCATAACGAAAAGCGTATCGTTCGCGCCAACGTATGCCTTGCCCAAGTTCTGAAATTCGCCCGGTCCGGACCCTTCTTTGCCGATTTCCCCGACTAATGAACCTGCTCCATCAAAAACAAAAAATTTCTTGGCGTTAAAGTCTCCAACTATGATGTGTCCTTTTGAGGTTGGTTGAACAGTTGTGATTTGTGCAAAAAAGAAGTCATCGGTCTCTTCGATAAGTACATCCTGCTGCACCTTGTGTGATGTATTGGCGAAATTCGATGGATCAATTAAATCTGGTGTTTCGGATTTGTTTCCACTGGAACAGGCGGCTAGTCCGATTGAGAGGAGAAATATGGATGCGAATTTTGATTTCATAAGGTATTTATTATTAGCAATATAAACTTCGACTATGTGTACCCTTCCGGTACTGTTGGTTTGGTGTCATTCCCATTATTGAACCTTGTTCAAAATAACGATTCTGTTCAAGGGTCAAAATCTGTTTTTTAAAGGACGACACAATCGGGCAAAAAGTTTTAAAAAGTGATAGATTCCAAGCGTGTATGTGTGCGGCTGAATCTTTGACGGCCGATATCATTATTTACGTTAACTGATGAACTTCAAGGAGATTTGATGCTGAAGGATTCGTGGTCGCTAGCCCAGAAAATCGAACATGCAAGACGCATTGAGGCGGATGTGCCTCTTCCCCAATTTCGGGATATTCCGGAAATGCTGAATCGTCGCAGAAATGATCCGGGGACCTATCTGATTTACCGATCATCGAAGGGAGACAGAAACGAATTGTCGTATCGCGAGTTTGTGGATCTTATGGAGCAGACCGCTGAGTTTATGAGGCAACAAGGATTGCAGGCAGGGGATCGCATCGCAACAGTTTCGCATAATCACTGGCACACGGTGGTCCATTATTTCGCGGCCTGGTTGATCGGTGTGGTAGTAGTTCCTGTCAATCTGGGCGAAGACGATGATCGCATTCGGTACATCTTACAAGCAGGACAGGTGAAGTTGGCATTTGTCCGTGATCGGTATGTCGACCGTATGCACAAGATAGTGTCAGGTTCGGGACTCGATATAAGCCTGGTAGCATGCGATGAATCCATGGACGCTTTTACTTCAAGTGTTGATAGTGGTACTTTTCGCCCGCAGTTAGAATCATGTGGAGAGCACGATGTGATGGAAAATGAGTTTCGGATAAGCGGGATAAAATCACAATCAGAATCTCGCTCCGAACAAGACGCCTTGATTGTATTTACATCAGGAACGACCGGAAACCCCAAAGGCGTGGTGTTGACCCAATGCAATCTGCTGGAAGATGCCCGTGCCATAAGCGAGTGGCATTCGATAGATTCGGCGACCAGAATGATGTGTGTGTTACCGATTCATCACGTAAATGGGACTGTCGTGACCCTGTGTACTCCGTTTTATGCCGGAGGATCGGTTGTGTTGAACGAAAAATTCAGTGTGGGACATTTTTTCGAAACGATAGCTACCGAGCAGGTACACATCGTGAGTGTTGTGCCGACATTGCTGTCCTTCCTGACCAGTCATCACACCGAGCATCCAGTGGGCGAGTATCCAACATTGCGACATATCATTTGTGGGGCCGGACCATTGACTGTCACTGTGGCCGAACAGTTTGAAACCCGGTTTGGAATCCGCATCATTCACGGATATGGACTCTCAGAAACCACCTGTTATTCATGCTATCTGCCTGTAGACTTGTCAGACGAAGAGCATCGACATTGGATGCGTGACCACGGTTATCCGAGCATTGGAGTAGCACTGGATGTAAACGAAATGGATATTCATGATCCCGAGGGTCGTCCGGTCGGGGATGGAAATCGGGGAGAAATTGTGATTCGGGGTCGCAACGTCATGACTGGGTACTACGCCAATGACCAAGCCAATGAAAACGCCTTCACTTATGGATGGTTTCGAAGTGGGGATGAAGGGTTCACACTTAGTGACGATCAAGGGCGGCGATTTTATTTCATAACGGGACGATTAAAAGAACTCATCATCCGAGGAGGGGTAAACCTTGCTCCGTTGGAAATCGACGAAGTCATCAACAGAGCACCTGGCGTGAAAGCGGGCATATCAGTAGGATTCGAAAATGACTGGTATGGTGAAGAAGTCGGTGCGTATGTCCAGATGGAAGCAGGGGTGCAAGAGAATGAAGCTGAAATCATTGCTTTTTGCAGGCAGCACTTACCGTTCTCCAAATGTCCGAAAGTGGTAGTATTTGGTAGTGACATTCCGGTCACATCCACCGGCAAATACCAACGCATGAAAGTCGCGCACTTGTTCACGCAATGGAAAGGAACTCAGTTCAAGGATATAAGTTCAAAGGCAGTGAAATAACTGGAATTTAAAGAATCCTTAGCGACACCGTAAATTTTGTTGTCCACTATTTTATGAATCTCATAAAATGAATCGGGTAAAATTAACGACTTTTGAATTTCTCCTTCGAAATTGGTTACAATCCAATTTGGTTTAGTTGAGTCGAGTCGATTTAATTCAATCCAAAGTTCATCATCATTCAAAAATGCCTGAAGATAGTAAGGATGTACGTCCATCAGTTTATTGTATACCTCGTTGTTCATCGACTTTAAAAGCTCGACGTTCCCAATAAGTGATTGAGTTACATCATCTTTATCGATGTAACGTTTTTCGTAAGGGAGTTTGCCAATAATGGTTCGATTTCCGTTCGGGTCTATAGCAGTAATCACATTCGAAGAGTTAGAAACTAGAATAACAGAATTTGAGTTTGGATGATATAGGTATGCGGTTTTACTAAAAAAAATCGAATTACGAACCGACATTCCGTCGTCTCTTCGTTTTATAGCCAGGTCACTTACGTGTTGTACGCGACTGGTGTCACCAGATCTTTCGAGGTTATGATCTAATCTTGCGATAAATGAATACTGTGATTCCAATGTGTCTCTTGATGAAGGGTGCACACGGAAGATTCCAATCCACTCCTCATCTGAAATCTTATATATTCCATATGTTGGAATCTTAACAGTAGAGAACGAAGATAATGTGTTTATGTATGTTCTTTCTCTTGCTTGATCCCATTCTCCTGATAAATTTTTATGGAATACTTGGTGTTTACCAAAATTCTTCTGATAAACATGTAATGAGTCATTTTCAGTAACAAAACTGATATCGATACCTAAAAACTCACCGGGGCCACGCCCTTCCCGTCCGATCGATTGGATAAAGTTCCCATTTGAATCGAACTCAAAAAGCTGCTTTCCCGGGTAATCCTGCACAACAAAATTCCCATCAGACAAACTATGAACTTCGTAGATTGCTTTAAAATAAGTACCATCGATAGGTTCGTCGACACTAAAAAGCTCCTCAGCAATATGGGTTGGCTTTTCCGGTAGATTATATGCTTCTTGAACCATATCCGGAGATGGACCACATGCTTGTAGAGAACCTATAGCAATAAGTGTGAATGAATAAAGCTTAAATTGCTTATACTTGAACATTTCAAAAACTAAAAATGAAAGTTTAAACAGTACTGCTTTATGGACCATGAAACCAACACCCTGCGACAGTAGTTCCTAACCCGCAATTAATCCACCCGTGTATTGTACCTTCATTCCCATAATGACAATTTCCTTCAGAGTTGGCACATCCAATCGTCACTCCGTTATGACACGTAATTTGGATTTCACAAGGTTCTACCATGCTTCCTGCGCTAATCGACCTCATTTCGTCTCTGGTTAAATTGGTACTTATATTCATAAATATGCTCCATTTTATTTAAGTGATGCAATTCAAATTGTTAAGTCATTTTTAGTTTACAGAAATAATTTATTAAAACCAATATCGTTTTGAACGTATTATTAATAATTTTGCGTTAAATTATTAATAATACGTTCAAATAGACTCATATTCTTGGTGATAATTTCAGCTTGTCCAGTCAATCCATCGATGGGATTAATGTTAATTCCTCGTGTAGTAATCAGATCTTCTGGAAAATAGACTCTAATGAAAAAATTATTGTCTTTTAGTGGAACTGGATTAATATGATCGATAACACCATAAATCGAACCGAATTCATGTTGTGGATAACCATCAATATTTATTCTTACTTGTTGCCCAATTAACACCTTGCCAAAAGATTGTTGTGGTAATCTTAACTCTCCAAAATAACGAGTATTTTTTGGTTGAATATAAAAGAGCTCATCACCTACATTAACGGTTTGATTTTCTTGAATTATCCCGGCAAACACCAGATTACCAGTAAATGGAGCCTTAATAAAATAAATTTGCGCCCAAGAATGTATTGAATTCTTTAGTGCAGTTAGAGACTGAATTAATACACTTTTTTGATCACGCATTCTTCTATTCAGATCAAGAATTTCTTTATGCTTCGCAGCACGTGATAGTTGATTTGCTATAATGGATGACTCTATTTGTCGTATGGGTAAGATAGATGCATTTAATGATCTTTCTGCTCTATTTGCTTCAATAGGGGCAAGGAATTCATTCTTAACTAGATTATTTTGAATTTCAAATTCATTTTCAACTAGTTTGTAATCATTTTCATGAATGATTTTTAATGCTTCGAGTTGATCTAATTGTTGTTTAATAAAATTCAGCTCTTGAACTAGAATATTTCGTTGTTGATCATAAAAACCGCTAGGCAGAGTATGTAGAAACTCTCTGAAAGATTGTTCGAACACATTAAAATCAATTTGAAGATCTCCCAAGTTCCCAAATGAAGACAAATCAATTTTAGACAATTCATTCTCATTATTGGAAATTAAAAATGTATGAATAGAATCGATTTGCGTAGATAACAGCATAATTTCTTTGTGGTTCGCTGTACTTTCCATCCAAGCTAAAATCTGGTCTTGTTCTACAAAATTATTATCATCTACAATTAGGCGCTTTATTTTCCCATTAATTTTGCTTTCAACAGTTTGTGGGGAATAAACAGCCGTTAGCCGAAACGATGCGGTTAACGTTTCTGGATATCGGACTACAAATGCTAATAGCATCACCAGTATTAGAATACCCCAGAAAACGGTGATCCCCCAGCGAACTAGTCCAGGTGGTGGTTTACCAATAATTTCCTGAACCTCTTCACTTCGAATATCAATATTGTTATCACCATTATTGATATATATGGGTTTTGATTGATCTGTGTCAGTTTTTCTGTCATCCATAAGTTATTGTAATATCATATAATGCTTGCTTTATTTTGAATACTCAATTTGATTACTAACTAAATCAAAGTATGCTCCTTTATTTCGAATCAGGACGTCGTGTGTCCCTATCTCTACTATTTGACCTTTATCAAGGACAACAATTTGATCTGCATTTTTTACTGTGCTCAATCGATGTGCTACGACCAAAACTGTACGATTTTGGTAGAATTCTTGCAAATTTTCAATTATTGTCTTTTCATTTCTAGTATCTAGTGCATTAGTAGCCTCATCAAAGAATATAAAATCCGGGTTTTTATAAACGGCCCTGGCGATTAGTATTCGTTGTCTTTGACCCTGGCTTATTCCGTTACCATCTGGTCCGATTTTTGTGTTTAAACCAAGGGGGAGTGATTCTATAAATGATCCGATATTCGCTAATCTAATAGCATGTTCTAATTTATGAATATCAGGTGTATCAGTATTTACCGCAATATTACGAAGGATAGAATCGGAGAATATGAAACCATCCTGCATCACAGCACCGCATGAATTTCTCCATATTTTTGGGCTCAACGATCTGAAATGATGATCTCCAACTAAAATTTCACCTTTATCAGGTGGATAAAACTTCAAAAGTATTTTTACAAGGGTTGTTTTGCCACTACCACTTGAGCCCACTATCGCGGTAATTTTTCCTTCTGGAATGACCAAATTTAGATTTTTGAGTACTGGCTCATCCCCTGCGCCTGGATAAGAAAACCAAAGGTTTCGGATAGTAATATCCTTTGTCGCAGGAAGTCCCGCTATATATAAAGCGCCCTTGGGTTCTTCATCATTCATTTCGTGGACTTCATTAAGTCGTTCAATACTAATTAAAGCATCTTGCAATGATTGCACAAATCCAATCATTTGTTGAACAGGCCCATTAAGTTGCCCTATTATATATTGTATTGCAAGCATCGCACCTAAGGTCAATTCTCCGTTGATTACGGCAATCGCTGAAATAAAAGTGATGGCAATATTCTTGCCTTCATTGATGAAAAAAGCTCCACCTTCTTGATACTGTTGTAGGGCAAGGTTCTTTACCTGATACCGGAACAGCCCTGCCTGCAACCTTTCCCATTCCCAACGTTTGATGGTTTCACTATTATTAAGCTTGATTTCCTGCATACCCTGAATAAGTTGAATTACAGTACTTTGAGTACTCGCAGATATACCAAAGCGTCGATGATCAAGTTCTTTGCGTTTTTTCAAGAACAACGTTATCCAAATTACATATAGGACACTTGAAACCAAGAATACTACAAATATCAGCAGATGATAGTATGCTAATACGACTGAGAAAGTTAGGAGATTTACAAATGAAAATATGGTTGTAAGACTTTGACTAGTCAGAAAACTCTGAATCCTAGAATGATCCCCCATTCTTTGCATGATGTCACCAACCATTTTGGTGTCAAAGAATGGCATGGGGAGTTTCATTAATTTTATAAGAAAATCGGAAAGGATTGAGATATTGATACGGGTACTCATGTGG
>CAZDYD010000089.1:0-9211 GCA_964509715.1 uncultured Chitinophagales bacterium
CCCGCACGAGACTTTCGGTCATTTCAAGGTCACGGTGTAGCAATGTTGGAGGCTTGGCGCTGTGAACATCTTTAACGATGTTGTTCCATTTCTCCAGAACATCTTTAAGATCTTCCTCGATCAGGTTGGAGTCAACGCCTTCGGCCACGGTTCTTACGATCACCCCGAATCCGTCGGGAAGGAGGTCGGCGACGGTCTGGCGGAGTACGCGTCGTTCTTTGTAGCTCTTGATTCTTTTGGATACGGCGACATAGTCACCCATGGGGATCAATACGAGGAATCGTCCGGCGATGGAGATGTTGGTCGAAACGCGTGGACCTTTAGAGCCGATCGGTTCCTTGACGATTTGAACCAGGACACGTTGTCCGGGTTTGAGCATATTGCCCAGAACGTTTTGCTCTTCGGTGTTCGTGTTGCTCTTGTTGGTCTGGTTGGGGTCCTTGGCCGCACGGATTTCAGAGAGTCTGCTGGCGGCATCTTTGGTGAGGACTTCCTTGCCGTTGAGCATGACGAGATAATCGTCGAGATGTTCACCCAGGTCGGAAAAGTGAAGGAAAGCGTCCTTCGGGGTGTTCATGTCTATGAAAGCGGCTCTAATGCCGCTCATCACTTTTCGGACTTCCGCGACGTAGATATCACCTACGGTGCGTTGGTTCTCCGGGGATTCAATAAAAAGTTGCGTTAATTCGTTGTTTTCAAGTAAGGCGATGCGGGTCTGCTTGCCCGCAGCATGGATAATAATTTGATTTTTCATTAATAAAACCTGTTAACAGGGGGATACGAGAAAAACCAAAATCCGACGCATACTTGTTTGGCAATACTTTGAATAAACTGGCAAAAGGTGTCATTGCGGAAGAAATTGGCTGGTTTTCGTACCCGGCCGTCGTATAATTTCTGTTGAAAGTTAGGCTACGTTTTGTAGCTACCTGTGGATCGACCGTCATACGAGCAAGCTCTAATGTGGGCTGCGATGAGGAATCGATCAGTGATGTGAGTACATACAAACGCGCAAATACCAGCTGGCAGACATGCTTAAGACTATGTAAATCGAGCTTTGGCAAAATTGTGCGTTATAATGTTAGTTCAAGTTGGTCCCTCCGGTCGGAGGGATGGGACAATATACGGTTCCTATAGTTCTAAATAAACAAGCCTTTTAAACTGATATGAAAGATCTTGTTTTTAAATAACTAAAATAGGAACAATACGTTGTTGTGGTCATTACCTACTGAGGGACACGTGAGATCCGGGCTCCCACGGCGTTCAGTTTATCTTCGAGGGACTCGTATCCGCGGTCCAGATGATACACTCGCAGCACTTCGGTGATACCTTCGGCTACCATACCGGCCATTACCAGACTCACACTTGCGCGGAGGTCGGTACTCATGACAGTGGCACCTTGCAGGAGGGTCTTTCCGTGGACATAAGCGGTGTTATCTTTCAGCGTGATATTCGCACCCAGGCGTGTCAGTTCAGGAATATAACTGAAACGATCATAATAGATGTTGTCGGTCACTGTCGCATATCCATCTGCCTGTGTAAGCATCGTTGCCCATTGTGCCTGAAGATCGGTTGGGAATCCGGGGTAGATCAGCGCTTCGACACTGACCGGGCGCAATACTTCCGGAGCTTTGATTCGCACTGAATCGGTACCCATTTCAATGAGTACTCCAGTCTCTTTGAACAGCCTTGTGAATACACCGAGATGGGATGGATCCATATCGGTGATCAAAAGATCGGATTCCGGGTGCATGGCTGCTGCGATCATGAAGGTACCACACTCGATGCGATCGGGTGAATTTCTAAAATCAAATCCCTGAAGGCTATCCACTCCATCGATCGTGAGCGTAGATGTGCCAATGCCACCGATTACAGCACCCATTTGACACATCGCTTCACATAACAGCACCACATCCGGTTCCATAGCCGCATTTTCGATGACACTTCGACCTGTTGCCTTAACAGCCCCCAGGATAAGGTTCACCGTTGCGCCAACACTACTGGGTTCGAGTTTGAAATGACCTCCGCGAAGGCGTCCCCCGGGTGCTTCGGCGATGACATAACCTTTTTCCATGTGGATTTCGGCGCCGAGTGCTTTGAGTCCTTCGATGTGGAGGTTCACGGGGCGTGGTCCCCAAGCGCAACCACCGGGCAGAGATACTTTGGCATGACCACTGTTGCTCAGGAGTGCACCGAGCATATAAAATGAAGCACGCATCTTGCGTACCAGGTCGTACGGTGACTCGGGATTATTCAATCCGGAGGGATCAATGTGCAGTTCATTGTCGGTTTCATTGAACCGGACGCTTGTACCCGTGACCTCGATGACCTTGTTGAAGGTATAGATGTCGTTCAGACGGGGTACGTTGCGAATCCTGGACGGGGAATCGCCGAGCAATGCGGCAGCCATCAGGGGTAGTGCCGCGTTTTTGGAACCACTTACTTTGATTTCACCAATCAGGGGAGTTCCGCCCTGTATTACAAATTTATCCAAGTTATTCTATTTCCAATAAAAGGGTGTTTTTTTCAACGGATCTGCCGGCTTCAACATGGACAGCAGAGATGACACCATTCACATGTGATTTCAATTCGTTTTCCATCTTCATGGCTTCAAGAACGATAACGGTTTCACCGGACACTACAGTATCACCGATCTGCTTTCTTACGGCTAATATTTTCCCCGGCATGGGAGATTTTATTCCACTCTGTGAACTGTTACTACGTGACTTAAAGCCCATTTTGGCGAGGAGCAGCGCTTGCTCATCCTTGTAGGGATACTCGTAATGTACCCCATCGATGGCAAAACTCACAGTGGATTCCATGACTTGAATGTCATAGGCATAAAAAGTACGGTTACCGAGGCGGATATACGCTGAATGGTCACCGTTTTTCTGAAAATCGTAGGCACCCGCGGTGTTATTTACAATTACCTGATCGTTATCGACCTTGACCAGATGTGCGGTATCTTTGATCGTTATTTCGAATTCCATGGTTCTTGAGTAGGTGTATTTAAAGCCGACTGACCTCTTTTGGTTGCTCTAAAATAATAATCATGAAGATTATCCAAATCATAAAATGTGGATGGGATTCTTGTAGCTACATCGGGGGAGTCCTCAAAGACTTCGATCATGCGACCGCTGATCAGATTGGTGATGTCATCTCTGACTTCACCATAATGTAGACCCGTCTCCTGCATGAGGGTGGCCAAAGACTCCTGGTGTAACAATTTGCTTAGAATCATGCGTTCTGATTTGGTCAGTACTGGCATGGTTATTCGACTTTTAGATCACCATAAGTGATCAGGTTTCCGTTCCCATCATAAATAAAAATACGATGTAATCCGATAGCTTCACTATAAATTCTGGAGGGGGTGAGCCAGGACGGTTCGATAAAGAAATCGAGTAAACCCGGTGGGAGGGGACGGCGATTGTCATTGTATATGATAAATGGTCGACCAAATTGGTCGCGGGTGTACACTTCGAGTCCGGAGACCGCTTCGAGACCAGTAATGAGTAATTCGATGTTGAATCGGAGTCCGATGCTGGGATTCGGATAGGGAACGGCATTGACCTCTACCAATCCTTCGAACAACGGACCGATTCTCCAGTCGTCGGGGTCGTTCGATATGATATTGCCATTGTTATCGCTGCGCGTGAAATTCTGAGGTGTGGAAAAAGCCTGTCGCTCGAATTCATCTTGTGCCGAGTTCCTGTCGCATGAGAGTACCAGTACGGCAAGGATGGTAACTACTAAATATGGTATCGCTCTTTTCACGTCGTAATAGTGAGCTAAAGTTATTGTATGACCCTAAAATACTGAGATTTTCAATTGTTTCCCTTAACATTTGCACTTACAATTGAAATGTTTCGTTTGAGTCCGTCGAATTTAGCTCTTTTTACGGCACTACCCTTGAACATTTTCCGATACTCTTCCAGGTTGAGTTCCTCCCAAAAATTGATATCGGTGTTCATGAGGTCGTTTCGGGCGAACAAAGCGGACTCTGAGCCGGGTGCTGCTTTGCGGTTCCATGGACACACATCCTGACAGATATCACATCCGTACATCCAGTTTCCTATGGCGCTGTGGTACTCGGTTGGGACGGCATCACGCAATTCTATAGTGAAATAGGAGATGCACTTACTTCCGTCAACCTGATAGGGTTCATAAATCGCTCCCGTTGGACAGGCGTCGATACATCGGGTGCACGTACCGCAGTGGTCGGTGGTGGGCGAGTCGTATTCAAATTCGGCGTCCAGTATCAATTCCCCAATGAAATAATACGATCCCAGTTGTTTGTTCAGCATGTTACTGTTCTTACCGATCCAACCAATACCGGATAATCTCGCCCAGGTTTTATCCATTACCGGGGCGGAATCCACAAAAGCTCTGCCTTCAACTGGTCCCACGACTTCTCTGATGTACTCGAACAGCTCATACAATTTAGGTCGCATGACGTCATGATAATCATCCCCCAAAGCATACTTTGAGATGCGAGGAGAATCAGGGGTTAAATCAATGGTGCGGAAGGTGTCAGGTTGGTTGTAACTCATCACCACAGAGATCACCGAACGTGCACCGGGGACAAGCACGCGAGGGTCCAGACGCTTTTCGAAATGGTTCTCCATCCACTGCATGGACCCGTGCCGTCCCTGTTTTAACCACTGTTCAAACCTGGATTCTTCTTCATCGAGGCGCCGTGCCCGGGAAAATCCGCAGGCATCAAATCCAATGCTAAGTGCATGTTGTCTAATGAGTTCGGTATTCTTTTTCAGGTTCAAACGGAGGGTGTTTTTGGCTAATTTGGGCGGTCTGAATTATTTTTATGTTATAAGATAAAATTTATATTGCATCAAATTGAATTTGTTTTTAACCTAATGCCATGCAAAGCAATTTCCCACATATCGGAGCAAACAGGCGTCGTCCGGCGAGCAGGAGTCGCCGTCATAGGATTGTGTCCGATAAGTAGGTAGTTGCAAACAGAACTTTATACACTAAAAGGGCAGAATCTTAAACCAAGGTTCTGCCTTTTTCATTTTAGGGATGTAATATTATGAACACACCGATTGTGCTTGCCTATAGTGGCGGGCTCGATACCAGTTTTTGTATACCGTATCTAAAGGAAACGTACGGTGCGGAGGTACATGCTGTTATGGCCGATACCCTCGGGTTGGATGATGGCGAAATCTCCAGATTGCGTGAAAAGGCGCTGGCGTATGGAGCTGCACATTTTGAATGTTTACCGTCGTTTCAGGGGATGTATGATCGCATCCTTGGATATCTGATCAAGGGAAATGTTCTGCGTGACCGTACCTATCCGCTATCGGTCGGTGCTGAGCGCTTTATCCAGGCCGAGCAAGTCGCCCATTATGCCCGTACTATCGGATCAAATCGAATTGCGCATGGTTCAACCGGAGCCGGAAACGATCAAGTACGTTTCGATATCGCTCTTTACGCACTCATTCCGGGTGTTGAAATCATCACACCGATCCGTGACGGTGGATTTTCCCGTGCCTACACCACCCAATTTCTGAGAGAACGTGGATTCGAAGTGGCCGATAAAACCACACAGTACTCGATCAACGATGGTATCTGGGGGACAACCATTGGCGGAAAAGAAACCACGACCGCGACCACTGCACTACCATTTGAGGCATACCCTCATCTTACCCATCCATCAGGATTTCAGGAGGAACCCGAGGAAGTGACCATTCGGTTTGAGTCCGGTCTACCTGTGGCGATCAACAACATCGAAATGAAACCGTTCGACCTGCTTAAATCCATCCAGAAACTGGGTCGGAAGCACGGTGTGGGACGTGGAATGCATCTGGGGGACACGATTCTGGGGATCAAAGGTCGTATCGGGTTCGAAGCACCGGTTGCGCAGATCCTGTATTTCGCACACCGTGAAATCGAGAAACTTGTACTTACCAAATGGCAGCGACAGTTCAAAGATCAGATGGCCGATTGGTACGGTATGTTGCTACATGAGGGACAGTTCTATGATCCCGTAATGCGTGATCTGGAAGCGTTCTTTGATTCCACTCAGCAACGTGTGACTGGAGATGTGAACATATTTATTGGTCACGGGGTACTGCATCACTTGGGTACCCATGCACCTTATTCATTGATGCGCGCCGACATCGCGACCTACGGCGAGGATGCCAATGGATGGACAGGACAGGAAGCCAGAGCCTTCTCAAAACTGGCAGGAATAACTTCAAAACTGGCTAATTTCAATAAATCATGACGTCAAAACTGGAAACCATAACCGCAGACATTCTTGCATCCAGCTCCGGATCGGTCAAACTGGGCAAAGAAGTCACAATCATCAAAAATGTTGTTGCCCAGGAGGGTTATGTAGTGGCCGTCAGGTTACTCGACGACAAAGAAACGTATAACAAAATCGAGTCTGTCACCGGTGAGTTTATCACATACAAAAAAGGGGATGTCGTAGTGGGTGCCCTTGGAGAACGACAGGCTTTACGAGGATACAGTGGAATCATTCCTCGATCCGTTAAAGCAGGTGATGTTCTTCATATCCTGAATATGGGTGGGATCATCGGTCTTTGTCAGTCGCCACACCCTGATTTTGGTCCTGCCATGCGGGCTGAGGTCATTGGAGCGGTCACGGTGCAGGAAGATGGTATGCATCGTCATGCGTGTATCCAGGATTATGCCATTGAGTGGGAGTATGAACTCACCCAGTCCGTGCCGATGATCGCAGTTACCGGAACGTGTATGAACGTTGGTAAGACCATGGCTGCGACCCAGATCGTGCGGGAGCTCACACGAAAAGGATACAAAGTGGCGGCGGCCAAGTTGACCGGGGCATCATTGATGCGAGATGTCCGTTCCATGATGGATCAGGGAGCCATAGCCTGTACACATTTCTCCGAGGCCGGACTGGTCTCAACCACAGGTAAAAATATTTTGCCCATGGCCAAGGGACTTATCAAACACCTGAACAAATTGGAACCGGATATCATTGTGCTCGAGTTTGGGGATGGGATCATTGGGGCTTATGGAGTCGATAGTTTGCTCATGGACAAGGAGATTCAGCGTTTTACCGCGGTCCATGTCGTTGCGGCTCAGGATTTCATGGGATGTTGGGCGGCGGACCACTTTTTCAGAAAGCGATACAACAGCAGTATCTCCATCATTACTGGTCCGGTAACCGACAACCTGGTTGGGATTCAGTTCATCCAGAATACCATGGGTATCCGTGCGGTGAACGCGGTTGCGGATCCGACCCGTCTTGGCGAATGGGTAGATGAAGGACTCCAGACCGTGAAACAAAACAAGGACGAAATCCGTGGATAATCCCAAGCCGAGTATCTATAAGAAAGGGGACAAACATACCATATCTGTGGTCGGGGCAGCGGGCTATACCGGCATGGAATTGGTTCGATTGCTGCAATTCTGTGATCATTTTGAGCTGAAGCACATTATAGGGGACCGTACCGCGGGGAAGTATTATTCGGAAGTTTATCCGGCATTTCGTGGAGTGGTTGACATGCAGATCGAGGGATCTTCGGCCATTGACATGTTGGATACTGATTTTGTTGTGTTGGCATTGCCACATGGTGCATCGTCGGAGGTTGCCGATCGGCTGATTTCAAGAGGATTCAGTGGAGGGATTGTAGATATGGGATCCGATCTGCGACTGAAATCTGTGCAGGATTATCAGACGTGGTATGGTGTGGGTCATGAGCATCCGAATCTACTGGAAAAAGCCGTCTATGGCTTAATGGAGTTCAATCATGATGCGATCCGAACCGCAAGATTGGTGGCTAATCCGGGGTGTTTTGCCAGTGCGATACAACTTGGCGTGTTGCCGTTGATCAAAGCCGGTGTGACCGGTCCGTTCCATATAACCGGACTCACGGGGTCCACAGGATCCGGAGTGAATCCGTCGGCGGGAACGCACTTCACCACGCGTGATGGAAATTTGAAGGCGTATAAAGTCCTTGAGCACCAGCACCTGGGAGAGATCCAGCGTCAGATATCGGACATGGGATGTGGAATACCGGAGTTAAATTTTGTCCCCGTTTCGGCACCATTTACGCGGGGGATATGGATTACGATATCGGTGAATCTGGATGATACCGTTGGGGGAGAAATCGAAGGAGACGGGTCTGTTTCCACAACATCGACGCAGGACAAGCCGGCGACGGGAAGACAGCTTAGCGGGTCTGTTTCGTCAGCTTCGTCGCAGGACACGGCGGCGACAGGAAGACAACTCGACGGGTCCATGGATATTTCGGCAATCTATGAGTCCACCTATCATGGGTTTGAACTAGTTCGACTCCGCTCCGGACTACCCGAGATGAAATCAGTTGTCGGCACAGCATACACCGACATTGGGTGGGTGCGTCGTGGTAACACATTAGTGGTAGGAGTGGCCATCGACAACCTTGGAAAAGGCGCGGCGGGTCAGGCGATACAGAATCTGAACGTCATGGCCGGATTCGAAGATTCGAAGGGACTACGCTTTGCGGGACAAATACTATAGTAAAGAAATTAAATAGGTTACGGTTAACAGGTTAATAAAAATTATACAATGCAAACAGATTACAAATCGATCGAAGATCGCTATGAATTGAACACATACGCCCGGTATCCGGTCATGTTCGAACGTGGAGATGGTATCTATCTGTACGATACAGACGGAAAAAAATATGTAGACTTATATGGCGGACATTGTGTCTCGGCGCTGGGTCACACTCCACACCGTGTAGCAGATGCGATATGTGCGCAGGCGAACAATCTGTTCTTTTATTCTAACCTGGCCTACCACAAGTCCAGAGCGCAGGCTTCGCAGAAGCTTATTGAAATGATGCCGGATGGATTTGACCGGGTATTCTTTTGTAATTCGGGTACTGAGGCCAATGAGCATGCGCTGAAACTGGCCTGGTTGATGACAGGAAAGACACGCATTGTGTCGGCAACGGGTGGATTTCATGGGCGGACATTGGCTTCCCTGGCCATTACCCACAATGAAAAACTGAGAAAACCTTTTTCTTTTGCGTTGACTGAAGTGGATTTTGTTGAATTCGGTGATGCGGAGGCATTGCGTGCTTGTCTGCGTGACCGTGGTGATGTGGCGGCTTTCATCGTAGAGCCGATCCAAAGTCTGGCCGGATGCCGTATTGCTGAAATGGATTATTACCGTAAGGTGCGTGAAATATGCACGGAGTATGGGGTCATGCTCATT
>CAZDYD010000090.1:0-9109 GCA_964509715.1 uncultured Chitinophagales bacterium
ACATTGATTAACATTGACCTTTCGAATTCCGAACAACATAGATTGATAAGAATACTCGATACAAGAGGGATTAGGTTAAACGAAAGTCCTATTGATGACGCTGAATCAACCGGGTTATCAGTACTATCAGTTGACCATAGGAAATGGGCGGAGTATTTAAAGACAATTATCGGATCAAACCGTATCAGCGATCTGGATTACAAAGAGAACATGAATATGTTTATTGCTGTAATGGCTAATTCTGGTCGATTTATAAGATATGATGATATCGAAACCAATGTAATGGATCATGTTGACGTATTGGATCAACAATCACTTCGTATAGTGTTAGACCAAGTTATACCACAAATTACATCTGAAAGTGATTTATGGATTATTGATCGACTTCTTCATAAGTACTTACTATCATCTGTCGGCACAAATATTCCAAACCAGATTGAACTTTATAGGCGCGCTGTTGAATATGCCTTGAAAAAATAAAAAAGATGTTGACAAATAGTGGAAAAAACCCATATATTTCGGTCCTATTAAAAAATGATGTTATTTCATTTTTAAAACGGTCCGGTAGTTCAGTTGGTTAGAACGCCTGCCTGTCACGCAGGAGGTCGAGGGTTCGAGTCCCTTCCGGATCGCAGAAAGCCATCTATCACTGATAGGTGGCTTTTTTTGTTTTTGCTAATGACCTCAAAGCCAAAAGATGGCATAAAGCAAATAATAACAATAATATAAGCCGTATGCAAAATTCAATATTTCCGGTTTATGATGTGATCGTAGTGGGAGGGGGTCACGCAGGTAGTGAAGCTGCTGGTGCGGCTGCACAGATGGGATGTAAGACGTTGCTTATATCTATGAATCTAAATGGCATTGCACAAATGTCATGTAATCCTGCAATGGGTGGCGTTGCAAAGGGACAACTTCTGCGAGAGGTAGATGCACTTGGTGGACTATCCGGAATAGTTACAGATCGATCTACTGTTCAGTTTCGTATGCTTAATAGGAGTAAGGGTCCGGCTATGTGGAGTCCCAGAGCGCAGTGCGACAGGATGATGTATTCTCATGAAATGAGAAAAGAACTTGAAAGAAAACAGAAACTATTTTTCAGACAAGATAATGTCATTAAGGTATTGATCAATAATGATAAGCAGGCATACGGTGTACTGACTCAAACAGGTCAGGAAATTTATTCTAAAACTGTTGTATTAACCAGTGGTACATTCTTAAACGGACTTATACATATTGGAGAGAAGCAATATGGAGGAGGAAGGTCGGGTGAGCGTGCATCACATGGTATCACTGAATGCTTGGAGGATCAAGGATTTGAATCCGGCAGATTAAAAACAGGAACACCACCTCGTCTTGATGGACGGTCTGTTGATTATGAAAAACTTGAAATTCAGTATGGTGATGAGGTATCGGAATCGTTTTCGTATTTAACCAAAGAAGTATTGCCTCTTGATAAACAACTGGCGTGTTGGATTGGATATACAAATACGAATGTGCATGACATGCTTAAAACCGGATTTGATAGAAGCCCAATGTTTAATGGAGCGATCAAATCAAGTGGACCTCGATATTGTCCGAGTATTGAAGATAAGATCAATAGGTTTTCAGATAGGGATAGACATCAACTATTTCTTGAGCCCGAGGGATGGGATACCTATGAGATGTATCTAAACGGATTTTCAACGAGCTTGCCTGAGGATGTACAGTATAAAGCATTGCAAACTATTCCAGGTTTTGAGAATGTAGTCATGTTGCGTCCCGGTTACGCCATAGAATATGATTACTTTCCACCACATCAGATTTATAGAAGTATGGAGACAAAGATTGTCTCACATCTGTTCTTTGCTGGTCAAATCAATGGAACTACAGGATATGAGGAAGCGGCTTGCCAGGGACTCATGGCTGGAATCAATGCTGCTCGAAAAGTACAAGATAAAGAACCAGTTATTCTAAAAAGATCAGAAGCTTACATTGGTGTATTGATTGATGATTTAGTTGGTAAGGGTACAGATGAACCTTATCGAATGTTTACTTCACGAGCTGAACACAGAATTGTACTGCGACAGGATAATGCTGATCTCAGGCTGACTGAAATCGGATTCAATATTGGATTGGCAACAGAGGAACGATATACCAATTATGTTACAAAGAGCACTTCAATCCGTGAGGTACATAAAATAGTAGCTGATCACTCTGCTCAACCGGGAATAATTGATGAATACCTTGAGTCAGTAGGGACCACACCCTTAAAACAAGCAATGAAACTACCGGTTATCATTACTCGTCCACAGGTTTCTATTACTGGAATTATTAACGTTGATGATGAGCTTAGAGAGAAGATTTACACAGTCTCAACCGATTCCAAGGTTATTGAACAAGTAGAAATTCAATTGAAATATGCGGGATATATTGAAAAAGAATATGAAATGGTAGAGGAGATCAATCGTCAGGAGAATCTACTTATTCCCGCTAAAATCAACTATGACCAGATTAAATCTCTGTCGGCAGAAGGCGTGAGTAAACTTAAAAAGGTAAAACCAGAGACCATAGGACAAGCCAGTAGAATATCAGGTGTAACGCCGAGCGATATAGCTGTACTTATGATTTACTTGAAGAAATAATGTTTCACGTGAAACATAGTGTTATCGAAGTAAATGTTTCACGTGAAACATTGAATGAAGTAGATCTTTTATTTAAGAGTAATGTCGAACTTTTAGATAAATACGCCGTGTTGCTCGAGACGTGGAATAAGAGAATTAACCTACTCAGTCGAGGAACAAAAAAAGACGTAATTATCAAGCACATCCATCATTCATTGATGGTGTTGTATTCGGAATGTTTTCAAACTAATGACATTGAACGCATCATTGACGCTGGTTCTGGAGGTGGATTACCAGGTATTCCTCTTGGTATTGCTACAGAAAAGGAAGTAAGACTTATAGATGTGGTTGAAAAGAAAATATTAACAGCAAATCAGATATGTAGGTCACTTGGTCTGAAAAATGTATTGGGTCATCACAAATCCATTGCTGACTTTGAAACAACAGGAAGTGATATATACGTAAGTAAACATGCATTCAAACTGGGAGATTTCTTTCAGCTTATAGAATCACAAAAATGTCACCGAGCCGTATTTCTGAAAGGGGAGACCTTTTTTGAAGAACTTGAATTGTGTAATATTCCATTAGCAATTAAATATATAGACTTGTATAAATATCATAATGATGATTTTTACAAGGGGAAAATGGTACTATCAATTCAGGTTAAATCATAAAATGAAAAGCCAGGAAAGAAGATTAAAGATTCTGCTTCTCCTACAAGCCAGAAAAAAAACAATTGGCATTGATTATTTAGCGGAATACTTTGGGGTAAGTCGTCGTACAATATTTCGGGATTTAAACTTTATCTCAGAGATGGAAGTGCCGATTGCATATGATTCCATCGATGGATACTCCATTCCCAAAAGTTATAATATTCCCCCGTTGATGTTTACCGAGAAGGAGTTGTCGGTTATCATGATTGGATTATCCTTTATGAAATCGCAATCTGATTCAAGTATGGTAGAGGATGCCAAATCGGTTCAGTTAAAAATAGAGAACGTTGTACCCGAGAGTTTAAGGGTACTCATTGAAACGCTCGATAAACACATTATTGTTGATCCCTTTGTGAAAAGAGATCCTAAAGGGACCATTTCCTCTGACTGGTATATCATATCTAATTCGATTTCCAGTCAGCATCGTATCCAATTCAATTATAGAGATAGGAAAGAAATCAGAACACTTGAACCTTACTTCCTGGTATTTTATTCAGATCATTGGAATATGCTTGGGTATGATGTTGAAAAAAGTGGATTCAGGAATTTTAGATTAGAATATATTTCAGATTTATTACCTCTTTCAGAATCCTTCCTAAGGGACAATAAAGTTACTCACGATTCAATCATATTAGGAGAATCTGATGGATTAAACCACGTGGGTATATTTGTTGAATTGGAAGTCTGGAATGATTTTGTGCGTACTTTTCCAGTGGAGCTCTCTGTGGTAAAAAAAGAAAAGAGGGGATATCATTGTGAATTCAATTTTAATTCACTGATGAATCTGAATCGGATGCTTTTAACTTATGGGAATTCTGTTAAGATATTGTTTCCTATTGAGTTAGTTGACATCAGGACGCAATATCTGAATCATATGTTAGATTCGTATAAATAAAAAAGCCACCTCATCAATGATGAAGTGGCTTTATGTTCGAGAGCATGAATTGATCTGTTATTCTTCCGATGTGTCCGTTGGATCATCAAGACTCAGACCAAGATCAGCTTGTGTTGTGGTATCGTGAGAATCAGGTCCTAATGAAATGTTCGGTTGACTCCCATCAACACTTGAGTCCAATTCATCTTCATCATCTGATACCACTCTTGTCACACCACCAATACTATCTTCAACACCAAGCTTGATAATCCGAACTCCCTGGGTATTTCTTCCCATAGATCGGATATCTTTGCTATGCATTCTAATGATCTTACCTTTTTGGGTTATGATCATGAGGTCATCGCCATCGTTGACTTCTTTAAGTGCGATAAGACTACCGGTTTTTTGAGTTATCTTCATAGTTATCACGCCTTTACCGCCACGAGTTTGCTCACGGTAGTCGTCCACTTGGCTACGTTTTCCGTATCCTTTTTCTGAAATGGCCAAGACAGTGGTTTCATTGGTATTCTTGACTACAACCATATCAACCAATTCATCATCTGCCTTTTCATCCAGATTCATACCGCGGACACCACGGGTATTTCTACCCATTTCACGCACGTCAGTTTCATGGAATCGGATAGCTCTACCATTTTTAGCCGCAAGAATAATGACACTGTTTCCGTCAGTTAACTTGGATTCAAGTAGGGTATCGCCTTCATCAATGTTAATGGCAATAATACCATCTTTTCGAGGACGACTATATTGTTCCAGTAAAGTTTTCTTAACAGTACCTTTCTTGGTAGCCATTATGATATACTGATTCTTGATATAATTTTCATCATCAAGTGTTTTCACCGGGACAAATGTCTTGACGCGATCGTCTTTATCAATCTGAATCAGATTGACGATTGCACGTCCACGACTTAGACGAGTTCCTTCTGGAATTTCATACACTTTGAGCCAGTAACATTTACCTAATTCAGTAAAGAATAGGATATAGTTATGATTTGTGGCCACAAAGAGGTGCTCAATATACTCCTCATCTTTTGTCGTCGCCCCTTTGAGTCCAACTCCACCGCGTTTTTGTCTGCGATAGCCACTAACTGGTGTACGTTTGATGTAACCCGTATTAGAAATAGTAACAACTACATCTTCATCGGCAATCATATCTTCAATACTGAAGTCCTCGGCTGAATAGACGATCTGCGTACGTCGTTCGTCACCATATCTGGATTTAAGATCAGCCAGTTCAAACTTAATGATATCGAGCTGTGCAGATCTACTTCCAAGGATTCTTCTGAACTCTTTAATTTGATCCAGGATGTCTTTGTATTCGAGGTCGATCTTATCACGCTCAAGCGCGGTAAGTTTCTGTAACCTCATGTCCAGTATAGCCTTAGCCTGAATGTCGGTCAGACCAAACTTGCGTCTTAATTGATCATTTGCTTCAGCTACATTCTTCGAGGCACGAATGGTACGAATTACTTCATCAAGATTGTCGATAGCAATTTTAAGTCCCTCAAGTATGTGGGCGCGAGCTTCGGCCTGATCGAGATCATAAAGAGTACGTCGGATAACAACTTCAATACGATGATCCACAAAATGACGGATCAACTCTTTCACATTCATTACTTTTGGACGTCCCTTGACCAATGCAAGGTTGATGATACCAAAAGTGGTCTGCATGGAGGTGTACTTGTACAATTGATTCAGTACTACACTCGGGACTGCACCTCTCTTCAAAATGATGACAAGTCTCATACCTTCACGGTCAGACTCATCACGTACATCAGCAATATCCGTCAACTTATCCAGGGATACCAATTCAGCAATCTTCTGAATAAGCATTGCTTTGTTCACCTGATAAGGTAGTTCTGTTACAACAAGTTGTTCTCTGTTACCTCTTAACTCTTCTACAGTTGCTAGTGCACGAAGGGTAACCTTACCTCGACCTGTTTCATATGCATCTTTAACACCTTCATAACCATATATAATACCACCTGTCGGAAAATCAGGGGCAGAAATGAACTTCATCAGTTCGGGAATAGTGATCTCGGGATTGTCAATATAGGCTGTAATTCCGTTCACTACTTCGGTCAGGTTATGCGGAGCCATGTTGGTAGCCATACCAACGGCAATACCTGAAGAACCATTGACCAGTAGATTTGGAACCATACTGGGCAAAACGGTTGGTTCAGTTAATGTGTCATCAAAGTTTGGCTGGAAGTCGACCGTGTTCTTGTTTATGTCCGCAAGCATCTCTTCTGCAATGCGCTTCATTCGGACTTCAGTGTAACGCATGGCTGCAGCAGAGTCACCATCCACAGATCCAAAGTTACCCTGACCATCAACAAGTGGATATCTTAGTGAAAACTCCTGAACCATACGAACGATGGTGTCGTATACAGCTGAATCACCATGTGGGTGATATTTACCTAATACTTCACCAACAATACGTGCACTCTTTTTATATGGACGATTGTGAAGCATACCGAGTTCGCTCATTCCGTATAACGCACGACGGTGTACTGGTTTCAACCCGTCCCGCACATCGGGTAAGGCTCGCGAAACAATAACCGACATCGAATAATCGATGTAGGATGACTGCATTTCGCTCTCAATCGTTATTGGAATAATTTTATCTGCCATAAGTGATTAAAAACCTATTAAATATCTAATTTTGCGTATTTGGCGTTACGTTCGATGAATTCACGACGTGGTTCAACCGCATCACCCATTAGGACAGAAAACATTTTATCGGCAGCAGTTGCGCTTTCGATAGTAACTTTCTGCAATGTTCGAGTTTCAGGGTTCATGGTCGTTTCCCAAAGCTGTTCAGGGTTCATCTCACCGAGACCTTTATATCTTGAGATATCAATTTTTCTGGTGGTTGATTTTTTTACCCGCTTGAGAATTGTATCGCGTGACTCATCATCCCATGCATATTCTGCATTTGTACCGTATTGGATTTTGTACAAAGGAGGTGTTGCAATGTATATGTGTCCATTTTCGATGAGTGGAAGCATATATCGATAGAAAAATGTCAACAATAGCGTTCGAATATGGGATCCGTCAACGTCCGCATCAGTCATGATGATGATTTTATGGTAGCGCAGGCCGGTTATATCGAAGTCATCGGAATGCCCAACACCGGTTCCCAAGGCTGTAATCATGGCACGGATTTCATTATTCTCAAGAATTTTGTTAATTCGCGCCTTCTCTACGTTTAGAATTTTACCGCGTAATGGAAGAATAGCTTGAAAACTACGGTTTCGGCCTGATTTAGCTGATCCACCGGCCGAGTCACCCTCCACAAGATAGACTTCACAGTGTTCCGGGTCGTTGATCGAACAATCGGCTAGCTTGCCGGGGAGTCCACCGGAGGTCAAGGCCCCTTTTCGCTGGACCAATTGTCGGGCTTTACGAGCGGCCTCTCTGGCTTCCGCAGACAGAACGACTTTATCAAGAATAGCTCGGGCAATCTTTGGATTTTGTTCCAGGTATTCATTCAGCTTTTCGTACAATACAACTTCTACAGCTGATTGAATCTCGGAATTACCCAATTTGGTTTTGGTCTGACCCTCGAATTGTGGTTCGGCAACTTTAATTGAGATTACAGCAGTAAGTCCTTCGCGGAAATCTTCTCCAGAAATGCTGATTTTACCTTTGATGAGATTGTTTTTCTCACCATAGTTCTTGAGCGAGCGGGTTAGAGCCCTCCTAAAACCGGATACGTGAGTTCCACCTTCATGCGTATTGATGTTGTTAACATAGGAGTGCACATTCTCAGAATAACTTCGGTTATACTGTATCGCGACTGCCATTGGACATTCTTCATTATCGCTTTGGACATAAATCGGGTTGTCCATGAGGGGTTCGCGAGTCTCATCCAAATATTTAACGAAATCTCTTACGCCACCATCAAAGTGAAAGATCTCTTTAAATGGTTCCTCTTCACGATTGTCGATTACTTCGATGGTGATTTCTGGATTTAGAAATGCAAGCTGACGCATTCGGTCGGCAATGATATCGTACTTGAACTCGACCGATTGTTTAAAAATCTCAGGATCGGGCGTAAAAGTTATGATAGTTCCCCGGCGAGTTGTTTCACCAATGACCTTCAGTGGTTCAATAGTTTTACCAAACGCAAATGACATCGTGTGGATTTTGCCGTCTCGATGGATTTCAGCGGTAAAAAGAGTGGATAGCGCGTTAACGCAACTCACTCCGACCCCATGGAGTCCACCGGAAACTTTATAGGTATCCTTATCGAATTTTCCACCGGCATGAAGTTTGGTTAGAACAAGCTCAACAGCAGGAATACCTTCCTTTTCATGGATGTCGACAGGAATTCCACGGCCGTTGTCTTCAACGGTCAAAGATCCATTTTCGTTAACTGTGACCGTAATGTAATCACAATATCCGGCCAGAGCTTCGTCAATAGAGTTATCAACTACTTCATTAATAAGATGATGTAGTCCACGTTGACCAGTGTCGCCGATGTACATAGAAGGACGCTTACGAACGGCTTCGAGTCCCTCAAGTACCTGAATATTGGAAGCTTTATAATCAGCTGCCTGATTGTTTGACATATATAATAGGGTTGACTATTGTTTCAGATTTGCAATTTGATGGCTTTAATCTTTATTGGAAAGCGCGAAATCGGTTTAAGTCATATCCGATTGTCACTTTCACACAGATAAACATATCAGGAGAAAATAACAGTATTTAAGCAATAATGCAGTTTTTTTGACTAAAAAGATTTATGTGGGAAGTGTGTGGATAACCGAATTTTTAAATTGTTTATGATGTGAAATAATGCTATATTTGTAATCTTTCGAAAAATATATAACACAATTTACTTGAAAAATGGCACGCAGAGATGATATTACGGGAGCCAAAGCGTTAAATGGCTA
>CAZDYD010000091.1:0-9107 GCA_964509715.1 uncultured Chitinophagales bacterium
AATATTTTAATCCATGTTGACTCTATGGATTTATCCGGCCAAATTACCCCGAGTCATTCACGTAATAATTAATCCATCCAGAGGTCTCAATATGAGTATGCTGAAAGAATTCAAAGCGTTTGCCATGCGTGGAAATGTCGTTGACATGGCAGTCGGTATTATTATCGGAGGAGCATTCGGCAAGATTGTATCATCATTTGTTGCAGATGTCATAATGCCCCCTATTGGATTACTAATCGGCGGAGTCGATTTTTCTGATCTGGTAGTAGTGATTAAAGAAGCGGAAGCCGATGCCGCTGAAGTGGCAATACGCTACGGTACATTTCTTCAGACGGTAATCGATTTCGTGATTATCGCATTTGCCATTTTCATGGTCATCAAAGCCATGAATACCATGAAAAAGAAGGAAGAGGAAAAACCAGCAGCACCACCTGCTCCTCCTGCGCCTTCCAACGAGGAAAAACTTCTTGCAGAGATCCGAGACCTGCTGAAATCCGGCAAATAATTTGGTTAATTCAATTCCTGGGCTCGCCCGGAAACTTTCAAGCTGAACAAACAAGTCCAGCTTGAAAGGTATATCATCAATCTCACAGTATTTCCGGCAAATAATCATTTTTTATATAAGATCCAGGCCACAACGGGAACGAATAACTTCCGTGTGGCCTTATTTTTTGTTGGTACCCATATCATTCCAACAATCCCATGAAGAATATCAACTCACTTAGGGTTTCCCACAGGAACCAGCATCAACCCAATCCAAACGCCGATTATGTACTATACTGGATGTCGATCAATCGTAGACTCCACTATAATTTTGCTCTCGAATATGCTGTAGCTTGGGCGAACAAATTGGGAAAACCTCTACTGATTTACGAGGGACTCAGCTGTAATATCCCCTGGGCATCTGATCGTACCCACACTTTTCTTATAGAAGGAATGCAAGAACATCATGAGTTCTGCCTCAACAACAACATCAACTTCTACAGCTATATCGAGAAAAAGCCGTCAGAAGGAGCTGGACTGGTTGAAAATCTCGCATCCAATGCCTGTATGATCATTGCCGATGAATACCCGGTTTATATCATAAAACCATACAATCGACTGATGGCAAAACGCGTCAACATCCCTTGGGTCACGATCGATTCGAACGGACTCATCCCAATGAACGCCACAGACAAAGCCCCATACTCAGCTTTTGTTTTCAGACGACAGATGCAGAAACTTTTTTTACAGTGCTATGAACACCCGCCCGAGCAGAATCCTCTGGAACAACTCAAGAACACCACTAAAATCAACCTCCCGACATCATTTTTGCAAAAATATCCGGATGCCTCAGATTTGTACACCAACATACCTGAACTGGTTTCAACCCTGCAGATCGACCATGAAGTTCATCCCGTTACCACTCCGGGGACCCGCCAGGCCGCCCTCAAACAGCTCGATGATTTCGTCGAACACAGACTACATCGCTACCATGAAGAACGAAACGACCCCGATCTGAACATGGTAAGTGGACTCAGTCCATGGTTACATTATGGTAAGGTCTCCGCCTATGAGGTTGTAAAAGCAACACTAAGTCAACAACCAAAAGACTGGGACACCTCCAAAATAACCTATCAGAATGGTAGTAGGCCTGGTTTTTTTGGTGGCCATCCCTATATCGATGCTTTTCTTGATGAACTAATTACCTGGCGAGAAACAGGATTTCATTTCTGTCACCATACATCCAACTATGATCGCTTCGATTCATTACCCGACTGGGCGATCGAAACCCTGGAAACCCACGCTTCTGACACCCGTGAATACCAATATACCCTTGAGGAATTTGAGCAGGCAATGACCCATGATCCTCTTTGGAATGCTGCTCAAAGACAACTGGTACGTGATGGCATCATACATAATTACCTGCGTATGCTATGGGGTAAAAAAATTCTTGAATGGTCCGAATCACCACGCATTGCATTACAAATAATGATTGAATTGAATAATAAATATTCAATCGACGGACGAGATCCGAATAGTTACAGCGGAATTTTTTGGATTCTGGGAAGGTTTGATCGTCCTTGGGGACCAGAACGCCCTATTTTCGGAAAAATCCGGTACATGACTAGTGACAGCACCCTCAAAAAAGTCAAGTTGAAAAACTACTTGAAAGAATATTCACGATTTTAAAAACAACTGTTAGATTTTATCGTACATAACATTTATACTAACCAAAACTTTAAAAGGAGTATTCTATGTCACGATTAGTTAAATCCAGTTACGATAAAAAAATCTTTGGCGTCTGCGGAGGACTCGCACAACGTTTCAATATGGACTCAACCATCATTCGGCTGATTTTTGTGATCGCGGCAATTGTTGGCTTTGGTTCCCCTATTATACTTTACCTTGTCCTTGCTGTGATCATGCCCAGCGATTGACCCTACATAATCATGGAATCATGGCACAACTTTTAACCGTCGGACTACTGGGTGATGCCGATCGCAATTCAACGTGGGAAAACTACCTGCGTCCGCATCCTTCTGTGGAAAAAGTTGTATTAACGAAATCATTGAAAGCCGTTGGTAAAGTTGATGCCTGTATCATATTGAATGAATCTGAGGCTCTACAAAATACCTACACATTGATGCGACAAGGTATCCATTGTTTCGTAGTCAGTCGGCTACCCACCGACTTGCCGATGCTCACCCGACTGGAACATATCGCTGAAGAGGCCGGCACGGTATTACAATTCGCCAATTGGGCTTACTTCAACCCGGTATCGCTTCATATGCAAGAACAGGTTTCAAAACCACGATTGTTGCATGTAACTCGAGAACTGAGTAGCAAAACCTACGATTCATCCATTAAGCTCGATCACTTGTGGATAGAGGATCTGTCGCTTATTCTTCGCTGGATCAACTCTGGCGTATTTAGAATTGAGGTGCAGTCAATTGCCACCCCTGTTAAAACACACACACGAAATACATGGGTACAATTCGACAATGGAACCACCGCCACAATGTTCCATACGTTGTTTTCTTCCGATAATCGACATGTCCGATACGCATCAGACGACAAAATGATGTTGGAAGCCAATATCCTTACTAAGTCAATGAAGTCAACTTTTCACGATGTTTCCGATGACATAACAGAGTTCAAGGAATTCACCGATGAACTTCCTGCATCACAGGCAGTCAACCGCTTCCTTAAAGCGATTATCATGAAGAACCGATCTGAATATGGAATACATGACCTGGTACGCCTCATGAGAACTATAGCAAAATCCAATGCAACTGTGTCAAAATAGTTCAAATAATCAGCCAAGTAATACGTTTCTTGCCTGATTTTAAAATAAACAAATCACCATCTTCCCAATATTTTGCATATTTTGGGTAGATCATAATGTATCTGAACTCAGTTTCTTCAATGAACAAATATTTTTCGCTGATTATTATCCTAACCGTATCAGGTTTTCTACTGAATTGTACCGGAAATACAGGTACTACCACTGATGAAATTTCATACCCGCCACCTGTAGCTGTTGATACCATCCTTGAAAACGGACTCGAAATCAAAGACACCCATCTGGGGTCAGGCGCACCGGTCGATTCCGGTTACTATTTTAATGCTCATTATATCGGATATCTCAGCAACGGAGAAATATTCGACTCATCTTATGAACGAAATACACCAATCAATTTTCAACTTGGCTATGGACAAATGATCCAGGCTTGGGAACAGGGCATCAAGGGAATGAGAGCCGGCGGAAAGCGTACCATTACTACTCCCTCAGAACTGGCATACGGAGCAAATGGTATTCCGGGTATCATACCTGCGAACGAAACCCTCACATTTGAAATCGAAATGCTGGAGGTAGTTCGTCCCCCAAAACCCTGGGACCTCGGTAGCACCAAACGTCAAAGCATCAATAATAATATAGAATATGTAATTGTGACTACGGGACAAGGAAATCGACCATCAACGAATGATCAAGTCGTGGTACATTACAGCGGATACCTTTCGGATGGAACTCTGTTCGATAGTTCACTATTGCGTGATGATCCTTTTAGTTTCCGACTCGGTACTGGATATGTGATTCCAGGGTGGGAAACTACAATTGCTGATATGCGTCCGGGAGAGAAAAGAACTGTGTTCATCCCACCAAGTCTTGCTTATGGTGTGGAGGGTATCCCCGGAACCATCCCAGCTAATGCAACACTTCGATTTGATATCGAACTTATTGAAATTATTCCCGCAAACCCCTGATTTCAGAATATGAATACAATCAGAATCAAACAAGTTGACGCCTGTACCATCAAACCTTTCACGGGAAATCCGGCCGGTGTTGTAACAAACGCTAATGGACTTTCTACCGACCACATGCTTAAAATTGCCAATGAGATGAACGTCTCTGAGACAGTCTTTGCTCTTAAACCCGAGAATGAAGATGAACATGACCTACGGATTCGATGGTTTACACCTTCTCAGGAAGTTGATTTGTGTGGACATGCTACATTGGCTCTTTTCCATGCTTTGGCTGAGGAAGGTGAGTTCGGACTTGAAGTCGACGAACCACAGAGTTTCCTGGTTGAAACCCGATCAGGTGTGCTAAATGTCGATGTGGAATGGCAGGACATGCAGCCATACATCAAGTTTAATTTACCTATCCCGCGATTCTCTCCGTTTCCAGATGATATATCCATGCTATGCGGAGCATTAGGGCTTTCCGAAATCGAACTCAGCAAAAAGGTAAAACCACAGATTACCGACAACGGTTATTGTTATATACTGGTTTCAGATTTTGATAGCCTTAGAACGCTTGAGCCGAATATGCTATTGCTGAAAAAACTGAAAGAACGCCATGACCTTAGTGGATTTGCAGTTGTGACTACAGATAATAATGGTAAAGACTTGGTCGATTGGCACATGCGTTTCTTCGCCCCATCATTGGGTGTTGCAGAAGACCCTGTCACAGGATCCGCTAATGGTCCCATGGCGGTGTTCCTTTGGGAAAATGGATTTCTTGATAAGAAAAAGAAATATTTCACTTTCAAAGCCAGTCAGGGTGAATTTGTAGGCAGACCCGGACAAATCAATGTAATTATGACCATCGATAAAGGTAAAGTTGACAGTATTCAAATCGCTGGACAGTGTATTACCGTTTTGGATGGAACGATGACCCTTAATCCACAAATCCCGGAAAAACTCTGATTATACTTGTATGAGAGCAAAAATGTATGAGAAATATTACAAACTTGGATTTGATCACATGATGTTCAAAAATGTCATGGGACTCAAAAGACCAAAGAAGAAGATCAAATTATTCTATTTGGTCCTGATTGTGATATTACTCAGTATCGGGCTTATTCTGTTCTGATTCTGAATATTAAATAACAGAATCAATTTCGTCGTCGTACAATCGCAACGGTGCAACGGCTGATACACACCAGACGGTCCTGGTCGTCGGTAATACGGATTTCCCACACCTGTGTTGTGGCACCCTTGTGAAGTGGCTTTCCGGAGGCATAGACGAATCCGTCACGAACCGATCGTAGGTGATTCGCATTGATCTCGACTCCTACTGCAGCCTGTGTTTCGCGATCAATATGAAACCAAGATCCCAGCGAACACACCGTCTCGGCAAGCAGCACTGATGCACCCCCATGCAAAATTCCGAACGGTTGATGAGTACGTCGATCCACCGGCATCTTCGCGACTACTTCATCCTTATGCAGTTTAAGGAATTCAATCCCCACCACATCAGCGATATTGGGTTTGCCGAAACGCAGTAAATCCTGCACCGCGTCGCGTACATCATCTGCAATATCGATTCCAGAAGGAATCATGTCATTTGAATTACTCATAAAAATATACTTTAAAAAAAAGAGTCATCTCAAAACGTGAGATGACTCCTCTAAAATCGGATTAAACATCCAAATTGTAAAGCAAAGATAAAACTATTACACCCTATCAAGAAGCGATAAAACTGACAAATTAAAAACAAAGACTACAATTTTACGATAAATCCGAGTGATACCAGAAACATGTCGGTCCGCGACTGCATCGGATTATAAATCACCTGCCGATTTTCATTTATCTCGATGGACCCCTTTTTCAAATAGCTGGCTTCTCCTCCACGCAGATAGCGACCCGATAACGACATATAGAATCGACCGCGTGTGCCTTCTGATTCAAAACTGGTTATCTTAAACTGCACTCCAGCTCCAATTCCATATGAGAATGACGTATCCTCATAATTAGTATCTGAAGCAATAGGTTCATTTGCATTAAATCCACCACGGCTACTCACAGAAGTTTCAGTAAAGAAATAATTAAATCCTACCAAACCCTCTACAAACGGTTGGATAGCAGCTTTAGGCTGTTGAAACCTCGTGACGATATGTCCTTGAAAGAGATTGTAATTATTGTCCACATTCATCGTCAAATCCGGAATCGTAGTACTCCAGGGCTCGGTTCGACTATCGGTTCCGAAATTAGCCAGTCCAATCTCAGCACCGATATACAGGGGTGAACCTCGAAACTGATAACCTCCATAAAAACTGATCCCACCCCCGACGACATCAATAGTCTCCTTGAATTCACCTTGTGGAAGTAAAAGATTAGCAGTTAGTCCGAGAGTACCTTCCTGCGAAAACGAAACAGTATGTAGACCGAACAGTAATGTGAGTGTTAGTAAATATTTTTTCATATTGGTTACGAATAAAAGATAAATTGATTGAGATGATATCTTCTTCTACGCAAAGTTACACCAATCGTTACCCATAATCACACATTCACATCATCATGTGAATGGGTAAAGGGTAAACTCCCAACTTAGTAGTTGATTTACACCAGTATCGGTAGATCTAAGGTAATCTCCGCTAAGTTTGAAACGGTGAATCAACCGTTGAGCAATATCGACAAGATGTAATTGGTCATCGTGGAAGTGAATGGCACTGATATACTGAAATTCACCCGGCCCTCGGCCATGTCTACTGATTTCAAGAACATTTTGTTTGTCATTACCAAGTACCAAGATCTTCCTTAGGGTCACATCATAGACCAGAAGACTATCACTGCCAAGATGTTTTATCACCACTGGACGACTCAGAATTTCATCTTCCAGGGCGACAACTGTTTCGTGTATTTCTAGTGATGTCAGTGGTATTTCAACAGGTGTTTTATCCGTAGGTTTACACCCAAGAAAAACCACTAAAAAAAGAAAACAATTAATCCATTTCATCTATGTATCCAGGTATCTGAGGATTAAATTACTTGACAAAATAGTAAAGTAAAGCGTTAATTTGAACCGAGTATTGAAAATCAGAAAGGAATTAGTCTCTACCTGCTGACAATTCAATTCGATTTTTCACAACAAACTCGACTCCTGAATGTATTGAGGAATAGTTTCGAGAATTGAAATATTATCCGACAGTCCATCTTGCAGTATCACTTTTTGTGTGGAATAATCAGTACACTGAAGGATGAGCAATATTGAAAGTACTGATAGAAGAATTCTTAGCATTTTGGAATATGACTGCTGAATAGATAAAAACGTATGTTATAATGAGTTGAATCACAAACCAAATATTTACTTATTCACTCTTGATCTTATTAAAGAGTATATTGAAATCTCAATAAGATTTTTTCTCCAAGGTCATTTTCGGATACTGCAAAAATAAATTGCTTGTTAATGTGGATTATTTCTGAATCATTATTCCAGTTGAAATCCATCATAAATTCCCCGGAATCATTAAAAATGATCCATTTTTTGTATTCATTAGGATTTGATACAATGTTAACCCAGATTCGATTCAATTCATCGACGTAAAACTGTTCCATTTCGGGCCACCGCTCTGGAACATCTTTTAAGTCGTCGAGCATTCTTATTATAATTCGTTCACCGGAGTTTCTATCATAAGATGGCATATAATTTGTTCGAATATATAAATCACGTACCCAGCTTCGTTCAAAATGTGGTGAAGAAACAGGGTATTCAAAAGAATTGATATAATTACCAAAGAAATCAGTTTTTGTAATTGATAATTTCTCTGAGTTTGCAGTGTAGATTACACCGTTGTTTCTAACAAAATGGAGCGGTTTGCTAAAAAACGGGAAAGAGTGGGTAGCGTCAACCCTCCAATTATTGATTTCATAATTGTGTTGAACATATCGCACACCCTTTTGGGTTAAAATTGGATCTGGGTTTATATTTCTAGAAGCGACATCATACGTCATCCAATATACACGATTATTGAGTGGGTCAAATTTTCCCAATGTTTTGTGCATAGATACTAAAATTGAATTTTCATTGATTTGATACAATCGAAAAATTTCATATCCAGTTAAAATATCAATAGAACTCTTATTCGATGGAGTTAGATTGATAGTATGCGAAAATGACAAATCATTGAATTGGTAAACATGGGCTCGATACGGGAAAAATTGAAAGGTGTCGGTGATGTAAAAAGTATCCTTGTTAAAATGAATATCAGTATTCCTTGTGATATAGGAAAAATCACCTGGACCTTTACCTTGGTTACCTAATGATTTTATAAACGTACCATCTGTGTCAAAAACATGAATTTTAGTCAGTTTAGTATCTCCAACAAAAACTCTGTTTAGAGAATCAATAAAAATTGGACCGACTTCACCAACAATAAACTCTTCAGAATTAAAATCGAATGTTCTGTTAAGTGTTATTGTGATGGGCGGACTAGAGGAAATAAAATTTTTTGAAACATTGAAGTCTCTAAAAGAAAAATGAAGTACGTTTAAGTTTAAAATGTAAATGATAGGTAATAACCTTAGTAAAATCATACTATATTAAGTTATGACATTCAGTTGTTTTGGCATTTGATCTAATACTACTCGCGAACTTAAATAATACTACATTATAGAAGTGCATGAGTCAAATTAATAATTGTAGGCTAATCTATTGCGATTAATTAGCCTACAACCTTAAGAATTAAATACATTACGTTATTCAACAAACACAGATTGCTGGTGGAAAACTTTGACCTGCATGACCTGGACCACAAATCTGATATACCCCAGTTACACAGTCATCTGCCCATCCTGAACATGTTGGATTATTACAGTTATCACATTCGATGTAACAAGAT
>CAZDYD010000092.1:0-9099 GCA_964509715.1 uncultured Chitinophagales bacterium
GAGCGTTTTTTTAATAATTCACTCTCCTATTCGATCAAAAAGCTATGATCGATGGACTATCACTCTGACTTGTAATTAACCTATTCAAGTGAAGTAAACGACAATCTGCCCGTTTATCGATGTAGTATACAAGTATACTCATCATGCATGGTGTTCGTTTATACCCTATATCGATTTGCTTTACTCTAAATCTGCGTATGGTAGCTCTACACAGAACCGGCTCCCTTTGCCACGTCCGGGCGACGTGACTTTCAATTCCCCACCATTGATATCCAACAAATCTTTGACAATGTATAATCCCATTCCTGTCGACCCCTCGCCACCAGTCGGTCGTGCAGACAATTTCATCCCTGGTGTTCCAAGTTTTTGAATTTCAGTTGCGAGCAGACCCGGACCTTCATCTTCTACACAAAATTTGACCCGATCACCTATTCTCTCAAGGCTTATCGTTACTTTCTTCCCATTCGGCGTATATTTCAGCGCATTTGACAACAAATTGTCCACAATGACCCCAATGTGAGTTCCATCCGCTTTGACGAAACAATCTGGCTGAAGATCAAGACTGATCTCAATGTCCTTGGAATCGGCCCATACCGCATTCTCGGAACATATTTTCTCGACGATCGGAGCCAAATTGATCACCGGCATGTCGACATGTAGTCGTATTTTTTTTGCACGGTCTTCCAGTAACTCTTCTATGATGGACTGCATCTTCAATGCTGCATCTCTTATATACTTAGAAAACTCCAGGATGGCTGCTTTGTCCTCAATCTCTTCTTCAATAAGATCTGAGCTACTTCTAATGATCATCAGCGGATTTCTAAGATCATGGGCAACAACACTCAAGAATTTATCCCGATTTTCATCCAATGCTTTGAGATTTTCATTCATACTCTCCAATCGGCGTTTTTCGACTTGAAGCTCAGCTGTCCTTTGAATGATTTTAAGTTCCAGATTCCGATTCTGTTTTTCCACCCGATGTAATTTCCATCTTACAATTCCATAACCTACCAACAGGATGACTAATATGTAGAATAAATAGGCCCAAATGGTCTTGAACCAAGGCGTGGGTATAAATACATGTAACACCCCCTCCTCACTCGATACTCCCAAGACATCTATGGCACGGACTCTGAACACATATCTTCCATTAGGCAAATTGGTATAGGTCCGTCGTGTATCAATCGACCAGTTCGACCAGTTTCTATCATACCCTTCAAGCATGGTCTGATATCTCATACCTGAACCTATCACAAACCTCGGGGCAGCAAATGCGAAGGTGATATCCGCCTGACCATAAGGAATTTCTAAACGTACATCCTTGCCACCAATACCTCGATAGATCAACGAGTCCTGGCTCATGTAAACACTTCTCACCAGCGCTGAGAATTGTCCGCCATAACCCGGATCCTGATCCAGTCGTACCATATATAATGCATCACCACTTCCAACCCAAGCTATGTCTTCAGTAAAAAAGAACGCTATCAATGGCTCGTCTCTGAGATATGCGAGATATCTCTGCTGCCTGACTTCCAAATCATCAGCAATCGTTAGTCTTTCAAGGTTACCCCCGGAAATCAACCAGAAGTTGCCGGGACGTGTCTCCTGCAATCTAAATACGTGTTCATCAGCATATGCAGCGAATCGATCATCTCGCACAAATCCGGTTCCATCATACGTGAACACACCTTTTTCCGTGGTAAACAACAATCCACCACTATATCGGTGTACATTGTTATCCATGAGCGAAGGGAGACCGTGTTCTTGGTTAAACTGTACCACCCAATCTGAATCATTGTTCTCATCTATTCCGTCAATAAAGCCGGGTCGTACATAAAATAATCCATTGAACCTGGAACCAAGCCAGAGTCCGCCGAGCTCATCTTCCACCATGGACCTAAACTCAAATGGAGGCGACTTGTACTCTTTAACTGATCTGACCTGTAGTCTACCTCCAGTTATCTCGACAAGCTGAATTGCCGCAAACCCTTGACGCAATCCAAGGTAGAACCATCCTGGTTGCAAGCTACTATCTTCCATACTGAAGACAGCCTCATCCAGTAATTTATGAAACTCACGTCCATCGTAATAGAATAGACCAAGCGACCCAGCCAACAATAATACTTCACTTCCATCACGAAGACGGACCGTCTCCATATCCCATATCTGATAATTATTGGATGTCATTAATGACAGGCGTATATCGGCAGTCGTCATTCCAAAACCAATGGTGGTGTACAACCCGGTACTTGATCCGATGACCAACTCATCCTGGAACTTCTGAAATGAAAGCACTCCTCCGGTGAAGTCGGTAGTTTCATCCCATTTAAAGACGTGTTCGTACATATCAATTCTGGATATCCCATTGTTCAATGCGGCCCAGATAGATCCATCACGATCGGAGAACACATTCAAGACCATGTTCAACTGTAATCCTTTATCACGGTTGATAACATGTCTTACTTGCAAATGCGCATCGGTGATTACTACTCCCGATGAGAGTGTGGCGAATGCAAGGTCACCATCGGGTAACGATGTAGATTTATACGTTTCTGTTGGTGCTATGTATCTGCGGGACTCCGCATTGTCGGCTCTGGTCAATCGCTGTGTGTCGAATCCATAATGCCAGGTCTGACGGGTATTGGTTATGAGGTAAACACCATTCTCACTTCTAAATAAGGAGGGAGCCTTCAACATACTGTTCACATATTGCGAAGCCATCTCCTGGATTCCTGGTAATTGGACGAGTGTATCACCTTCGATTTTGTGCATTCCACGTCCCGATATGCCGACATAGACCGCATCCTCATGCAAAAATGAACGCTGAAACCCTTGCGGTGAACTGATTTCACTTAAATTTCCATCAAAGTATCTGTAAATCTTTTGTCTTGTCACAAAATAGACCCCATCGGACACGTGATGGGTCTCCCAGACATCGGGTATGTTCGCGGAAATAGTGTCTGATAACGCAACAAACCGAAATGCGTTTAAGGTATCTGGTTCAAGATAACCGAATTCCCCAACGGCACCAACGTACACCCGGTCATTATCGTCGATCGCAATGGATCGTAGAGGAGTTTCAAGTCGTGTCCCAATCAATTGCCAGAAGGATCCATCATAAACGAGTATCCCGCTACGATTTGCGGCATAAATGAACCCTTTGGAGTCCTGGACTATCTCCCAATTTTGGGTACCGCCATCATAGTCCCTGACGGTGTAATTGGTCACCAGGTACTTGCCGTTCAGTGCATCTTGTGCGTGTGCCCCCGTCAGCGGAATCAATCCCGCCAATAGAATCAAAAAAACGGTGACACACCATGTTTTCATGTGGACCTATGAAGCATACTTATGCTGTAATAGTTTAAGCAATCGAGTTAGGCGACGTTTCAGTTTGGTTCGTGGCACGATAAAATCCAGGAATCCGTGTTCGAGCAGGTATTCAGCGGTCTGAAACCCTTCGGGAAGATCACGTCCAATGGTTTGTCGGATTACCCGCGGACCTGCAAATCCGATCAATGCACCGGGTTCTGCGAGGTTGAAATCTCCCAACATGGCATAACTTGCTGTCACACCACCAGTTGTCGGATCGGTCATCAACGATATATATGGGACGCCAGCTTTGTCGAGCATGGCCAGTTTGGCTGAGGTCTTGGCCATCTGCATGAGTGATAGCACACTTTCCATCATGCGGGCACCACCTGATTGTGAAATGATCATCACCGGAATCTTATGTTTCAGTCCATGATCAATAGCAATTCCAAGTCGTTCCCCCACAACAGATCCCATACTACCACCGATAAATCGGAAATCCATACAGGCTACAACCAGGTCGATTCCGTTGATCTTACCCACTCCAACTCGAGCTGCATCCGTCATTTTGTTCTTTTTCTGGGTTTCTTCCAGACGCTGGGAATACTTCTTACGGTCGACAAAGTTCAGCGGGTCGGTGGGTAGAATATGCTGACCCAGTTCCTCAAACTTGTTGTCGTCAAAAATAATCTCAAAATATTCGGCGCTTCCGATACTGAAATGATACCCTGTTGCCGGATCTACCCAGCAGTTCTCAATCAGTTCCCGGCGATGCACCATTTCACCACTGGTCGGGACTTTGACCCAGAGACCCTCAGGCATTTCTTTAGGTGTCTCGGTGTTGATATTCGATTCTTTACGCTTAAACCAACTCATATAAATCGTGTTAATTCCCGGTTACACTTCACATGAAAAGACTCATGATACTCAGCCCCAACATGCACAGTGATTCAATTCAATGCGGAAAAATAAGAAATCTGTAGCTCCTTAAATAATTTTTTCTACCTATTCACCGGACCGACTCTGTCACGGCGTACATAGGTTCGAAGTCAGCCACATCCACTTCTTGTATCAGCTGGTCAGAACCGATATCTAATAACCGTATAAGTCCGGCCGCACTGGTCTCTTCGATTGAATGGGTTTGTATGTCAGGCAGTCTGTTATTGTCGAGGCGTTCAATCCCAGTACCTACCAATCGGTCACCGGACCGAAAGCGATCATTTACATGATCAATCTCAATAATCGAAGCTTCTCCCAGTTTTGAAATTTCTGTTGTCCCGCCCAATACCTCAAATTCCTGATGATAAACATGTTTTCGTCTGGCATCAATGATCGAGTGAATCCGCTGCGGCCTCTGGATCCCCTCCAATCCCAAAGCAAATCCAGCCAGGGTATTTCCCAAGAATAGTGGTACATCCAGTCCGAATAACATCCCTTTCACAGCACTTGCTGCGACCCGGAGTCCGGTGTATGAACCCGGTCCACCACCCAGGACGATAGCATCAAGATCTGAGAATCGCAATCCAGCCGCTTCCAATAGATCTCGAGTATGCATAAAAATTGCGGAGGAGTGCTTGCCGAGGGCATTGGTATGGAGTTCCAGAATTTCACCGGGCAGAGCATTCATGGTCACACGGGATGCTTCACCCACCCCGACGGTTGGCACATCCTTAGATATCGGCGCATCTTTAGATATCTGCACCTCCTTAGATATCGGCACATCATTAGATATCGACACATCCTTAGATATCAACACATCCTTAGATAATCGACTCCCTCCGACGTCGATACCAACCTTCAACGCCACCGAGCAAAGTGAGGTCGAGGACTCGATTGCCAAAACTTTTTGATATGTTTTTTTGTTTGCCACGAAACAAAGATACGTTCTTTACGTCAAAAAGTAAGATTGGCTTGTGCGTCGTCCATAAGAATTATTTAATTTGTCATTCTGAGTTTAAGTGCTTTTTTTTATGCCAACGGGAATTTTCCTGCTCACTTTCAGGATTTCATGGTTTCGCATAGTCGAACAAATTTAGCTAACATCAACAAACGATAACCAAAATGAAGAAAACAACCACGCTGTTGCTTGCATTATGTGCTATGCTGGTCACAGTGCCATTGCATGCCCAAAGTCTCACAGCATTCGAAAGAAATGTAACCGAGCATACACTCGACAACGGACTGCGCATTATCGTCGTAAAACGGGATGTAGCTCCAGTTGCCACATTCATGACATTTGTGAACGTTGGTGGTGTGGACGAGCCCATCGGTCAATCGGGTATCGCTCACATTTTTGAACACATGGCGTTCAAAGGTTCCACACGTATCGGTACCAATAACTGGGAGGCTGAAAAAGTACTTCTGGAAGAAATCGATGCTACATATTCGCGCTGGTTGCGTGAGGTCCGTAGTCCAAATCCGAATCAGGAACGCGCTGATTCCCTTTTGGCACGTTTCAAAGAGCTGGAAGAAGAAGCCAAGCAGTATGTGGTAAACAATGAATTCTCAACCATTATTGATAGTCAGGGTGGTGTCGGACTCAACGCCGGAACCTCTGCCGATTATACGGTGTATTTCTATGCTCTCCCTCAAAATAAGGCCGAATTATGGTTTTCTTTGGAGGCAGAACGATTCAAGGATCCAGTACTTCGTGAATTCTATGTCGAGAAAGATGTTGTTTTTGAAGAGCGACGTATGAGAACAGACTCCAACCCGATCGGTCGACTCATCGAGGAGTTTGTTGCTGTAGCTTTTACAGCACATCCATATCGCGATGCGCTTGTTGGTTGGCCATCTGACATCGAAGCCGTTACCATGGCCGATGCCAAGGCATTTTATGAGAGATTTTATGTCCCATCCAATATGTTCATTGTAGTTGTTGGTGATGTCGATCCTGCACAGATGGTACAATATGCCGAGACATATTTCGGTGATATACCGGCTACCGATCCTGCCCCGCTCATGCTTGTGGAAGAGCCACCACAGCGTGGTGAGCGTCGTTTCACGATCGACGATCCATCTCAACCGTTGATGATCATGGGGTATAAAGGCGTCGGATCTACCCATCCCGATGCGATGGCATTAGATCTTCTGGCCAGTGTACTGTTTGACGGACGATCCTCACGTATGAACCGTCGTCTGGTTGATGACGAAAAACTGGCTTTGGCTGTGCAGGGATTCACCGGGTATCCGGGTGAGCGTTACACGAACCTCTTCACCATGTTCGCCGTGCCGAATCAGGGTATCGAGCTCGAAGATCTTGAAGCCGCCATTCAAGAGGAATTGGACAAAGTCAAATCTGAAGGCGTAACCGCTGAAGAGCTCAGCAGGGTTGTTACGGCCAGAAGAGCATCCGTATTGCGTCAGTTAGGAAACAATGATGGTATCGGGTTCCTGCTCGCTCAGGCTCAAGGAGCACGTGGTGACTGGCGTACCGTCTTCACAGATCTTGAACGCATGCAACAGATCACCACTGAAGACTTACTTCGTGTTGCAAACCAGTATTTGGTTACCAGTCAGCGTACCGTTGGTTATGTGCGCAACGTTTCCACGGCATCCAACTAACACCATCAAATGAATAAGAATATGAAAAGAATATTAATATCTACATTCGCAGCAATGGTGTTGTTAACATCATCATTGTTTGCGCAAAGAACACATGATCAGCTTGAGTTTCCGGAGATCAATCGATTCAACATGCCGGATGTAATCACCTTCGAGCTTAGAAATGGCATTAAAGTGTATCTGGTTGAAGATACCGAGCTTCCGTTGATCAACTTGAGTATGATTGTCCGAGCTGGATCGTTCATGGATCCGGCCGACAAAGTGGGATTGGCATCATTTACCGGACAGCTGATCCGTGGTGGTGGTTCCACAAATTATCCCTATGAGACGCTGAATGAATTATTGGAGTCCCGCGCCGCAAGTATGGAAACCAGCTTTGGTTTGACCAGTGGCTCGGCCAGAATGAACGTGCTCAAAGAAGACTTTGACCGTTTTCTGCCGGTCTTTATTGACCTGGTGAGAAATCCTGCGTTCCCTGACAACCGAATCGAAACGGTCAAAACACAGCAACGATCTGCAATTGGTCGTCGAAATGACGATGCATCATCTGTTGCGGCCCGGGAATTCAGGAATCTGATTTACGGAAACAACTCCGTGTTCTCACGCGGTGTGGAATATGCTTCCATCGATGCGATTACCAAAGAAGATATGCAGGCATTTCATCAACAGGTGATGGTCGGAAGGAACATGTATCTGGCGGTGATCGGCGATTTCAATGCAAGGGATATGCGCCGTAAGATCGAACAGGCATTTGGGACGATTCCAGCTGGGACAGCCAATCAACTGAATCTGCCGAAGGTCAACTATGAGTTTAATCCCGGCATAAATTTTGTCGCTAAAAACGATGTAAACCAAAGTACGATCTATATCGGTCACATCGGTGGACGTAGAATGAACCCGGACTACACAGCCCTTCAATTGATGAATGAAATCCTGAGTGGTGGTTTTTCCGGTAGATTAATGCAAGAGATTCGTACCAATCAGGGACTCGCTTATGGCGTCGGAGGATCGTATCAAAGTAATGCACTGTACGACGGAACCTTCGTGATCCAGCTTGGAACCGCGAGTCAAAACACAGCCAGAGCGGTTCAGGCGACAGTAGAAGAGGTCAGAAAACTCCAGCAGAATGGGGTAACCCAGCAGGAATTGGATGATGCTAAAGATCGTATTCTGAACAGTTTGGTATTCCGTTACACGAGTAGAGCTTCTGTATTGAATGAGCGTATCAATAACGAGTACAACGGACTCCCTGCCGATATCTTTAACCGATATATCGATGAGGTTGGTCGTACAACTGTTGAGGATGTAAACCGTGTTGCTCGTCAGTATCTGCGTCCAGATGCCTTGCAGGTACTTATCGTAGGGAATGAGAATGAAATGGGTGATCAATTACCCTCCTTAGGCGACATCAACCACATTGACATAACGATTCCAAGACCACAGGCAGCACGCGCCGAGCTACCAGCCGGAGATGTGGCCCAAGGTCGTATGTATCTAAATAAGATGGCGGCGACCCTGTTACCAGGTGGTAGTGAATTCAGCAAAGTGGTGTATGACGGGAAAGTTGCCATGGGGGGCATGACGCTGGATTCCAAGATCACAATGGAGTTTCCAGGCAAACTTGTTCAGGAATTGAATACCCCACAAGGTCAGATTACCGTAGTGTACGATAACGGTACCGGAGTGATGCGCATGGGTCCGAATGAACAACCTCTGCCTCCTATGCAGGTTGAGGGACTAAAAAATGAACTCGACAGACATTATCTGTCGATCGCTCGTTCTGCAAGCGATATCGAGGTTGAGTTCACAGGAATGGATGATGCGGGTCATGCCATGCTTTATCTGCCGGAGCTAAATATGACGATTTATGTCAACGCTGAGACCGGATTTCTGAGTAAACTGACCGTCAAGGAGTTCAATCCGATGGCTGGTGCCGAGATCGAGGCGGTGACTACGTATGGCGACTGGACGTTATCCGGTGGTGTGTATATGGCTTATACAGCCGAATCTGTGGCGAATGGAACACCTGCCGGAAAGGCGACGATTTCCTCACATACGACAGAATAATTCCTCATATGCTACAGAATATTCTGTGGTAGATTGAGTTTTCTATCTAAAGGGGGGCGACCAAAAGGTTGCTCCCCTTTTTTTATGGGGAGACCGAATAGTTGATCCCCTTTTTGTATGGCGCGACCGGATGGATGCGGCTGGATGGACGCGGCTGGA
>CAZDYD010000093.1:0-8570 GCA_964509715.1 uncultured Chitinophagales bacterium
AGTAAGATATACTTGCATCTTACTTCATACTACATAAAAATATATCATAATATTAAAAATAACATAATCTCGATAATAGTATTTTTGGTTTGTGTTTCATGTGGTAGCAGACCCAATCAGATTGATGTAAATGTAGATCAATATGTTAGAAATTTGATGATTATGTATCCACATGAGATTGACTATTCATTCAAAAAACTTTCGACTGACTCACTGGGAATTACAATGCCACTCAGACTTGTCGGATTAACTGGTAATCGAATTGGTATTGTGGATGGTTTTAACTGGAGAATTTCGTTAATAGATACTTCAAATCAAGTTCTATCAAGTTTGCAAACAGTTGGGAACGGCCCTGAAGAATGGGTTCAAGTCAATTTTATGTCATCAGCAAGTGATACAATTGCACTAATTGATGCAAGGCAAAATAGGATAGTATACTTATCTGCAATCAAGGATACGTTAGAGCCTCATTCAACCACACATTTTAGGATTCGTGAAGATGGAACTCCTATTGCATACTTCAAAAATAATAATCTACACTATTATTTAATTCGAAAGTACTCCCAGCCAGGACAATTTAAGTCTGAGTATACCTTGGTTTGGACAACTTCTTATTCCGAAACACATAACCACATTGCAACATTTTCAGATTCTGATGCCATCACTGACATTACATCACTCATGTTTCGATTATCACAATTGTTAATAAGTATAGATCAGGAGAGTAGTGGTTTAGCTGTAGCCTACTCTGATTCACTTGTGGTTAATGTCAAGTATCCAGAAAAACTTAGCTGGAAACGAATCAGCCTTTCTAATACATCCAAGCGAGATAATACCGAGTTCAATATAGATTATGTGACTAACTCAACCTCTACGGAAGAATACATACAATATATTACCCGAAGTGATTTCTTACCAATAATTCGATCAATGGAATTTCACGATGGAAGGATATATTTACAATTACATTATTTTGGTGGACCTGATAACATTATACTTGTCCATTCACTCAAAGATTCTACAAATAAATATATAAATGCTCCCCTGGGTTTTAGAATGATGAGCATCTATGAATCAAACATCTATGGTATACTTATAGATGAAGAATCTGGTGAAAATAATGTTGCCATTTTGAGTCTTATTTAGGTAATTTTGCTTTGGTTGACAGCCGCTGCCGAAGTAGCTCAGCTGGTAGAGCAATGCTCTCGTAAAGCATAGGTCGTGGGTTCGAGTCCCATCTTCGGCTCAAATCATATGCTCGTCTATTTTTAAGCTCTCTGAATAATTACTATCATTTGAATCATATTTTTATAATGTTTCATTCTGTTCAGAGCTGTTGTAAATTATAACTGAAATTATTAATCGCCACAATTATGTACTTCAGTTCAGAAGGATGTTCTAATTTTATAAATGAATTCAATCATATTAAAAAAACACCACGATAAGCGTTTAAAAAACGGTCATAGGTGGGTATTCAGTAATGAAATTTATCAGATCAACGGTCAGCCAGAACCTGGTGATGTGATTGAAATCAATGATTCAAACGGTGCATTTTTGGGGATTGGTTACTATAACCCACATTCTCTGATTGCATTCAGGCTTCTTTCAAGTAGCAGGGTTGAAATTAATGCCGAGTTCTACCTGAAACGAATAGAACATGCGATTAATCATCGTAAAATTTTTTGTGATGGCATTGAAGCGCTCCGTTTGGTTCATGCTGAGAGTGATGGACTTCCAGGAGTGACTATTGACCAGTTTGGAAAAGCGGTCTCAATACAGATCGTGTGTGCTGGTGCAGATATGCACACTGATTTCATTATTGATGCGATAAAGCACACAGTAAATCCGGATGTAATTGTTTTGAAAAATGAATCTGCTCTTAGAAATTTTGAAGGACTCCCACTTTTCACTAAGGTCATTTATGGTAATGTAGTCGACTCGGTCGTAATATTCCATGAGCACGGACTCGATTATGAGGCTAACATCATAGAAGGCCAAAAAACCGGATTCTATGTCGATCAACGTGAGAATAGGTTAGCTTTTAAAAGATGTATCTCTCCAGGAGACATGGTGCTTGATGCATTTTGTAACGAGGGTGGATTTGCTATGAATGCTGTGCGTGCTGGAGCAAAATATGTTCTGGCTATTGATAATTCAGAATCAGCTTTGGATCGTGCAAAAAAAAATGCCATCCGAAATGGTCTTGAAAAGCAGATTGAGTTTCAGAAACATGACCTAATGCAATGGTTCCCATCAAATACGAGCTCCATCAAATTCGATGTCATTAACCTTGACCCTCCAAGTTTTGCCAAAAACAAAAAGTCGGCAGGGAGTGCTCTCCGTGGGTATTATAAGTTACACTTGGCGGCCTTGAAAATGCTTAAACCAGGTGGATATTTATCAACTGCAACTTGTTCACATCATATTGATACCGCACGTTTTATGGAGTCGGTGAGTGAAGCTGCACTCAAATTGAGGAAAGAAATAACTCTTGTATACAAAGGGAACCAACCTCCAGATCATCCTGTGCACCCATTTATGCCAGAAACAGAATATCTACGATTTTTTGTGTACAGGTTGATGTCATAAAGTGTAATTCTTCACGTTTATTTGTTCGTATTTTAAGTCCACTTACAAATTTTCAAGTTCATTACGGTTTATGCACCAATTCGTCTCGATTTTTTTTAAAACGGCGGTTTTCCTTTTTTTGATTGCCACTCTTTCGAGTTGCTCTTCGAGTAGGGGGGTATCGTCGGGGCAAGGAATGCGGGGGACTACAACGGAATCTGGTACCACTACTCGAGGTGGAACATCTGCTGGATCAACCAATCGTGGTACCGAAAATGGTCGTCGTGGAGCCGAAACAGGTCGTCGTGGTTCAGCCGAATCTGTTACAACACCAAGGACAAGATCCATTGATGAGGCGCGAACACCCACCAGTAGAGCAATTGCAGAGGCTGAGATTGCCAATCCTGGTACAGTGCTTGAAACTGGAATTGCATCCTGGTATGGTCCGGCATTTCATGGCAAGCGAACAGCAAATGGTGAGATCTATGATAAATTTGAACTGACCGCAGCACATCGTACTCTCCCATTCAACACGATGGTCAAAGTAACAAACACAACAAATGGGAAATCTGTTATCGTAAGAATAAACGACAGGGGACCATATGTAGGTCCACGTGTCATAGATATTTCACGTGCAGCTGCAGAACGCATTGATATGATAGGGCCTGGAACTGCTGAAGTTACCATCGAACTGGTAAGCAGTGAAAGTCCGGTGAGTCGAAGGGTCCAGCAGGAATCTTTTACAGTACAGTTGGCATCTTATACGCGCAAATCACAAGCCGACGATTTTGCAAGTCGTCTGAATACAGCCTTTGTACATGAAGCAAGTATCGATGGTACTACCTATTTCCGGGTTTACTCGGGACAATTTCGATCAAGAGACGATGCACAAAGACACATGAACGATCTGGGAAGACGTGGGTTTAACGGATTTGTAAAACAGCTTCAAAATTGAGTTATTCTCAAATTCACAATTAGTTTCCAGCTCAAACGGTACATTGATACATACCATGGAGGAAAAGCGTGTATCAAAAAAGGTGAAAGATTCTTCCTGTCAAGGAACTAACTGCCATGTGTGATTTGTTGTAGCCTCTGAATTCAGACATACGACGCTTATTATTAAAACCCCAAATGAAGAAAAAAATTATTGTCATCGGTACCGGATTTGGTGCATTAGGAGCTGGCATTCGATTAGCCGCTCAAGGATTTGAAGTTCAGATGTTCGAGAAATTGGACAAACCCGGGGGTAGGGGATATGTATTTGAAAAAAACGGTTTCAAGTTTGATGCTGGACCTACGGTCATAACTGCTCCATTCATGTTTGATGATCTGTTCAAATTGGCAGGTAAGAAACGTGAAGATTATGTTGAATTTGTCCCATGTGATCCTTTTTACAGAATCTTCAACCATGAAGGTCGTTCGTTTGACTACAACAGCGATGAAGCATTCATCCAAAAAGAAATCGCAAAGTGGAATGAGGATGACGCTGAAGGTTACACACGCTTCATGCAAACCACCAAGGCTATTTTTCAAAAGGGTTTTGTGGAACTGGCCGATAAGCCATTTCTGAATTTCACAGACATGCTTAAAGTAGCACCCGACCTGATACGACTCAAATCGCATCTTAGCGTCTACAATTATGTGTCGAAATATGTCAAAGATGATTTTCTCAGACAATGTTTCTCATTTCACCCGCTGTTGGTGGGCGGGAATCCATTCGATACAACTTCCATTTATGCGATGATCCATTATTTGGAGCGTGAATGGGGTGTTCACTATTCTATGGGTGGCACCGGAGCATTGGTGAGGTCACTGGAGCAATTGTTTTATGATCTTGGAGGAAAGATCACCTATAATGCAGAGGTTAGTCATATTTCGACAGAAGGGCGCAAGGCAAAGGGTGTGGTATTGGCCGATGGGACGTTGCATACAGCAGATGCGGTGGTGTCGAATGCAGACGTGGCAAACACGTACATGAATATGATCGACCCCAAAGTACGCAAGAAGAATTCTGATGCACGTCTCAAGCGCATGAAATACAGTATGTCACTATTCGTTATCTATTTTGGTACGAATCGACGCTATCTGGATACCAAGCTTAAGCATCATAATATCATACTGGGTCCACGTTACAAAGGTCTGCTGGATGATATTTTTCACAAGAAAGTCGTAGCCGATGACTTTTCATTGTATCTGCATATGCCAACTATTACCGATAGTACCATCGCACCTGAGGGACATGAATCATTTTATGTTTTGTCACCAGTACCACATCTTGGATCAGGAACCGATTGGAAGAAAATGGCCAAAGTGTATCGCGATAGAATCATGCAGTTTCTGGAGGACAACTACCTACCAGATCTTCAAAAACACATTGTCGCAGAACATTACATAGATCCATTACATTTTCAAGGGACCTTAAACAGTTACCTGGGAAGTGCTTTTTCGGTTGAACCGGTTCTAACACAGTCAGCGTGGTTCCGTCCACACAACAGATCAGAAGATATTGACAACTTATATTTTGTAGGGGCAGGAACTCATCCGGGTGCCGGGCTACCGGGCGTTCTGTCATCTTCGGTGATCGCAGAAAACCTGATATGTGAAGATTTAAGCTGAGAATACCAGGCTCATACACGTGAGTCCTGCTTCTGCTTTGCTGAATTCAGAAATATCTATTTCGTGGATGTCAAATCCTGAAGATCTAATTATTTTGGCTGTCTCAGGAAATGCCGCATTGGTTATAAGATAATCATCAATGCGGAGTACATTGGCTGCCCAGGGTTCATCCGGGGCGACTTCTATTAATTTGTATTCATTAAAATGTTCGACATCTATCCAATTTGGGTTGATCAGTAGAGTATCATCGCTTAGTGCAGTAACACCTGTCTTTAAGTGCAAACATCCATAAACACGAATTGGAACGACCCGATACCCGAATGCTGACACAATGTCTATAAGTGCATCTATTCCCTCTATGTTTGTACGCGAGGATTGTCCGACGTACAACGTCCTACCGACCCTCAAGACATCTCCACCTTCAATCGTAGCTGGTAATCGTATCTGATGTATATTATCTCGAAATTGTGAAATGATTTTTTTCATTTCATCGATTTCTCCACGACGTGAAGGGGTGCCCATGGAACAAATAATTGCCAATTCATCGAGTATGATTGCCACGTCTTCCACGAACACTGAATCCGGTGATGTTTGATTTTTATCAAAAACGTGAACATCTACACCAGCCTGTTGTAGAGCGTCTGCATACTGAGCGTGTTGGTTCATAGCAATGTCGTAATGAATTGACTCTCTATCTAAAAAGGTCAATTCGCATTGCATCAGTTCAAGAGATGGCTTATTGATGATGCCAATTTTCATGGAAGTCCAAGATCTGTTCTCGAAAATATTGATTGATCTTTAAAATATAAAAAAAGGGGCATATTGCCCCTTTAATTCAAACTCATATAGCCTAAAATCGCATTCTAAATGAGTAGATAGCCACAGAGCCATCTACAAAAAATGGATGGATTACTTGAGTGATTTCTGTAGGTTATCCCAGTCTTTCAGGAATTTGTCAAGACCGATATCTGTAAGGGGATGTTTGATCAGCGCTTCGATTACGTTCAAAGGCATTGTCGCAACATCAGCTCCCATCATGGCGGACTCCACCACATGGATCGGATTTCGTATCGACGCGACTAAAACCTCAGTCTGAAAATCATAGTTTGAATAGATAGTTACAATCTGCTCAATAAGGTCCATACCTACTGTCGAGACATCATCGAGTCGTCCGACAAATGGAGAGATGTAACTTGCACCAGCTTTTGCAGCCACTAAGGCTTGGGTTGCTGAGAAGCAAAGGGTACAATTTGTTCGGATACCTTCATCACTGAACGTGCGAATCGCTTTGATCCCATCTTTGATGAGCGGTACTTTAACGACCACATTCGGTGCAATGGATGCAAGTCTACGTCCTTCAACGAGCATTTCCTCATATTTGACAGAGACAACTTCGGCTGAAACATCTCCTTCTACTTCTTCACATATCTTTGCGATATGGCCTTCAAAATCTTTGACGCCTACTTTGGCACAAAGCGAAGGATTTGTTGTTACACCATCCAGAATACCCATAGCATTAGCTTCACGGATTTCATTTAGATCGGCGGTATCGATAAAAAATTTCATAATTGTATGCTTCTGATTTATAAATTACCCTTAAAAAATACATCGATTTGTCACTTTTACCAATCAGATTGATGTAGTAACTTTGTGAAAATTACAGAACCAGATCGAATCCGATTTTCCGGAGTAGAGATTACATTAACAACCACAACAAATCAGTACTTAATTTAATCATATTATGGACAATCAGATGCAAAAACTTTCAGAAGATCAACAAAACCAATTGCTTTTCATGATGTTGATACAACAGCACGAACAAATCGGTTTAATGGGACTCGGAAAGATCAAAAATCCGGCAACTGATGAGATTGAAAGAGATCTTCAAGCCGCAAAATATGCGATCGATACCCTGAATATGCTCGAAAAATATACAGCAGGGAATATCGATAAGGAGTTGACGGGATATATTCAACAAAAATTAAGCTTGCTCCGATTAAACTACGTAGACGAAAAAGATAAAGAGAAGTCTGCCGGTGGTACTGCAAGCTGAACCAACTTTAAGTTGTTCAAAGTATAATGATGTGTAACTCATTCATATCATCTTAATATTTAACTTGTTTCAACCGGTATATGAACGCAACCAATATTGAAGCCTGTGGAGGCGTTGTTGTACGAAATTCATCTGGTAAATCAGAAATTTTGGCAATTTTTCGGCGTGGGTATTGGGATTTACCCAAAGGTAAGCGTGAAGAAGGTGAGTCTCTCGAGCAATGTGCGATAAGAGAAGTCTCGGAGGAGACCGGGGTGACAGGGCTTAGTATCATTAATGACCTTGGGACAACCGTCCACCACTACTCTGAACTCGGTGTCATGATCCACAAGACTACTTACTGGTATCTGATGACGACGGATTCAGATGGAGCACTGACGCCACAATCGGAAGAGGATATTGAAAGTGTGGTTTGGATGGATTTTGAGGAGGCATACAAGAGAGTAGGATTTCAGAACCTGAAAATTGTCCTGAGTAGAGCTCGTAACATCATTTAGTGTTACATATCCCATATCACTTTGACCAATGATCACAAAAAAAAAGGGTGAATCCTCGCGGACTCACCCTCAATTTCACAAACCAAAAATTGGTTTTAGTTCTGTAATCTGAATACGATAGGCAACTGGAACTGAACCTTAACGGCTCGTCCACCTTGCATACCTGGCGTAAAACGTACACCACGAACTGCTTCGATAGCTGCTTCGTCGCACCCACCACCGATTCCACGGATAACGGTTGGGTTAACTACGTTTCCTTGTTCGTCAACAATGAACTGAACAACGACACGTCCTTCGATACCAGCTTTACGAGCGATCTCTGGGTAACGTACACGGTTGTAGATTGCTTGCATACCGCCTCTTGGCTCAGGCATTCTTTCCACCACGATAAAAATCTCCGGCTCATCTTCTTCTTCAGCAGGAGGTGGAGGTGGTGGCAGATCCAGAGGTCCATCCAGATCTAGCTCGAATCCGAGATCCAGGATTTCATCCTCAATAATCTCATCGTTTGGTACCTCAACAGGTACTGGTGGACGAGGAGGTGGAGGTGGTGTTTCAACCTGTTCGGTTTGTATAATTTCTTCAATCTCTACGATTTCTTGCTCTGGAGGAGTGAAATCAAGAGGGTCTCCGCCTGAAAGCGGTGCCTTGAACATACCGATCATAAGCAAAAGCGTTGCAATCATACCTGCTTGCAGATAGATATTGTAGCTTTTTCTGAGATCAGCTTCCGGTGTTTTTCTTTCGAGTGACATAGTGACCTATTTGGTTTGTGTAAATTTTGAAGCGCAAAATAACATATTCGAACCCACGGGTCAAATATGAAACTTTTAATA
>CAZDYD010000094.1:0-8551 GCA_964509715.1 uncultured Chitinophagales bacterium
CGATCTGGTCGGATTTTATTTTCCAAGCTATGTTTGCGGCAACTGCTGCTACGATCGTCTCCGGTTGTGTTACCGGACGTATCAAACTTCCAGCATTTATGATTTTTGGTACACTTCTCGTTGCCATCAGTTACCCCATTACCGGTTCCTGGTTGTGGGGAGGTGGATGGTTGGATGAGTTGGGTTTCTATGATTTCGCTGGATCAACTTTGGTCCATGCCGTGGGTGGATTTGCCGGACTTGCCTGCGTGCTTTTATTGGGTCCACGTGCTGAAAAGTTCAAGAATGGTGTGATAAATACTATTCCAGGACACAACATTCCTCTTGCCACAGTGGGTATCTTCCTTTTATGGTTCGGTTGGTTTGGATTCAACGGTGGTTCTGTTCTTAGTGCCGATCCAGCAGAAGTTTCATTTGTTTTCGTGAACACGGCTTTGGCTGCCGCTGCCGGTGCTTTGGCTGCAATGGTGGCTACCAATATTTTTATGCACAAATTGGATGCACCGATGGCTTTGAATGGAATCCTGGCTGGTCTTGTGGGGATTACGGCTGGAGCAAATGCCGTTTCGCCAAACTCGGCCATCCTGATTGGTGCCATCGCGGGTGGACTTGTTGTGGTTTCGATTTTGATGTTTGATAAACTTCGCGTTGATGATCCGGTGGGCGCGATTTCAGTACACGGTGTGGTTGGTGTCTGGGGTACAGTTGCGGTTGGTTTATTTTCCCCCGAGCACTCCTTCCTTACCCAACTTATTGGAACCTCTGCTGTGGTGATCTTTACTATGCTATTCTCTTTCGTCGTGTTTGGCACAATCAAGTACACGATGGGTGTTCGAGTAGCTTCTGAAGTTGAACTCGGCGGCCTCGATCTTGAAGAGCATGGAAATCAAGCGTATCCCGGTTTCGCCGGTGCGGAATTGGTGCCTGAGCGAGTTAAGAGCTGAGGTCTGAATGTAGTCTGTTAAAAAAAATGGGAGGTCAGCGTGCAGGCCGACCTCCCGAATCGGATCTTACCAATTGGTCTTGAAGTCAATTAATAATCACCGAAGGAAATATACAATGAAGACGTTAATAAAAAGTATGATAATTGCCGGAATTTTTGGCATGGTAACTACTCAATCGGTTCAGGCGCAGCTTAACCTGGGACTTGATGTGATGAGCCGGTATGTTTGGAGAGGAGCTGATTTCGGAAACTCGCCAAGTATTCAACCTGACATTAGCTTTACAAGTGGTAATCTGACCATTGGAGGTTGGGCTGCGATGGCAACAAACGGTAATCCTGCCGGCTCAGAAATTGATTTTTATCTGAGTTATGATATCGGAAATTTTTCTTTATCAGTGACCGATTACACATTTCCGGAAGATGCAGTAAGTGATTATTTCGCTAAGTCATCACACTTTGTGGAGATTGGGCTGGGTTGGGCCGGTACATCATCGTTTCCACTCAGTATCTCTACGGGTATGTTTGTGACCAATGATGATGATTACTCTATTTATACCGAACTGGGATATTCGGTCGAAAATGTAGACCTGATGTTGGGTTTCACACCGTCTGCTTCCGCACTTTACGGGACTTCAAAGGCCGGCATTATACATACTGGCATTAGCGCCTATAGGGATATTCAAGTTACCGAGGCATTTTCTTTCAAGTTGACTGGAAGTTTGATAGTGAACCCCTACAGTAATAATGCATTCTTTCTTGTAGGTGTCGGATTTTGACGTTTTTTTCCAGCTTAGAGTATGTTCACCCAGTGTATTGGTAAACTCTGGCGAAGACTGAGGCATGGTCGCAAGCCTCATTTAAGCCGTCACGGTTGATGTCCGTGACGGCTTTTTTTATGTAGCGGGAATGTAAATGAGCGTTGGTATTGTAACAGGATTGGTATTTTAGCAAGAAAGCTAATGATGCTGGAATAAATATGTAAGATGAATATTAAAGTGACCGGAATATTTATTTACCGTAAGTCTCTTTTATCGATTTCAGTCGTTCCCAAAGTTGTTTTTCGCGACCCTGATCGCCCGATTTGAACCAGCCTTTGTTTTTTACAGAATCAGGTAGATACTGTTGTTTGACCCAATGATTAGGGAAATTATGCGGATATTTATAGTCCTTTGAGACATCTTTACCACCTGTATACTTCGATTCCATCTTACTGGCGGTTTTATCACGTAGCGGACCCGGTACCTTTCCTATGCCACGTTGTTTTATTTCACCGATTATTTCAAAAACTGCTGAAGTGCTGTTACTTTTTGGTGCCAAACTGAGATAAATACATCCGTGAGCGAGAAAATAGAGTCCCTCAGGCATTCCGGTACGTTCGAATGCATCCTGGCAACTTACAATCTGTGTCAATGCAAATGAGTCAGCCATTCCAACATCTTCTGATGCAAAAATCAGCATTCTTCGAAATATGAACATGGGGTCTTCTCCACCCTCAAGCATTGCCGACATCCAATACAAGGCTGCATCCACATCAGAGCCTCGCATCGATTTTATGAATGCTGATGCATAGTGATAGTGCTCATCGCCAGTTCCATCATATCGAACGGCCCGCTTCTGTATTGAATCTTCGGCTATTGCCAAGTCGATGTTCCTGATTCCTTCGGTGTTGGGGTGTATTGTTCGCGCAGCCATTTCAAGTGCGTTGAGTGCGTTTCTGATATCACCTCCAGCGTATTCAGCAAAATGTCGAAGGGCCTCGGGACTCAGGTTGATTTTCAGGTCTGCGAGTCCGCGATCCTCATCGTAAAGTGCTTTGTTGATCATGAGCTCGATTTCTTCAACAGAAAACGGTTGAAGCTCGAACATTTGGCAACGGGATAATAGTGGTCCGACCAATGAGTAGTATGGATTCTCTGTGGTTGCACCAATCAGAGTTAACAACCCACTTTCGATATGTGGTAGTAGGGCATCTTGTTGTGCTTTGTTCCAACGATGGATTTCATCGACAAAGAGGATGGTCCTTTCGTTCCTTTCTCTGGCTGATTGAGCTTCCGATACTGCGGCACGTAATTCTTTGACACCATCGAGTACGGCATTGAGTGTGACAAATCTTGCATGCATTTCGTTGGCCACAACATGTGCCAACGTAGTTTTTCCCGAACTGGGAGGACCATAAAATATCATTGAGCCGATCATCCGACTTTTTATGGCTCGGTGGAGTAATTTTCCCTCGGCCAACAGATGTTCCTGTCCGACATATTCATCGACCGCACGTGGTCGCATACGTGTTGCGACAGGAACAAAGGGCTCAGCTATGGACATTATAAAGGTAGATTGTCGTGTTTTTTTCGTGGAACGTTGTCGACTTTGTTCTGGATCACTTCGAATACACGGATGAGTTTTTTTCGAGTCTCTTCTGGTAAAATGACCTCATCGACATATCCGTGTGCCGCTGCTTTGTATGGATTTGCAAACGTACGTTCGTAGTTTGCCTCCAGTTCAGCTTGTTTTTCGATTGGATTTTCGGCTTTGCTTATTTCTTTTTTAAAGATGATTTCGACAGCTCCTTTAGTTCCCATCACGGCGATCTCAGCTGTTGGCCAAGCCGCATTGAAATCAGCCCGAATGTGTTTCGAGTTCATGACGTCGTAGGCTCCACCGTATGCTTTACGGGTGATGACTGTGACTTTTGGTACGGTCGCTTCGCAAAATGCATACAAAAGTTTAGCCCCATGTTTGATGATGCCACCCCACTCCTGATCGGTCCCAGGCAGGAACCCTGGAACATCTTCGAAAACCAGTAATGGAATGTTGAACGCATCACAAAACCGTACGAATCGGGCGCCTTTAAGAGATGCATCGATGTCGAGGCATCCAGCCAATGATAATGGCTGATTGGCCACGATTCCGATGGAACGTCCGTCTAACCGGGCAAATCCGACGACGATATTGTCGGCATAGGCCTCATGGACCTCAAAGAAAGAATCCTGATCAACAATGCCTTTGATCACATCTTTGATATCATAGGGTTTGTTTGGGGAATCGGGAATAATCGATACCAATTTGGCTGCCAGATCAGGATCAGCTGGTTTGGATGGTTGAAGTGGGGTCTTTTCTTCGCAGTTTTGAGGGATGTATTTGTAGATTTCCCTGATCTGATGCAGACAATCTGCATCATTTGGCGCGGTGAAGTGCGCAACTCCAGACTTGGTACTGTGTGCTGATGCACCACCTAAGTCTTCGGATGAAACTTCTTCGTGGGTAACCGTTTTTACGACGTTGGGTCCAGTTACGAACATGAAACTTGTATTCTCGACCATAAAGATGAAATCAGTGATGGCTGGTGAGTAGACCGCTCCACCTGCGCACGGACCCATTACCGCACTTAGCTGGGGTACTACGCCAGATGCCATACTGTTTCTCCAAAAAACTTCTGCGTATCCACCAAGTGAAACAACACCTTCCTGAATGCGTGCGCCACCAGAATCGTTAAGACCGATCACGGGTATGCCATTTTTAATGGCCAGATCCATGATTTTGCATATCTTTTCAGCATGAGTTTCAGAGAGCGATCCACCCAGGACAGTGAAATCCTGACTGAACACATAGCATGATCTTCCATGGATTTTTCCAAATCCGGTGACAACACCATCACCAGGGAATTTTTGCTTATCCAGACCGAAGTCCTGACAACGATGTTCAACGAGGGAGCCTATTTCCTCGAAAGATCCTTTATCCAACAATAGGTCAATTCGCTCACGGGCGGTCAATTTACCAGTTTCATGTTGTTTCTTGATTCGGTCTTCACCTCCGCCAAGTTGTGATTTGTTTCTTTTTTCGAGTAAGATTGCTCTTTTATCTACTGACATAGCCATGGATTAGTGTTCAAGTTGATCGAAATACTCCTGGACGGTATCGGTAAATAGTACGGCCGTCTCGGAGTAGAGGTCAATTCTGTTACGATCGAAAATATCTCGGGTTATATAACGTCCGGCCATTCGCCAGTTGTTATAGGAACTGATATTCTCGAGATGTTTGTAAAACTCCAGTTCGTCGTTCAGAAAGATTTCCACAATGAACAAATCAAGGTTGGGTTCCAGGTATGACAGGAGTTTTTTAGATTCTGATGTGAGGTAAATCACGATGTCTTCGTCGTCGTCGTGACTTGCATCGATAAGGGCTGGTTCGTCATCATGTTCATCAATAGTATTGTGTACATCTACTGGCTCAACATCATGTCTATCAACTGTATTTCGCAGGTATATCGGTTCGTCGTTGTGTTCATCGACTGCTTTGCCAAAGTACGCTGGTTCGTTGTTGTGTTCGCCGTCTTCTCGTTCGAATTGCGTCGGTTCGGTTTCTTGCCCATTATTTATTGCATAGATGAAATCAGGCTCATCCATATCTTGTGTGTCATTAAATGACATCGGACCTTTTCTGTGATCGGCGTCTGATGCTGACGCACCAACTATATTAGGTTTTTCATCCTCATCAATGGATTCAACATTATCAGCAATCTCAAGGTAAGCATCAAGAATGGATTTAGGTCTATCTTCTGGTTCAGCAATATCTTCATCAGTATTGACTGCATACAATGAACCCGAATGTGGAGTCGTACTCACCTCAGGTTCCTGATCTGGGTCAACCTCTTCGGATTGAATTCCGAATGGTGAAAAATTGTCGTCTGTGGACTCTGTGGACTCTGTGGACTCTGTTGGCTCAATGGGCTCTGGTGACTCGTTCGACTCCGGTCCTGCCTGTTTACTAGGGGTAGGATTTGTAAACTTGCTCGGGCCTTGAATTGAAATCTCTGCCGAGGCGGTACCTGCCAGATCATTCGTGGTAGGATTCGGTAGCTCATCTTGGGCGAGACCTGCAAACTCATTCGGGGCTGAGATTTCCTGTTCTTCCGGATCGTCTGACATGCTTCTGAAGGCTTCTTCCAAAGAGATGGGTCGATCATACTCTGTCTGGGTAGAATCCAAATCTGAATCCTTGGTTGTAAATTCAGTTTCAGATGCTGGAGTTTTGATTACATGATCGAAATGTGTCTCTGTGTTGTTTTTGTCCGCAGGGACATCTGAATTCCAGGTAATCCGATCTGATTGGATATCCTCCTCCTCAAGATCGAGTATACTCATACCTGTCAGAACATCAATAAATGAATTTCTGCTCAGGGTTTGAGAGATCTTTTTTAGCGCTCGAGACTCACTTTCCATACCCCGGTCTTCAAAAAATGATGCTAATAGCTCGGATGGGACCTCGTTTTTTAAAAGGCCGAACAGATTTTCAAGGTGTTGTCCCCATTTGAGTGGGGTAAATCCTTCTGTGAGTCTGTCATCGACTTGTGATATTACATACAACGCTTTATCTCGTGATATTACAACCAGCTGTTTTTTCTGCATGTAACGCACAAGGGCGTTGGTAAGATGCGGATAGATTATAATCCAACGGGAACGTAGTAACAGCTCATCAAGTGATGCTGTTTTGTTGGATCGGAACAAGGTACTTATGATGTATAATCTGGGATTCGACAGTAGATCGATGAGGTCCTCGACTGAGGTTTCAATAACTGATCGGGCATAAGAGGATGGAAGTCTGGTCTCTGCCCGAATAGCGCCAAGAAAATTACTCCAGGCATCCTGCACGGCATCAGTTTGCATGTCAGCCCAATCACTTTGTGGTAACTGAACGGATTCGGCTAGGTTTCCCTCAATTTCCAGGTGGATACGATCGACGAGATAGGCTGGAAATCCGGCATCCAATAAGTCAGATGTTGTGAAATACATCTGTTTTGCTGGTAGCCGTGACAACAAGTCACTGGTAATATTAACGATGGTTTTCTGCATATAATTTTTGTTGAAATATATCGCTGTTAGTCACCCTAATCAAACGAAAGCTACATCTAAAACGTGTATCCGATTTTTGTTTTCTGCTTCATTGCGTACCTTTGCTTTCTATGAAACTCGAAATTGTACAATTAGGCAAATATTTTGGATTACGATGGGTGTTCCGTGATGTGAATTTCGGTCCGGCAGGAGGTGTTGTGGGTGTAGCTGGAGCAAATGGCTCCGGGAAATCGACCCTCTTACGTTGTCTGGCTGGCTTACTCCGTCAGGATCATGGTTCCGTGAATTGGATACAAGATGCTGGTGACCCTACTGATTTTGATTTGAGACGAGACACGGGGTATGCCGCACCCTACATCCAGTTATACAAGGATCTTACATGTCGAGAGAACCTGGATTTTCTTAGGGCACCTTTCGAGTCCGTTGCCGGGGATATGCTTGCATATGGTGCTTTGTTCAATGAGCTCGGAATAGGTGAAAAGTTAGATGTGCTGTATAAATCTTTGTCATCTGGACAACAACAGCGTGTGAAAATCATTGCATCCATCCTGAATGACCCTGTAGTATTGTTTCTGGATGAACCAGGAACAAATCTTGACGTCCGAGGAGTTGAGTTTATCAAGAATGTGGTACATGAGCGAAAGAAAAGAAACCGTCTCACCATTATCGCCAGTAATGACCCCTCAGAACTTGAGTGGTGCGATACAGTTTTGAACATCGAAAATAATAAATAGTGGAAATTACATGATTAAACCAATTGACCGAAAATTTGCTGAGAAAATATTGTCCTATAGTGTTGAATTGCAACCTGATGAAAATGTTATGATTCAGTTGATTGGGTTGAATGGGATTTCATTGCTGAGGGCATTGGTAGAGAAGGCCAGAGACATGGGAGCACACCCGTTTGTGGATGTGGTAGACGCGGAGACACAGCGGATACTACTCGAAAAAGGCGATGTCGGGTATTGGTCCCGCCAAGCCGAGGCCGACCAGTTACCACTTATGAAACAAATGCACGCATATGTCGGAATACGTGCGACCCAGAATATTTATGAAACATCAAAAGTATCGGCCGAAGCGAATAAAGCCTATGCAGAGAAGTTTCTGGATCCAGTGCATTTCAAACAGAGGGTCGACCACACCAAGTGGTGTATCATGAGGTATCCGTCGGATGCGTTTGCGATGAACGCTAAAATGCCCACGCACGAGTTTGAAGACTTTTATTACAGATCATGTCTCCTCGATTATGCGAAATTGGCCGCAGATATGCAGCCACTTGAGGAGCTGTTACGAAAAACTAGGGAAATTCGATTACATGGGGATGGAACGGATATAAAATTCTCGGTGAAGGGACAAAATTGGATACCCTGTGTTGGAAAAAGAAATATACCCGACGGTGAATTGTTTACCTCACCGATTCTCGATAGTGTGAATGGTGTTATTTCATATGTTCCTTCCGTGTACCAGGGCAAACCATTTGAATTTGTGAAACTTGTGGTCAAGGACGGGGTCGTGGTTGATTTTGATTCGTCTGACAATGCATCGCTTGAACAGATCCTGAATACGGATGAAGGTGCACGTCGGTTTGGCGAATTCAGCTTCGGGTTGAATCCAGTGATCGAAAGTCCCATGTATGATATCCTGTTTGATGAAAAGATTTACGGTTCCAATCATCTTACCCTTGGAAACGACTATGAGATCGCTCCAAACGGAAATCATAGTGCGATTCATTGGGATCTGGTTTGCATTGGGGCTGATG
>CAZDYD010000095.1:0-8511 GCA_964509715.1 uncultured Chitinophagales bacterium
TTTCATAATAGGGTAAATGTGCCGATTTGATCTTATTAGTAATCTGCTGAGGCTCAATATAGAACTCACCGACAATCAATGGACGAATTCTAGTATTCTCGAGATTTATAAGGTTTAATGCATCAATTAGTACATCGAGCCCTTTGTAAGTCCTTACCAAACCAAAAAAAAGCACAATGATCTCATCTTCTTCATATCCCAATCTCCTCCTGATACTGGTACGGTCCTCAGTTGGCCAATCCTGCTCATACACCGGATGAAAAAGCTTTTCCGGATTTACACCATCCATCAAATCACGGTATTGCCTATGGGTTTGCTCTGACAGAACAATCGGGTGATCGGTTAACTTAAACAGACGCCTTGTCGGAATTTCCTGCATCGGAAACCGCTCATGTGGCAATACATTATGAATAATACCCGCAGTGACGACATCAGGATAACGGGTCTTGATTTCTTTGAGTATTGAGATCTGAGAGAAGGAAAAGAAGGGATGCCAATGAGAATATATGTACGCTCTTGTATCCTCAGAGATCATGTCCGCACCTACCGCATTCCAGTTCAATGGATTATACGCATGAAGTACTGGTAATGCATAGTTATCAGATTGTTGGTCAAGGTACTGTGTTTTTCCGGGAAAAAGGATCGGAGGATATAACTTTGTGTAATTATATGCTCTGACTTGAACCGATCGTGTCAAATTTTTGTACAGATGGTCACTGAATTTAGAAATACCTCCACGAAACGAGGGAAAAACACTCTGAAACGCTATCACGATGAACCAGCAAAGTAAAATGGACAGTAACTAACGATTAAAAGGTGGCAGATTTTAGTCTGCCACATCAGGATTTAGCCTCTTCCGACTTTTTGTTTGAGTCTTTATTGTCTGAGGAGTCCGGCGATTTCCACTCGAACATGAGTCCGTCACGAGCTCCGTTCATTTTCACCTTAACGGTCGAACCCTCTGGATGCACATTTCCAAGCAACTCTTCAGCCAACGGATCTTCAACATAACGTTGTATAGCCCGACGTAATGGACGTGCACCGTACTTGGGATCAAATCCTTTATCGGCCAAAAAGTCTTTTGCCCCTTTGCTCATATCAACTTCATAACCGAGGTCTTTTATACGCTTAAATAGCTCGTCGGCCATGTTATCGATTATCTTGTGGATATCATCTTTGTCCAAAGGTTTGAATACAATTACATCATCAACCCGATTCAGGAACTCTGGATTGAAAACACGACGCAACGCATCTTGAATCACGGATTTCATCTTGGCATAATCGAACGTAGAGTCTGATGGCGAAAATCCGATTCCCTGGCCCATATTTTTGATATCACGAGCTCCAATATTTGAGGTCATTATGATGATTGTGTTTCGGAAATCAACTTTTCGTCCCAAACTGTCGGTCAAAACCCCGTCATCCAACACCTGTAACAGTAAGTTAAACACATCAGGGTGCGCCTTCTCGATTTCGTCCAACAAAACAACACTATATGGCTTACGGCGGACCTTTTCAGTTAGGATACCTCCCTCTTCGTATCCAACATATCCCGGAGGTGCTCCCACGAGTCTGGATACTGAAAATTTCTCCATATACTCACTCATATCAATGCGGATCAACGCATCATCAACGTCAAAGAGGTACTTGGCCATAACCTTTGCCAATTCCGTTTTACCGACTCCGGTTGGACCCAGGAAAATAAATGATCCTATTGGGCGCTGTGGATCCTTGAGCCCAGCTCGGGTACGTTGTATAGCTTTGGCCAGTTTTACAATGGCTTCGTCCTGTCCGATGACTTTACCCGATAGCTCATTAGTCATTTTCAACAGTTTTTTACCTTCATTCTGTGCGATTTTGTTCACAGGAATACCGGTCATCATGGCTACAACACGAGCTACATCGTCCTCTGTGACATCAAATAAAAGTTCTTCACTCTCTTTTTCCCACTCACGCTGAGCCATCTCAAGCTCATCGATCAATCTTTTCTCTTTATCACGCAACCGGGCAGCATCCTCAAAACGCTGTTTCTTTACCATGGCGTTTTTTTCGGCGCTGGTCGTCTCTATTTCTTCTTCCAGCTTGATGATATGTGGTGGGACCGTAATATTAGACAGATGCACACGAGCTCCTGATTCATCAAGTGCGTCGATTGCTTTGTCCGGAAGAAAACGATCTGTGATGTATCGGTCGGTCAATTTGACACAAGCCAGGATCGCCTCATCGGAATAACGGACACTATGATGTTTCTCATATTTTGCCTTGATGCGATTCAAAATCTCAATGGTTTCCTCAGGAGTGGTTGGATCGATCATGATCTTTTGGAAGCGTCGTTCAAGCGCACCATCTTTTTCAATAAACTGGCGATACTCATTCAATGTAGTCGCACCAATAGCTTGAACTTCACCTCTTGCAAGAGCCGGCTTGAGCATATTTGAAGCATCAAGTGAACCACTCGCACCACCCGCACCAACGATGGTATGCAATTCATCAATGAAAAGAATCACATTTGGGGTTTTTTCGAGCTCGTTCATGACGGCTTTCATACGCTCCTCGAATTGTCCTCGATACTTAGTACCTGCGACGAGCGCAGCCAAATCCAGAGCTATTACCCGTTTGTCGTACAGAACCCGTGAAACTTTTCGTTTGACGATCCTCAGAGCAAGTCCTTCGGCAATGGCCGTTTTACCCACACCGGGTTCTCCGATCAGTACAGGGTTATTCTTTTTACGGCGACTTAAAATCTGTGCCACACGTTCAATTTCTTTTTCGCGTCCGACGATCGGATCGAGTTTTCCCTCTTCGGCAAGCTTCGTAAGATCCCTGCCGAAATTGTCAAGAACTGGAGTTTTGGTTTTTTCCATTTTACGCTCCCTTGGAGTTGAGCTTGTTGATTTGATCCCGGTTGCACTACTTTCGATTTCTTCGGCTTCAGCAACTTGCTCTTCTCGAGATGGTTTACCCGAAATAATCAGATCAAGTTCCTCACGAACACTGTCATAACTTACATTAAATTGCTGCAAAATCTGTGCGGCAATATTCTCATCATCTCTCAGTAACGACAGTAGCAGATGTTCTGTGCCGATCGTGTCACTTTTATACAGCTTGGCTTCCAAATAGGTGATTCGTAGCACTTTTTCAGCCTGTTTGGTCAGTGGAATATTTCCTACCGTTACAGCCCCTCCAGTTCCTCTTACCGTATCTTCGATATTCTTCTTGAGTTTCTGGAGGTCACAATTCAAGTTTTTTAAAATTTTAATGGCAATTCCATCTCCCAGGCGGATGATACCTAAAATCAGATGTTCTGTGCCGATATAATCGTGTCCTAACCGAAGAGCTTCTTCCCGGCTGAATTGTATGACATCTCTTACACGATTTGAAAAATTTCCGTCCATTGGTTCCTGTTGGTTTTATCTCAATTTTGTAAGACAAAACGATTGAAATGATGTATTAGTTCACGTTGTACGCAAAGTATAACGAGGAAGGTGAAAAAACAATTTAATTTTGAATAAGCTTCAAATAGTACTTTACAAGTGACATTCACAAATATCAACGATTGTTTGGTACATACTTACTTGCAGACTCCACACTTGGGAATAAATTACTAAAATATGATGATCGGTAATTTCAGGAATATGAACTCTGATACTGGTGTATCCTTAGAGTGCCCAAATTATTATATGAGAGCTTTACCCGACATTTCGGGAGGTTGGGGAATGCCCATGATTTTGAGAAGAGTTGGAGCTACATCGGCAAGAATACCGTGTTCTGGTGTCGGATTTTCGGGATAACCAGCAATTACGATCGGGACCCTCGCAAGAGTATGGGCGGTGTGTGGAGACCCGTCCGGTTGGACCATAATATCAGCGTTGCCATGGTCAGCAATCACAACAACAGTGTATCCATTATTCAAGGCTGTAGTAACCGTCTTCTCCATACAACGGTCGATGGCTTCAATGGCTGCCACTGCTGCCGACATGATTCCAGTGTGACCAACCATGTCAGGATTTGCATAATTGAGCACTACGAGCTCGTATTTTCCAGTGTTTAGTGCAGCACAAAGCTTTTCAGTTACTTCATATGCACTCATTTCAGGTTGGAGGTCATATGTTGCGACTTTGGGTGATGACACAAGAATACGTTCTTCACCTTGGTTCGGAGTTTCGATGCCACCATTGAAGAAATAGGTAACATGTGGATACTTCTCAGTTTCGGCAATGCGAAGTTGATTCTTGCCGGCTTGACTAACCACCTCACCCAGAGTGTTGGTCATCGGAGTTGGTTTGAACACGACTTCCACATGCTCAAAGGTAGCGTCGTACTGCGTGAAACAATAATAATGTAGATTCAGAGGCTCGCGATCGAATGAATCAAAGTCAACAGCTGTGAACGCGCGGGTAATCTCACGGGCCCGGTCACCACGGAAATTGAAAAAAAGTACGGTATCATCTTTGCTAATGCGAGTTGACTTGAAATCGGCACCTACTGTGTGCGGTTCGATGAACTCGTCAGTTTTTTTGGCAGCGTATGATTGCTCGAACACCTGCTTGGCGGATTCAGAGTGTGTCCCGGTTCCCTCTGTCAACAAACGATAAGCTCTTTCAACACGTTCCCACCGATTGTCCCGATCCATAGCATAGTATCGTCCAATGACTGAAACAACTCGTCCGACTCCAATTTCAGCAGCCTTTTGTTCGAATTCGGTCAAGTACCGAATACCACTGTCAGGATTGGTGTCGCGACCATCGGTAAATGCATGTACATATACTTCAGAAAGTCCCTGTTGCTTGCACAGTTCGAGCAAAGCATACAGATGGTTCAGGTGCGAGTGGACCCCACCGTCAGAGAACAATCCATATACATGGATACGTCCGGACTTCTTAGCGTCGTTGATAGCCTGTAAAAGAGAAGGATCTTCGAAGAAGGTGCGTTCACGTATAGCTTTGTCGATGCGGGAAAGCTCCTGCCATACTATGCGTCCGGCACCGATGTTCAGATGGCCGACCTCGGAGTTTCCGAATTGTCCGTCGGGTAACCCAACGAACTCACCATCGGCCCTGAGCCAGGACTTTGGGTTTTCAGAGAAGAGCTTATCGAGAAAGGGTTTATGCGCTTGCTCAATGGCACTTACGGAGGGATCTTCAGAGATCCCATATCCGTCGAGTATAACCAACAGAGCTTTGCTCATAAATGCTCGATTATTGCAGGCCGTTTACGTAACGAACCAAAGTAGACTTTTTGTTGGCTGCGTTGTTCTTGTGAACGACACCTTTAACAGCCATGCGATCCAGATAGGAAACCGCGCTTTTGAGATTGGTTTCACCCGTAGCTTTGTCAGTGCTCTTAAGTACGTTTTTTACCAACGTTCTCATTTTTGAGCGCAATGCACGGTTGTGGGTTCTTTTCTTGGCGTCTTGTCTGACTCGTTTTACTGATGATTTATGCTGTGGCATATTTATATAGAATACAAAATGGTTGCTTGAAAATTTCGTAGATCACAAAATTAAGACATCTCATAAAGAGAAACAAGAAAATATTTGATAATTATCATCAAAGTCTATAATTTGTGGAACTTTGACATAAAATATTCATGGCATGATCATAGTTATTGACGGACCGGCCGGTTCGGGGAAAAGTTCAACAGCTAAAGCAGTAGCCAAACGCTGCGGACTCCACTATCTCGATTCCGGTGCTTTTTATCGGGCTGTGACTTTGATTTACCTGAACAATGCATGTCAAATACCATTGTTCTTTGAAGATCTGAAAGATACCGATTTGTCGGTTCGTTTCGAAAACAACGAATTTCATGTTCGTTTGAACGGATCAGACGTTACTCGTGATATCCGTGAACAGCGTGTATCTGAGAAGGTAAGTGAAGTGGCCGCCATTCCTGAAGCACGTGATTTCGTGAACAGCTACCTGCGTGAGTTCGTTAAAACAGGAAATTTCATAGCTGACGGAAGAGATCTTGGCACCGTAGTATTTCCTGACGCACAGTATAAATTTTTTCTGACCGCTGATGTGGTGAAAAGGGCTGAGCGCAGATTACTTGAAATGCGTGCTGCAGGACACGACACCGAATTCGATGCTATTCTGGAAAATTTACGTCAGCGCGACGCCATGGATTCCAGTCGCGTAGTGGCTCCGCTCCGAAAAGCGGATGACGCATTCGAGATCGATACAACATCGGTAAGTTTCGACCAACAAGTCCAGATAATTGTCGATCGGATAGGGTGCTGAACACCAGCTTCCTATCGGATCTGCAACCTTAGTCGCTAAGGTACTATCCGGAACAACAATGAAACAAAAACAAACAATCAACCCTAATCCCATCTGCGGAAAACCTTCCAATGATGAGGCTAACAGAAACAGGTACAATTAATGACTGATGAGTTAAAAAAAGAAACTCTCCAAAACGAGGAAGAAACCAACGTTGAACAAACTGTAACCGAGACCGTTGAGCCTACCACTACTGAAACAGTAGAAGTGGCTGCTGAAGAGTCCCCGGTTGCTGAAGTAGCTGAAGCCCAAGAAGCTCCGGTTGCTGAAGTAGCTGAAGCCCAAGAAGCTCCGGTTGCTGAAGAAAAGTCGAGCCCGGTAGTTGAAGAAGCAACATACGTGCCAAAATCTTACACCGGCGAAATCAGTGAAAGGGTATATACCCTGGCTGAATTGCAGGAAGCATCAGAAGATTATACAGATGAGGAGTTTCACGATCTCGTGAAAATGTACGAAGGTACATTGAGCACCCTCAAAGAAAAAGAAATTGTAACGGGACGCGTAGTTTCCCGAGATGAGAAATATGTCATTGTTGACATTGGTTTCAAATCCGAAGGTATTGTACCTGTAAACGAATTCCGTAATGCCGACACCGTTGAGGCCGGCGATGAAGTTGAAGTATTCCTTGATCGTGTTGAAGACCGCGACGGACAGCTCGTTCTCTCACGCAAGAAAGCCGATACTCTTCGAGTATGGCAAAAAATCGATCAAGCTCACGTTAACCAGACTGTTATCGAAGGTCTCATCAAGCGCCGCATCAAAGGCGGTATGGTGGTCGACATCTTTGGTATCGATGCCTTCTTGCCTGGTTCACAGATCGACGTCCGTCCTGTGCGAGATTTCGACGCATATGTTGGTAAGACCATGGAATTCATGGTTGTTAAATTGAACACCACCAGCGAAAACGTTGTTGTTTCACACCGTGCATTGGTCGAGACCGATCTCGAAGAACAAAGAGAAGAAATCCTGGCAACAATGGAAGCCGGACAGATCCTCGAAGGTACAGTCAAGAATATCACTGATTTCGGTGTGTTTATTGACCTTGGTGGGGTTGACGGACTTCTGCATATCACTGACCTGTCATGGGGACGTGTTGAGCATCCATCCGAAATCGTTAAACTGGATCAGCGTTTGAACGTTGTAGTGCTTGAGTTCGATAAAGATCGTAAGCGTATTTCACTCGGCTTGAAGCAACTTCAACCACATCCATGGGACAACATCGACGCCAAGTATCCTGAAGGCGCGAAAGTCCAAGGTAAAGTGGTGTCAATCGCCGATTACGGAGCCTTTATTGAGCTCGAAAAAGGTGTTGAAGGTCTTATCCACATTTCTGAAATGTCATGGACCCAGCACATCAAGCACCCATCACAGCTTGTTGAGAAAAATCAGGTTATCGAGTGTATCGTTCTGAACATCAACAAAACAGAGAAGAAAGTATCTCTGGGTGTGAAACAGCTCGAGAACGATCCTTGGAAAGAACTCGAGATGAAGTATCCTATCGGATCACGTCACAAGGGTATTGTTCGTAACTTGACCAACTTTGGTGTATTCATCGAACTTGAGCCAGGAATCGACGGACTTGTACACGTATCTGACCTGAGCTGGACCGAGAAAGTAAGTCACCCAAGTGAAGTTGTTAACAAAGGTGATGAACTCGATGTAGTTATTCTGTCCATCGATTTCGAGAACAGAAGAATTTCATTGGGGCACAAGCAGATTTCTACAAATCCTTGGGATGAGTACGCAAGAAACTACTATGTTGGTTCAAAAGTTGAAGGTGCGAAAGTATCCAAGACAACCGACAAAGGATTGTTTGTTGCACTTCCATTGGGTGTAGAAGCGTTCATGCCTGCTCGTGAGGCCAAAATCGAAACCATCACAGAAAGCTACAAAATTGATGAAGAGATCAATGTAGCAGTTTTGGAATTCGACGAAGCAAGCAGAAATATTGTTGTCAGTGAAAAAGCTTATGATGCAGAACCTGTTGAAAAAGGTGGCAAAAAAGCAAAAGCTGGTAAAGGTAAGAAAGATGAAGCTGTTACTGGAGCTATGACCCTTGGTGAAATGTCAGGTTTGAGCGATCTGCGTGACAAACTCAAGGAGCAAGAGGATGCAGCTGTAGCCCCGGCCGAAGAAAAGCCAAAAGCTAAGCCTAAAGCCAAAGCAATAGACGCTGATTCTGACGAATCTGCCGAGTAATTCACCTTTAATGGTATAATTACTGAAAACTTT
>CAZDYD010000096.1:0-8441 GCA_964509715.1 uncultured Chitinophagales bacterium
TTATGAAGTTACGATCGTTAACTTCAATGGCACCAAGCATTTTGTATGTATACGCAGATGATTCAATCTCATGGGCCCGCAACAAATAAGGTCTGGCCTCATTTAATCGACCGACATCCAGATAATACTGCGCAGTGATCAAAAATGGTGAATCATTGTAAGGTTGATCACGCATGAGTCCGCGAAACTCAAATAACATTTTTTCAGGTTGCTGAGTTTTGACATAATACTCACTCAGCTGAACTTTGGCAGCATCCCAACGAAGTTTATTGTTGACCACTTCAAAAGCAAGGCTATCAGCCACACTTTCATAGCGATAATTAATGTATCGGAAACCAGGACCTGTTTTGACAAATGGCCAGCTACCGGTCAATATTTTCAAGCGATGGGCAACAACCCTGTGATCCAATTCAGAAAGGTACATCCTGTCATAGTAATTCTGATCCGTTTGCCAGCGTGAAAGATCTGCTTCAAGTCCAAGAAAACCAATCTCTCGGAGTGCTTCGGCGTACGCCATACCTATTTGAAAATAACCTTTTGAGTTCGGATGCAGGTGCTCAAGCATTAGATCGTACCCTATGATTCCATCTTCTGAAACCTGCATCAATCGTTCCTCTACAGGGACATAGTAGACACCATCCCGTTTCGACATCTCACGAATCAATTCATTGAATTCGGTTGTTGCCCGAAATTTTAAAGCGTCCAGGTCTCTGGCATACTGAAACTTTTCATACGCGGCATCGAGATCTCCCGACTCATAGGCTAATCTTGCTTCAGTGAACACCTCGGCGGCCGGTGGATGAAGCTCAGTTCCGACAGATTCAAATGGGTGGTGGTCTTTGAGATTGCTGGCCAAACTTCCGAGGAACACCGGGACTCCGGCTGACTCAAATCTGTCCAGAATTTGCCCCATGTTGGATGTGAACTGTCGTTTTCCAAGCTCATAAGTCGGACTATCGAGTGTAATTGATTGATCTCGAACAACTTGTTGCATCAAGGTTTCGAGTCCGCGATCGCCTGGATCCGAAATCTTTTGAGCGACCCATTTGGTAAAGGAAGTAAGTTGGTCACGTAGAAATAAAAACGTTTTTAGGTTTTGAATCCGTAGGTAAAAACGAACGAATGCAGGAGAGGAGCCAAGGCTTTCATTCGATCCCACACCCAGAGCACCATAAAACTCATTATGACCTGTGTAGATCATAATTGCATCTGGTGACTCCTGCAGGATTTCGTTTACCTGGTCATAAAGTGTGTACGAATTGATGGCAGACATAGCCACAGTGATCACTTCAACATGGCGGTCGGGCATTACATCTTGCAATACATCCTGTACGACTCTGCCGAAAATACCATTATAGCCGTAGGGGTATCCAGCCGCCGAAGATTCTCCCATAACAAAAACTCTGAAACCATTTTCGGGTTTAATGGTAAGAAAAGGTTCAGCAGGAGCATTTGGAACAACAGAAGTGTAGAAAAAATAACGGGCTGCAAAATTTGGATTGGCCACCTTATACTTGCCATCAAGTTGATGCATGGTCAGGAAAAGGTCAGTATTTCCACGATAATTACTTGAACGAAGAGATACTTCAAGTATCACGAAAAACAAAACCGGAATCATCAAGGCAATGAGTGTGAATATGAACTTCTTCCTTGCATCGAGTTCTGGAATTCCTGGGTCGACCGGAGATGCCTGAAGGGTTTGAAGATACTCGCTTACCTCATTTATATCTACATTCAGTTTTTTTGCCAGTTGTTTGGCACCAAGGGATCGGTTCTTTTGGATGTAACTCTTTGACTTGTTGGATAATGCCATACGTGATTACCGGGTTTTCCAAAGGGTTTCATTTACGCCAGCGTGTTTGTTTTCAAATCTTGCCAGAACGAACAGATAATCTGAAAGTCGGTTAAGATAAATTTCACTTTCTGATGAGATCACTTCAGAAGATTTGGCCGTGACAAGGCATCTTTCAGCTCTTCTGCATACGGTACGAGCTATGTGGAGTGCCGAAGCACCTGGAGTTCCACCGGGCAGGATAAAGTATCGAAGTGGATCAAGATGGGTTTCAAGTTCATCGATCCAGTGTTCTAACCGGGTAATGTGAGGCACATCGATTCTTTGAATGTTGGCTTTGGAATCGGAAGGAGTTGCCAAGTCGGCGCCCAGAATAAACAAATCATTCTGGATTTGCTCAAGATGCTCTTGAGCCAGATCGGAGACCTTTTGGGATCGAACAAATCCGATACTGGAATTCAGTTCATCAACTGTTCCGTAAGCTTCAATTCTGGGTGAATTTTTCAATACCCGGCCTCCTCCAAAAAGTGAAGTTTCTCCTTGATCTCCAGTCTTCGTGTATATCTTCATGGCAGAATTTTCGCTGTGATTCCGGTGTTGAAATGTTTAGTTGCTGAAATTACGGTGATTGAACGTGAATAACCAATCATTGATAAACTTTTGGATATATAATTGAGCTATTATTATCCGGCTATTTGCTTATTTTCAGTTCATAAGAACAATCGGACCAGTTTGTCGGAATAAAAGTTGTTGTACACGTGAAAAAAATGACAAAAAATGTAAGGATTGACGATCTGCCGGCTCTGATATGTAACCAAATCGGAAACTAACTGTTGATACTATGGGAAATCTCAATAAAGTAATGTTGATCGGAAGACTGGGCTCTGACCCTGAAGTCAGGTACACACAAAGTAACACAGCTGTCGCCACATTGAGTCTGGCAACATCTGAGCGATACAAAGACGCAAACGGTGAATGGCAGGAAAATACCGAATGGCATAGAGTGGTCGCTTGGGGAAGACTGGCAGAAATTTGTCAGCAATACACTCGCAAGGGCAGTCAAATCTATGTTGAAGGTTCACTGCAGACACGCTCATGGGAAGACCGCGACGGACAAAAACGCTATACTACAGAGATTAAAGCTCAAACAATTCAATTACTCGATAGTAAGGAAGGTGGACCGAATACCTCATCTTCCAAAGATACACAACGTCCAGAACCTGCATCATCTTCGGCTCAGACGCCATTTGATGAAGGTGACGACGACTTGCCATTCTAATTCTATATTAGTCAACGCATAATAATGATCTGCATGCAAAGATTGTGTGCAGATCTTTTTATATTTGGGACAGTTTAGACCCATACAACCCCAACAGATAAATATTTCCTTGAAACCCGGACTTATTGCTCTTTTCTTTCAAACAGATGAGCTGTTTGAATTGGTCCAGTCGGCTGAATTACACAGTGTCGATTGGTCGGGTATCGGCGTGCTTTTTTTTGTAATGTTGCTTGGCCTGATCTTTTCTGCACTGTTTTCAAGTACAGAGGTTGCATTTTTCTCTCTAAGTGGGAATCTCTCACCCGACGATATAGAGGAAGCCAAAACTGACCCATCTTTACGACGTGTTTTAGGAATGCTGGAGAAACCACGTCGACTACTCTCCACGATTCTTATAGGTAACACTGTTGCCAATATTATTACAGCTGTTATGGCTGCCGTCATAACAGGAGAACTGCTTGTACTTACAACGATTCCCGACTACATTGTCTATGCTATCGAAATCATGGTTCTTACTTCCGTGATTGTAATAATGGCCGAGATTACTCCGAAAATATTGGCACTGAAGAACCCTAAAGAAGTCGCAAAAAATCTGAGTGTGTTTCTGTATGTATTTTATATACTGTTCGCGCCTTTGGCAAAATGGTTAGGTTCATCAGCAGCATTCCTGGAAAAGAAATTGCCTAAACCAACAGATAGGTTCTCTTCTGAAGATTTGCTCACAATTGCAGAAGTTGGAGAATTGCAGGGATCATTGCAGGGAGATGAACGCGAAATCATTGAGAATGTCATCGAATTCGGAAATACAACAGTGCGTGAAATCATGACATCCAGAGTTGATGTCATTGCGATCTCTACAGAGGATACACTTGCTGAGGTATTGCAGACAATCAGGGAGAAGAGCGTCTCCAGAATGCCATTATATGAGGACGATTTGGATAATATTCTCGGAATTATCCATACCAAAGATTTACTTCCATTTATCGACAATAAAACCCAGGATGTGGTTATCAATTGGCGAAACCTGGCTAGAAAGTCCATTTTTATTCCGCCTTCCAAGAAATTAGATGACCTGCTCAGAGACTTTCAACGTGAAAAAACACACGTGGCCGTTGTTGTAGATGAATATGGTGGAACCGAAGGTATCGTTTCGATGGACGATGTACTCGAGGAAATAGTCGGCGAAATGCACGACGAGTTCAGTGGACATGAAACGTTGTTTACCAGGCGGAAAAACGGAGATTATATTTTTGATGCGAAAATAGATCTTGATGACATGTGCGACATTCTCGGGGTAGATATCGTGAGTGACGATGATGAGTATGAAACCTTGGGTGGTCTCATATATCACTTACTTGAAAAAATACCCGAGTCCGGTGAGAAGGTCGACTTTAAAGGATTAAAGCTTACCGTTCACAAAGTCGAAAACAACCGGATCACAAAAGTGGTTGTTGCCCAACCAGAAACCAATTCTAAATAAATAATTGTAGTATGATCGATCGTTACTCCCGTAAGGAAATGAGTGCCATATGGACCGAGCAAAATCAATTTCAATCCTGGCTGGACGTAGAACTCGCTGTTTGCAGAGCCTGGAGTGATCTTGGCCATATACCAAAAGAAGATGTCGAAACTCTCTATCAAAAAGCAAGTTTTGATATCGATCGTATCAAAGAGATCGAAGAGACCACACGGCATGATGTTGTGGCGTTTACTCGCGCCGTCTCTGAGACCCTTGGACCAGAAAAAAAATGGGTCCATTATGGACTGACATCCACAGATGTTGTTGATACGGCTACTGGAGTTCGATTAAAGCAGGCGAATGTTATTTTAAAAAAAGGTATCGATCGATTACTTGCTGTTCTTGCGGCTAAAGCCAAAGAACATAAATACACAGTAATGATGGGTCGTACTCACGGAATCCATGCCGAACCTACTACTTTTGGGCTGAAATGTGCTTTGTGGTATGCAGAAATGTTGAGAAACAAGGATCGATTTGAAAAGGCTGCTGATGAAATAGAGTTTGGAAAAATCTCAGGTGCAGTCGGGACATTTGCAAATATCCCACCTCAGATTGAAGTTTTGGTCTGTGAATATCTTGGACTGAAACCCGCACCGATCTCGACCCAGACCCTGCAACGCGACCGCCACGCCTATTATATGTCGGTTATTGCATTGATTGGTTCTTCATTAGAGAAAATGGCGGTAGAGATTCGTCACCTACAAAAAAGCGAGACGAGAGAGGTGGAAGAACGGTTTATGGCCGGACAAAAAGGCTCTTCTGCCATGCCCCATAAACGAAATCCGATCGGATCTGAGAATATTTCAGGGTGTGCCAGGGTTCTGAGGGGATATATGGTCACCGCTTTTGAGAACATTCCATTATGGCACGAAAGAGATATTTCACATTCAGCAGCTGAAAGGATCATTTTGCCCGATGCTACCATCCTATTGGACTATATGCTAGACAGGTTTGCCAGGATCCTTGAAAATTTGGTCGTTTTTGAGGAGAACATGCTGGAAAACATCCAAAAAACCCATGGTCTTGTATTCTCGCAACGTTTGATGCTTATGCTCATAAACAAAGGGGTGTCACGTGAAGAAAGCTATGATATGATTCAGCCGCTCGCAATGAAGGCATGGGAAAACAGGTTGCCTTTGATGGATCTGGCATTGAACGATGGCCGGGTTTCATCTCATCTTGATGAATCTGAGATTAAAGAAGCTTTTGATCTTAAACACCATACTTCACAAGTGGAAGTTCTATTTGCCAGAGTAGGATTATCCGATTGACTCGATTAGTTTTTGTAATTCCCGTCGCAGGATCTTACCAGATGCTGTTCTGGGAATTGCATTGATTTGAATTAATTTTTTGGGTTGCTTAAATCCGGGTAATACTCCATCCAACTTTGTCTTGATCCACGGCAAGGTCACGGAATGATTACTTACTACAACTGCTGTTACTACCTGCCCCCATTCATCATCAGGTAGGCCAATCACTGCAACATCAGTAATTTCAACCAGACTGTTCAAAGCGGATTCGACTTCTCTTGGATTTATATTCTCACCGCCAGAAACGATTCTGTCGGTCCTTCGCATAATAATTCTGAAATATCCCTCAGAATCAACACTGGCATAGTCCCCAGTGCAAAACCAACCATGCTCGTCAAAACTCACAGAAGTTAGATCAGGGTCAGTGTATTTTTTAAAAACCTGATTTCCTTTGATCCATAGGAGTTGATATCCGGATTCTTCATCATCTGGGTCAACCCGTAATTGTGCTTCAATTCCAGGTAAGGGTTTTCCGCAGGAATATTCCGGAGCAGTTGAAATTTCATCAAACGGAACCGCTAAACACTGTGCCGTAGTCTCCGTCATTCCAAAGCTTGGCATGACTGGGATGCGCCTTAGTCGGGATTCAATGATAAGTGATTCAGAAATGGGGCCCCCTCCAAGTAGTATCATTTTCAAATTGGATCCAGTACGGAAAGTATGTTTTTGATACAATCTTGTCAATTGTGTCGGCACTAATGAACAGTATGACAGATCTGGATCATGCTGCAGTACGTTCGCCAATGCCTCTATTGATGAATCTTCTGTCAACCTGACAACAGAACCTGAAAGTAGACTTCGTATAATGATACTTATACCTGCAATATGATTTAATGGTAGGTTCAATAGCCATTGGTCACCAGGTTTGATACGTAGATTCGATGAAGATGAACGAGCTGCAGCCTGAAAATTACGTCGAATGTGCTGTACCAGCTTTGGTTTTCCTGTAGATCCGGATGTCATTAAACAGGTGAAATATTCGTTAGGCTCAGAATCAACATCCCCTAATAAAGAGTGTGTTGATTTATCGAGGATTGCATTTTGTCCGCCATGATCGGGAATCGTGTGGACAGGGATTGATTCTGATTTGAAGGTGACTTTGTCCGTCACGAAAATGGACACAGGTTTTAGTGCATCGAATGCATCATCAATTTCAGATTGTTGAATATTTGTGGGTAGTACAAGAATCTTTTGACCAATCACATAACAAGCGGCAATAAACATCACAGAATCGACTGATAAAGATGGGAACAAGGCTATGTAATCTGTTTTTTTGATGTTTTGCTGATTGAAATAGGTAATCAGATGGTAGGCATAACCCTTCAGGTGTCCTATAGACAACTGCTCGCTGTCGGTAACTATAAACACTCTGTCTCTATCAGTACTCACGCAATTCTGACCAACCTTTCGTAAAGTAAATCTTTCGACAGATCACGTATATCATAAATAGCTTGCTTAAGTGTACCCTCCAAAATGTTATCAGGATACGCAGTCAAATCATGGTGTAGTAATTGTCCCGTGGCCAACCCTTGAGCGAATCTTAAATCAGATAATGAAGCAGTCATAAATGAAATCAATGTTCGATTTATCACGGAATCAAGTGTACTCGTGAAAACTATGTCAAGTGCATGATCTTTAGACATTTTCAGGATTTCAATAAGATTTCCAAATGACCCGATCAAAGTGGGCTTAATGATAAGTACATCAACACTCTTTTTTTCGATGAGGTTTGAAATAGAGAGATGATCCCTGGCCGATTCGTCGGCCGCAATAGGAACTCCAATCGATCTCAAAAGCTCACCATGTGCAGCTAACAGACTTTCTGCCACAGGTTGTTCCACATATTGAATCTTGAAATCTTTAAACGCTTTCAAGGCAACTGCGGCTTCATTTAGTCCCCATGCGCCGTTTGCATCCAATCGAATCTGCACATCCGCAAACATGTCGCGTACATCGCGTATGAGATTTATTTCCTTTTCAAGATTTAGACCAACCTTGATTTTGAACGTTCCATATCCCTGTTCATATTTTGTTTTGGCACTTTCTGTAGAATTGACAGTACAATTGAGTAGAATGTCAGTTTTACACTTCGAAAAATCCAATGTACTATGTTGAACAACCAACTGAAGAATCAGACTATCTACTGCAAATCGAATTTCAGGTGACAGATGGTCAAAATCAACTCCGAGGTATTGTTCTGAAATGGAGTGGACCAAATCTATTAACTGAGCTCCTGCATGGGATTCTATTTCCAATTCATTCTGTCCACCTGAAAAATTGAATTCTGATGAGATCGATTTATCTGATTTTACGGAATGTGGTGATCCACTTTGACTAAGGACATTCGAGAAGTGATCCAGCAAACTTGTCAAATGATGCTTGAAGTCCACTAGATCAACACAAATTGAATCAAAATCTGTTGTTGAAAATCCCGGTAGGGGAGCAACTTCAGCCACTGCAGTATATTCCGGTGCAGTATATTCAATGACTACACCTTTTCGTGCTGCTAACGAACCCTTGCTGGTCACAAAAGGTGTACGA
>CAZDYD010000097.1:0-7899 GCA_964509715.1 uncultured Chitinophagales bacterium
GACCAGTTTTAATCCGAAGAAAGCGACCGGATATTACTACACCAATTATTACTATAAATATGCTTACGAAAGTTATGACAAATACCATGCGGACTAAGTTGAAACTGATTATATGCCTTGCAGTATTTATTCTTGGATCAAATCTTACTGTCCTTGCACAAACCGGAAATCTTTATCAAAGTCAGACTTTTCGATTAGGTGAAGCATTTTATCGAGTGGCTGAAGTTACACAGTTAGCAGATACGGTTTTAGTATGGGGTGATATTCAACTACCAGGTACATATTTAGTCCCTCGTGGAGTAAATCTCGCACAAATGATCGCTTTTGCAAGAGGTCCCATGAACATTCGGAACAGTGAAACAGACCTGGACTGGAGTAAAATGTACATGGAAATTACTGTCACTAATAAAGATACTCGTGTAAGTCGTCAGTTTAAAATCAAAGTTGACGGTACTGTACCGAATGAGGTATTCGATACTCGCATGAGAAACTATGATACAGTCATTATTAGAGTACGTAGAAAACCAATTGTACTGGATTATGTAAGAGCTTATACCCCCATCGTCAGTGGTGTGCTGTCCACATTCTTACTATATCGAACCATCAAAGATTTATAGACTTTGATTTAATTTCTGTGTTCTTTTTCCTATTTAAATGTATCTGAAATTGTTCTGACTCAAATAGAAATTATTTTGTTTTGAAAATTCTTGTCACAGGTGCCGATGGATTTATTGGCAGCCATCTTACTGAAGTTTTAGTCCAACAAGGGTACGATGTCCGTGCCTTTTGTTTATATAATTCATTCAATAGTTGGGGATGGATTGATTCATTGCCATCTGACATTAAGTCGAAACTTGATGTATTTACAGGTGACATTCGAGATCCTAATGGTGTACGTACCGCTATGACTGGTGCGGATGTTGTGTTTCATCTCGCTGCTTTAATTGCTATACCTTTCAGTTATCATTCTCCGGACAGTTATGTCGATACCAATATCAAAGGTACTCTGAATGTGTTGCAAGCAGCCAAGGATCTTGGGACCAAGCGTGTGTTGGTGACTTCGACTTCAGAAGTGTATGGTACTGCTCAGTTTGTCCCAATTACTGAATTGCACCCCAAACAAGGGCAATCTCCCTATTCAGCCACTAAAATTGGAGCAGATCACATTGCTGAATCGTTTTACCGCAGTTTCAATCTGCCGGTGACCATCGTGCGTCCTTTTAACACCTACGGACCCCGTCAGTCCGCAAGAGCAGTGATTCCCACGATTATTTCTCAATTGTTGAACGGTAAAACCGAAATTAAACTGGGCGATATCACACCTACCAGAGATCTTCTGTTTGTGAAAGATAACGTAAATGGATTCTTGGCGATTTCGAAGTGTGATGCACTCATCGGACATGAAGTCAATATTGCAACCCAAAGTGAAATCAGTATAGGTGATTTAGCGCAGGAATTGATCAATCAGATTAATCCAAACGCAAAGATTGTCACGGACGAAGCTCGATTGCGTCCAGAAAAAAGTGAAGTGTTCAGATTGTTTGGGTCCAACGAAAAACTGAAACAGTACACGGATTGGGATACTACCTACACGCTCGAATCCGGTCTAAAGGAAACCATCGAATGGTTCAAAGACCCAAAGAACTTAGCCGGTTACAAGGCGGATATTTATAATATCTGATTCATGTCAGAATTCGCACATACCGTATCGTTTATTCGTGATGTCTTTAAAACGGATAAATTTATTCCGTTACATGAGCCGCGTTTCAATGGTAACGAAAAATTGTATGTGACGGAAACGATAGATTCCACGTTTGTATCCTCTGTTGGTGCCTACGTAAATAGATTTGAGGAAATGATCTCTCAAATCAGTTGTACCAAAAGAGGTATTGCTGTTGTGAATGGGACTGCGGCGCTTCAGGTTGCTCTGAGATTGGTAGGGGTACAACCCGGGGATGAAGTCATAACCCAATCACTTACATTCATTGCCACTGCTAATGCAATAGCACACAATCATGCACATCCCGTGTTTGTTGATGTAGATTATGACACCATGGGTTTGTCACCGGTAGCTTTAAAAAATTTCTTGGAAGCAAACGCCGAGCTGAGGGAAGACGGGTGTTATAACAAAAAAACGCTAAGGCGAATTTCCGCGTGTATGCCTATGCATACCTTTGGATTTCCGGTAAATCTGAATGAATTTTTGGATGTTTGCAACACGTGGAGTATTCCAGTGGTTGAAGATGCAGCCGAATCTATCGGATCGTTGTATCATGGTCGCCCAACCGGCTCATTTGGGAAAATCGGAGCATACTCATTTAACGGCAATAAGATTGTTACTGCCGGTGGTGGTGGAGCCATTGTGACCAACGTTGAAATCCTTGGTGACAAAGCTAAGCATTTGACAACCACAGCGAAACAACCACATCGATACGAGTTTTACCACGATGAAATCGGATATAATTATCGAATGCCCAACTTGAATGCTGCATTGATCTGCGCACAGCTCGAGCAGTTGGACTATTTCATAGAGCGTAAAAGGCAATTAGCTTCGCGTTATGCAGACTTTTTTGGACAACTTAGTATAAAATTCAGGTCGGAATTACCTGAAACCCGAGTCAATTATTGGCTCATGACACTCGAACTTGAGAATAAATCACAGCGTGATGAGTTTTTAAAGTACACCAATGATGCGGGGGTCATGACTCGTCCGATTTGGACCCTGATGCACAAACTACCCATGTTTGAAACGTGTCAGCGTGATGAGCAGGTTAATGCAGAAATCTTAGAACAATGCATTGTAAACATACCGAGTAGTGTCATCTAATAATTACATCATTGTCGGTTATTCAGGACATGCTTATGTCATATGTGATGCAATTCTTGAATGTGCATCCGGAACGATAATAGGATACTTGGATAACAAAGAATTGGATATCAATCCATACCAACTAGAATACTTGGGTACTGAAGCTGATTACGTCGTTAAATCTAATATCAGTAAAACGCTTTTTGTTTTGGGGATTGGTGACAACGCGATACGTATTAAAATCAGCGATTTTTTAATGGAACATGATTGTTTGTTAGGAACAATCATTCATCCAAACTCCTGGATCTCAAAAACTGCAGAAGTGCATTCCGGGGTTTTTGTAAATGCGAATGCTGCTATAAATAGTCGAGCAATCATTGAATCAGATGTTATCATTAATACTGGAGCTATCGTTGAGCATGATTGTTTTATCGGCAGAGGGTGTCACATTGCACCCGGGGCTGTGCTAGCTGGTAATGTTACCATTGGATCTGGGACATTCATCGGAGCAAATGCCGTTGTAAAACAAGGAATCAAAATTGGGAAAAATGTAATCATCGGAGCCGGGAGTGTAATAATTTCAGACATACCAGATGGTGTTAAAGTAGCCGGTAATCCAGCGAGAAAACTATGATAAAACCTGTTCTGATTATTGCTGAGGCTGGTGTAAATCATAATGGTGATTTGGAACGTGCGTTACAATTGGTTCATGTCGCAAATGCTGCAGGAGCCGATTTTGTGAAATTCCAAACATTTAAAGCTGAAAAATTGGTCAGTCGCTCAGCTAAAAAAGCGGATTATCAGCAAAAAAATCTTTCTGATAATGACAATTCACAGTTTTCGATGCTAAAAAGTTTGGAGCTGAGCGAAGAACATCATGATTTAATCATTCAGGAGTGTGAGCGTGTCGGGATTAAATTTTTATCAACAGCTTTTGATACGGATGGTCTCGACTACTTGAGAACACTTGGAATCCCACTTTTCAAGATTCCTTCCGGTGAAATTACCAACTATCCATATTTGAAGAAAATAGCGAGTTTTGGTAAGCCAGTCATACTCTCAACTGGAATGTCAATTCTTCAAGAAATTCAGGTTGCTTTGGATGTTTTGATAGGGAACGGATGTAAGAAAGAGTCCATAACAGTATTACATTGTAACACGGAGTATCCGACTCCGATGAAGGATGTAAATCTGAAAGCTATGTTGACCATCAAAAATGAATTTGGTGTTGCTGTCGGGTATTCTGATCACACTATGGGAATCGAAGTTCCAATTGCAGCTGTTGCACTCGGAGCAACGGTTATTGAAAAGCACTTCACTTTAGACCGAAATCTTCCCGGACCTGATCATAAAGCTTCCCTTGAACCAGAAGAGTTAAAGCAAATGGTTACAGCCATAAGGAATATAGAGTCCGCGATTAGTGGTGATGGAGAGAAAAAGCCATCTGAAAGTGAATTGAAGAATATTTCAATTTCCCGAAAGAGTTTACATTTTGCAAGATCAATGTCAGTTGGCGAAACAATTACAGAGAATGACATCATTGCACTTCGACCTGGAACCGGTATTAGTCCGATGAATATGAGTGAAGTCGTAGGGAAGAAGCTAAATCGTTCAGTAGATGATTTTGAAATGATTGATCTTTCTTGTTTATCATGAAAATAGGTGTATTAACCAGTTCAAGAGCTGATTTTGGTATTTATTTGCCCCTGCTTCTCGAATTAAGAAATGATCCATTCTTTGATCTCACTATTATAGCATTCGGAACTCATCATTCGTCCAATCATGGATATACAATTGAAGAAATCATACAGCATGGATTTGACAAAATTGATGAAGTCTGTTCAATTCTAACAACAGATGACAAAGAGTCAATTTCCAAGTCCTTTGGGATGACCGTTACAAGTTTCGCTACTTACTGGAATCAGACAAATAATGATGTTGTATTATGCCTTGGCGACCGCTATGAAATGTGTGCAGCAGTTCAGGCCGGAATCCCATTTGGGATTACCTTTGCGCATTTTCATGGTGGAGAGGTCACCACTGGCGCAATTGACAACATTTATCGAGACCAAATCAGTTTAGCATCTACTTTGCATTTCACCTCACTGGATCAATACTCAGACAGACTGAAAAAGCTCCTTCATTCTGAGAATAATATCCATACAGTAGGCTCATTGAGTCTGGCAGCCATTAAAAGTTGGAAACCACAGCTTAATAAAACGGAATTTTTACTGAAATATGGAATCGGAGATGAAAAATTCATATTGATCACCTTTCATCCTGAAACTGTGAATCCGGATCAGACACCAACTCATATCTCAGAGCTAAAAAAGACACTATTGATTCTTTCGGATGAGTATAATTTAGTCATTACATTGCCAAACGCGGACACATTTGGGAGTATGTACACAGCAATGTTCAATGAACTTAAAAATCAAAAATCTGATCATATAGTGCTCATTCAGAGCTTTGGAAAAGCTGGTTATTTTCATGCGTTACTATATTCAAGTCTTGTGCTAGGTAATTCGTCCAGTGGGATACTGGAAGCTGCATCCTTTGGAAAACACGTTGTAAATGTCGGTGATAGACAGAACGGTAGAGTTAACGGTCCGAATATTATACATTGTGATTTTTGTACTTCATCAATCGTTAATGCAGTATATCAGGCATTGAAACTCGGAAATTATAATGGAGAGAATATTTATTATCGAAATAACTCCGTACCCAGTGTGATTAAGCAATTAAAAAACTACTATGAGAGCTTTTCGTGAACATTTGATTTTAAAAGGCACTCTGATAAAAGATGCCTTGGTAGTACTGAATAACCTAGCGAAAGATGCCATAGCTTTTGTTGTTGATGAAAATGATAGACTCATTGGGGCATTAACGGATGGTGATGTCAGAAGAGGATTGATTAAAGGAGTCAATATCGACGAGCCTGTAGAAGCCATCATACAGATAAATCCTAAATACCTCGTTAAAGGTGAAGAGAACATCCTGAAAGTTATTGAATATAGAACAGCAAACTTTAGAATTTTACCGGTAGTCGATTCTGAACAAAAAGTAGTAAATGTTATAAACTTTGGTGACTTAAAATCATATTTACCAATAGATGCCATAATTATGGCAGGTGGACGTGGATCCAGATTGTCGCCACTTACAGATAGTACTCCTAAACCATTACTAAAAATAGGTAATGAATCAATTATTGAATTAAATATAAAACGTTTAACATCATTTGGTATTGACGACTTTTGGATTACTCTCAATTATTTGGGAGATCAAATTCAACGTCATCTAGGTACTGGTGAACGTCAAAACATACACATTCAATATGTAACTGAGAATATTCCAATGGGAACTATTGGAGCCGTTTCACAAATAAATAATCTTAAACATGAGCATGTTTTAGTAACAAACTCTGATATTCTCACAAATTTAGATTATGAAGATTTTTATTTAGCTTTTCTGAAATCTGGTGCTGATATGGCTGTTGTCACTATTCCGTACAAAGTTGATATTCCTTATGCGGTACTAGAAACGTCTAATGGACACATCCTGAATTTGAAAGAAAAACCGTCATACACCTATTACTCAAATGGTGGAATCTATCTAATGAAGAAAAGTATGTTGAATAATATCCCAAAGAATACATTTTACAACACTACAGATTTGATTGAAGATATATTAAAATCAGGGAATAAAGTTTTTTCATATCCTCTTAATGGATACTGGTTAGACATTGGTAAACATGAGGATTATGAGAAAGCTCAAAAAGACATACACAATCTGAAATTTTGATGAAACCACTAGTAGTAATTCCAGCCAGAGGTGGATCAAAACGATTGCCTAACAAAAATATTCTTCCATTAGGAGGAAAGCCATTAATTTTACATACTGTTGATTTTGCAAGGAAACATTTTAGTGATGATCAAATATGTGTTTCAAGTGATGATCCTCAAATCATTAGAATTGTAGAAAGTACTGGATTAAAGGTTCCTTTTTTAAGACCCAGTGAGCTTGCTACTGATATAGCTACAACTCGAGATGTGTTAATTCATGCATCAAAATATTATTCTGAGGCACTTGAATATCATCATGATTTGATTGTGTTGTTACAGCCGACATCGCCATTCAGATTAGATAATGATCTAAAAAGAGGATTAGCTCTATACCAAACTTCTAGCGGCATAGATATGGTTGTAAGTGTACACGAAACAAAATCTAACCCATATTTCGTACTCTACGAAGAAAATGTGGATGGGTTTCTGGAAAAATCCAAGAAAGGTACATTCACAAGAAGGCAAGATGCACCAAAAGTATGGGAAGTTAACGGCGCACTATACATAATAAATAAGGAGAGTTTAATATTAAAACCAATTCATAGCTTTGATAAAATAAAAAAGAGTATAACGGATGAAAATTGTTCTGTAGACATAGATACCTTGATAGATTATGATTATGCAAACTATCTCTTCAAGTTTATCTTCCCGAATGTTTCAGAGCTCTAAATCAGGGTAAATGAGAATAATTGGGGGGAAATATAATTCGGCTCTTAAATACATTGCTTCGGGATTAACAAAAACTTTAGCATTTACGGTTTCTGGCTTCGTAATATTCATTTGGATTGAACCTCAAGAAATTGGTCTATGGCAGAGTTTTACAGTGTTTACTGGTTATATTCACCTTTTAACACTAGGAACTACAAGTGGATTAAACCGTGAATTGCCATATTGGTTGGGAAAAGGAGAAAAAGAAATAGGCATAAATAGGTTAAAAGCCGCAGGATACTATACCACCAAACTCAGTCTAGGGATTCTGGTGTTAGTAGGGTTGATATCAATAATACTATACCTTACATCATCAGTAACAATTGACTTTTCACTCATGCTTTTCGCATCATTTTCTCTATCGGCAATAAACATACAAACGAATTTTTTGGGTGCTACATATAGATCAAATAATGCTTTTGACAAATTAAGTCAAATACAATGGATGAATACTCTAATAGTAATTTTTCTACTTCCACTAATATATTTTTTCAATCTATGGGGATATGTTTTATACCAACTAATGAACGGACTCTATCT
>CAZDYD010000098.1:0-7565 GCA_964509715.1 uncultured Chitinophagales bacterium
TGTATCCCTTGTTTCATTCATACCACTTATCATGCTGCACCTAAATAAGTTACGAGTTGTTGGAAATCATATTTTCCTAAACTCGTAAAGATAATATTATCAACACATAAATACCCTTATTTGTTTCGTTAGGTCAGGTGTGCCTATATCCACATATACGTTAGGATTTACGTATTTTCACCAAATATATGTTACCCTTAATTTGTGGTTTTGGAATGGTTGATTGCATCCAAATAATCAAACATATTCACACAAGTTATTGACAGATATAAAGATAATTGCAACACATTTTAGTTTATAGCTTCTGGTATCGCTTTCAGTCAATAATAATAATTACGTATAAATACGTATTTGTTATTGCTTTTTGACTATATAATCGTTTACATTCCCACTGAGGATTAGTCCCCCCCGTCTGATCTTCATTGAATACCAGGTGTATAATTACTTCAGAATAGTTGTATGGTGATCTCTTCGAATCGGGAAACGCTATACCCTGGAAATGCTATAACTCAAACACGAATAAAAAACATGATAAAGTCTAGTACAAAACTACGTGCAGCGGCATTTTTTACCATGCTGCTGTTTGTCCCGACTTTGATAATGGCTCAGGGATCGATCCGCGGATCGGTCACCGATAGGCTATCCGGAGATGAACTCCCCGGTGTAAACATTATCCTGGTCGACACTCAGATAGGCACATCAACTAACGCAGATGGTCAATTCGAACTTTCAAATGTACCAGCCGGTGCATACATGATTGAAGCTCGTTACCTTGGATACAATATTTCCAGACAAGCGGTAACAGTGATTTCCGGTCAGACAGCTACTGTCAATTTCCAGCTAAGTCCAGCAGCTGTTGAATTAGATGGACTTGTAGTGACCGCATTGGGTATTTCGCGTGATCAACGATCGATCGGCTACTCAACACAACGAGTTGACGGCGACAACCTCACTTTTTCAAATGAGAAAAACGTACTCGGCACCTTAGCAGGCAAAGTTGCCGGTGTGCAGGTAGTTGGCGCTTCTGGAGCCAGTATGGGGGGTACTCAAAAAATCAAGATACGCGGTGTAAACTCCATTAGTGGTGGTGGTGAACCCCTCATTGTTGTGGATGGAACTCCGATATCCAATGCCAACTTTGCAGGATCATCCGGAGCCGACTATGGCAACCTGGCACAGGATGTAAACCCTGACGACATTGAGTCCATCGACGTGTTAAAAGGTCCGGCCGCATCAGCACTTTACGGAATTAGAGGACAGTATGGTGTAATCATGATTACAACAAAAAAAGGCACCAAAGGTGCAAACAAATTCAATGTGGAACTAAATTCATCAATCACATTCGAACAAGTGACCAACATTATGCCATACCAAAACCTATATGGTGGTGGAAATCGGCAGGATTGGTTGGTTGATGCAGCTGGCAATAAATATGTCCAAACCGGTGTAGATGAAAGCTGGGGACCCCGCATGGACGGTACCCCTGTCCGTCAGGTATTTAGCTACTATCCACAAGATCCGACTTTTGGTCAGCTGACTCCGTTTGTAGCACACCCCGACAATATCAAAGATTTCTTTGAATTAGGAAAAAATTTCAGTCAGGGATTCACAGTTTCAGGAGGTGGGGCAAATACCAATTTTAGGTTGAGCTTCAACGATACCCGAATCAATGGTATTGAACCAAATACATTTCTGAATCGGAACAATGTTGGCATTAGTGCGGGTGCAGATGTAAGTGAAAAGTGGAGAGTATCTACAAACATCAATTACGCAACGAATAATGCCCAACGACCATCTCAGGGAGCCGAGGCTGGATCCCGATATATGGGCCAGTGGTTTCAGCGTAACGTTGATATGAAACGACTCAAAAACTATCAATATCCTGATGGTACCTTCCTTCATTGGAATCTGTCGAATGTTAGAAATGCACAAGCAACCGTCAACAGCTTTAACCCTCTTTACTTCTCAAACCCCTATTTTATAGCGTACGAGAATCCATCCAACGACAATCGCGATCGATTGTTCGGCGATATAGGTGCTACCTACCAGGTGATGCCTGAACTATCAGTGAGTGCCAATATCCGCACCGACATGTACACACAAAGCATTGAAAATCGCCGTGCATTTGGTGGTGTTGGAACTCCTTTCTATTCTGTGGGTAAATACCAGAACAAAGAAATGAACTACGAGCTTCTGGCCAACTACAGAAAAAACTGGAAAGAGTTTACCATCAACGCCAATCTTGGCGCGAACATGTACACGCGGAACTACTCCTATGTGTCGCAGTCAACTGTAGGTGGATTATCGGCGCCCGGCTTCTATAATATTGCCGCTTCAATCGATCGTCCAAGCACAAGCTCATACAAGCTCGAGAAGCAGGTAAACAGTGTCTATGGTTTAATGTCAGTAGGATACAAAGACACCTACTATCTGGATGTTTCCTTAAGAAATGATGTCTCCTCAGCGTTGCCATCCGATAACAACTCCTACTGGTATCCATCCATATCGGGTAGCGTGGTATTCAGCGAGTTGATCGACTGGACCCCACTTGAATTCGGTAAACTCAGAGCCAGCTTTGCACAGGCAGGATCCGATTTGAGTCCATACCAAACCACTCCGGTATTCGGTGTCGGTACGACTTATGGTAGCGTGAGCACCTTGTTCATTCCATCCAACATCAATAATCCAAAGATCAAACCATCGTTTGCCAATTCAGCTGAAGTCGGTATTGACCTGAACTTCTTCGGAAGAATCAATGTAGACTTTACCGTTTATCAGCAGAAGAACAAAAATCAGATCCTTCCTCTCGATGTTTCTGGTACAAGTGGATGGGGATCGGCAACAATCAACGCCGGACTGATCCAGAACAGTGGTTTTGAACTTAGTCTGGGTGGATCTCCGATCCAAAACAGAGACTTCAGCTGGAACACAACTATAAATCTTGGGAAGAACAACAACGAACTTGTTGAACTGTATGAAGGTATTGATGTGTACACTCATAGCTCAACGACCTATTCAGCAACCACAACCTACATCAACTCATATGCCGGACAATCCTTCGGACGTATTGTTGGACAAGGTTATCAGCGTGATCCGGCTACCGGTAAAATCCTGCTTGGAGCAAACAACCTACCGTTGTTCACAACCGCAACGATGGATTTCGGAAGTGCCATGCCTGACTTTACAGGTGGATTCATCAATACATTCAGGTACAAAAACTTTGACCTTTCCGCCGCAATCGACTTCCAGGTTGGGGGCAAGTTCTTCAGTCGATCACACTCCCTGGCCGTACGAACAGGTCTGCATGAAATGACTGCTGTAACAAATGAAAACGGCAAAAACGTACGTGATCCACTCGCTGACGGTGGAGGTGTGCGTGTTCAAGGTATTTCTGCAGCCACAGGCCAGGCTGTCGACACATACGTTGACGCCAGAGCATATTTTGCACTTCTGGGACAAAGAATCGCAGAAGAGTTCGTTTATGACGCATCATACATCAAACTGCGTGAAGTTAGATTGGGATATAATGTTAGCCAGCAAGTACTCCGAAACCTGCCTGTCAGCGGAGTTCGGGTTGCGTTAATCACAAAAAATCCACTAATGATCTGGCAAGACGCACCACGGGGACTCGACCCATCTGAGCTTTCAATGGGTAGCGGATCTATCAGTTGGTACGAAGGTGGACAGTTGAACTCCGTTCGCACGTTCGGTATCGATATCAACATTAAATTTTAAGTTGAATGACCATGAAGAAATTTTTAAAACTATTACTTATAGCGGTGATCTTCACAGGATGTGATGCACTGAAGTTCGACGACGATATCAACGTCAGCCCGAACTCACCAAGTCAGGCATCAGGTCCCCAGCTCACAGCTAATGCCATGCTCTATCTGTCGCAATTGTCGGGCTCCACACAAGGACTACAAGGACAATTTGCTGCGCAGTATCTGTCAGAGACCCAATATGTAGTGGCCTCTCTGTATCCACAAGGTGGGACTTCATTCTACGGGTTCTACCAAGGTCCTTTGATCAACCTGGAAACGGTCATCAACACGACCACATCCAATAATCAAAAAGCCGTGGCCAAAATACTGAAGGCTTACTATATGTGGCATGTAACCGACCGTTGGGGTGATGTGCCATTCAGTGAAGCACTCAAAGGAGCCGAAAACTTCACGCCATCGTATGACACTCAAGAAGCGATTTACGATGGTTTGTTCGCCTTGCTCAATGAAGCGGTAGGACTCATTGAGTCTGGTTCCATAACCAGTGATGTTATTTATAATGGTGACATGACCAAATGGCGAAAATTTGCCAATACCGTACGCATGCTTATGGCACTCAGGTTATCTGAAGTGTCACCTCAGAAGGCTCAGACTGAATTCAATAATGCATTAAATGCGGGTATAATGGCATCAAATGCCGATAACTTCACCTTCCGTCACCTGGCTGATGCCAATAATCAAAGCTACTGGCACGGACAAATTGTGGTAATGGGGCGTGAATGGTGGGCATTAAGTAAAACATTGGTAGACCTGATGAAACCTTACAACGATCCGCGTCTTCCAGTTTATGGTGATCCTTCCCGCAATGGAGGTGAATACAATGGGCTTCCAATTGGAACCGCTCCGGCAGGTGCCAATACCGAAGATTACTCCCTACTTGGATCCTATGCTAAACAACAAAATGCGACTTTGCATATCGTAACCTATGCACAGGCATTATTTGCCAAAGCAGAAGCGGCTTCCAGAGGATGGATTTCTGAGGATGCGGCCACTAACTACAATGCGGCTATCACTCAGTCCATTGCACAATGGACCGGTAGCACCGACGCAGCGGCAGCTTATCTTGCGCAGGATGGTGTCGCATATAGTTCGGCTCGTGCTTTAGAGCAGATTGCTACTCAGCGATACATTCATCTCTTCATGAATGGATTTGAAGGATGGGCAGAATATCGCAGAACCGGATATCCGGCAATGGCCTTGTCTGCAGGTGCAGCTGTGCCAAACCGCATGTCATACGTAGCTACTGAGTCATTCAATAACTCCAACAACTATAACGCAGCTGTTCAGCGTCAGTTCGGAGGAACAGATGATATCTACGGCAAGGTTTGGTGGGACAAGAACTAATTCATAAACGTTCTCTCATAGACAAAACAAAAAAAGGCTGGCCCGAGGTATCGGGTCAGCCTTTTTAATTGATTACAAAACGCCTGTCGAATTATGGGACATCCCAGAAAAGACGATCAGTTAACGTTTTATTCGGCATTTGACTAGCATTTCGCTGGATTTCAGAGTCAGGATATCTTGCACGACGAATCATTTGCCCACCCAAATCAGGGTTATGATTGGCCGGAATTCTCCAACGCGCGTATGCATAGTCATATCTGCGGGCATCGTTCCATGTTTCGGGATTTAGGAACATAGCCACATACTTCTCTTTCATGATCTTGTCACGTCCGAAAGAAGCACGATCCGATACCTCAGGATTACTCCAGTATGCATCGATATCAGCTTGCGCTACTCCCAACTTTGTCATGTGTGCACGTATACCAGCCTCATAGGCTGCGAAAGATCGGTTAGGATCTAATGTAAGTGCAGCTTCTGCCTCGATGAATTTCATCTCAACAAAGGTTGACATCTCAAGAGGTGCAGTTGGGCCGGAAGCATAGAATGATCCTACTTCAAGAGCCGCTCTTTCGAATCGCTCACGGGCAGCACCACGTCCGGCACCATTTCTGGTTCCAATGAAATTACCAGAAGATGTATCGGCCATGGTAATGAGAGGCAAACGAGGATCGAAAACCCCGTAAATAGTGCCATTCATGTGGTCTATAATCTGATCAGACAACCAACCGCCCAACAGAAGTCCGGCATTGTTTAGAGCAACGTTATACCAGGGATTTCTTACTGTAGCATTTTCTGTGAAAAATGCCATTTGAAAGTCCTGCGCATTACTCTGAAACGCATTGTCAATGTGAGTCAAAATCTGTTGCGGATTGTATGATGGTAACTTGCTATAATGGTTCAGATAACGAGCACGAAGAGCATGAGCTGTTCTCAACCAGGCCGGACGATTCCCTCTAAAAATGAGGTCATCATTCCCCGGAGAAGTCAAGGACTGGGTTGATTGCAATGCAACAATAGCATCGGCAAGCAACTGCAAAATCTCACCGTACAACGCTTCGTCTGAATCGTATTTTGGTGTAAGTGTCTGTGCGAAAAAGGCTTCTTCGTAAGGCACATCACCGAAAGTACTGACTAAAAGACCCAGGTTATAGGCCTGGAGTACCTTAGCCACACCAACATAGTGGGTTGCACCCTGTTCTTCGGCTTGATTAATAATCTGTGCAAGATCACCCATGGTGAAATAAATACTTGACCAGATGGTACCAAGCGATACCGGAGCATGTACATCGATAGATGTAGCCGCATTGGGCGATACCAGGTGTTGGAAGAAGTAACCGGTTGAAGCGGAAACTCTCTGTGTATTACGTGCTGTTTCCAGCGTCGTATTGATCATCAACCCCTGATACGGAGCTGAAGTTGGTCTGTTGGGATCGGTGTTCACATCCAGAAAGTCGTCACAACTTACTGCCAGAACAGACACCATCAACATGACCATGGTTAATTTAATATAACGTGTCATATTCTTATTCCTCATAGTTTTAGAAAGAGAAGTTTAATGAGAAGACAAGGCTTCTGGTGCCAGGGTATGAAAGCTCAACCAATCCGAACAAGTTGTTACCTGAACTGGTAATGTGCTCGGGATCATACTGAGACCAATTTGTCCACAGCAACAAATTGTTTGCAGTGACACTGGCTCGTAATGATCGGAATGGTAAAGATTCCAAAGCACGCTGTGACATGGTGTAACCCAAAGACACACTTCTCAGCTTAACATAGGATGCATCTTCTACAGACTGCTCAACTGCAGCACGGTACACATTTCTGTGATATCCAGCACCGTAATCAACTCCATCTTCGGGTCCAACACCCTGACCAAGAAATACTCTTCTTGTATTCGGTGTACCATCTGCCAAAACACCATCAAACACTTTATACTCACTTCTGTTCAGTGTTCGTGTTGTATGACCAAAAGCACCATCCCAGTTATCCAGTTTGTTATATCTCTCAGCTCCCCATAGCACGTCGACCATGAATGAGAAGTCGAACTGACGATAACTAACCATGTTGGTTAACGACCACTGCCAATCAGGGGTAGCATCACCTACAATTTTAGGAGTGCTGTCGATTACCGGGAATCCGTTGGCACCAATCAGAATTGGTCTGTCCTTTTCTACAACCAATGGATTCTTAGGTGATTCACCTGGTGCATAATATCTGGCATAACTGGAACCCCAAATTGCACCATAACTCTGACCTGGCACCAACTGCATGAATGGACTATTCACGTATGCTGAAATACCTCCCAAAAGAATCGCATCAATTCCATCTCTGATAGAAACAACTTCGTTTTTATTTGAAGTGAAGTTCGAAATCAGGTTCCATTTGAAATCACGGTTCTCAATTGGAGTTGATCTCACAATCAATTCATAACCACGG
>CAZDYD010000099.1:0-7508 GCA_964509715.1 uncultured Chitinophagales bacterium
CTAATGATAAAGGTCCAAAGGTTGGACTGGTATTAAGTGGAGGAGGCGCAAAAGGGATTATGCACATTGAACTTCTGAGAATATTCGAGGAAGTGAATATGCCCATCGACTATATTGGCGGCACGAGTATGGGCGCGATCATTGGTGGATTATATGCCATAGGGTACTCTCCCGATGACCTTGAAAGAATAGTCATCAATGCTGATTGGAACAGATTATTGTCTGATAATGTCTCCCGTAGACATATTCCGATCGAGGAAAAGGTTTGGGATGCAAAATATATGCTTTCATTACCCATCATCAACCGAAGAATCGGTCTCCCCAGCGGACTTGTTGCAGGACAAGAAATTTCAAAACTTTTAACACGCCTGTCTCTACCTGTCCATGGGATTGAAGATTTCAACGAATTCCCGATACCTTTTGTTGCCATTGCCACAGACCTCGAAACAGGATTACCAATAGTGATGCGTTCCGGATATCTGCCAGATGTACTACGATCAAGTATGGCTATACCGTCCGTTTTTTCTCCACACGAAATTTATGGGAAAATCACTATAGATGGAGGGGTTGCCAGAAACTTTCCCGTTACTGATGTATTGGAAATGGGCGCAGATTATGTGATCGGTATCAATGTATCCGATTCTGAACAACGTGCTGACACCCTAAGCAATATCATTTCGATTCTGGAACGAACAGTTAACTATCAGATCGTACAGACTACCCGTGATCAAGCCAGACTTGTAGATCTTCTGATTCAGCCCGATATCGGTAATTACAGCATGGTCAGTTTTGATAGAATTGCAGAAATAGTAGCTGTTGGAAAAAAAGAAGCCCAAAAATACAAACCAAGACTACAGCAAATAGCCGATAGCCTGAATGCCTTACGAACTTCAAAGGAAAAATTCAGATACATCCCTCCGCACATTGAAAGTCTCTATATAAGTGAAATCCAGGTACACAATACCAAACTTACCCAAGAGAGAATTGTTATCTCTGAATTAGGGATCGAACCAGGGTCGTCGGTAACCCCTGAACAAATTGAATTGGGAATCGATAGAGTTTACTCACTACAATTCTTTGAAACGGTAAGATATAGATTGCAACCCACCTCCGAGGGTACGTTATTACATGTTTACGTGAAGGAGAAACTGGATGATCAATTCCGTGTTGGGCTCAGGTACGACAACAGGAATAAATCCTCACTTTTATTTAATGCAACCTTCAGAAATACATATAAACCTACTTCCACCATTCGATTAAACCTGAGATTAGGTGAAGAAACCTATTACGACACGCAGTATTTCTATTACATTGGATATAAACCAAAACTTGGTGTTCATCTGCAAGGAACCTATTCAACCGTTCGAAATGATATGTTCCATGAGAATGGTGACATTTTTGCAAATATTGAAACAGAATCTGTTAAGGCCGAGTTCTGGGTTGGTCCCGTAGTATCATCGATGTTGATCATGGGCGCAGGATTTAGAGAAGAAGGATACCAAATTCGACGAAGAGTGGGTGTAATAGACCGATCTAACAGGTGGTATAACAACCATAGTTTTTTCGCTTTTCTCTGGGTCGACACTAAAAACGATGCCACTTTCCCAACGAATGGGCAAATGATCAGAGCCGATTACACCAAATCCTTAAAATGGTTCGGAAATCCGGTATTGTTTACGGAGTATCGAATCATGTGGGAAAACCTGATTCCTATCTCACCTCGTGTAACAGGTCAGTTCGATATATTTTCTTCAATAAGCAGTGGTGATACACCAATTCACCACCAATCTTACCTGGGAGATCTGAATTACTTCCCTGGCTATTACAAAAATGAATTGACTGGTGAATGGATCAAATCCGTAAAACTTGGCCTTCAATCCGAAATAATGAAGAATAGGTTCTTGCTAACCTCGATTCATGCAGGTCAGGTATCGACGGTCGAGAATTTTTCGTTGGATGACAATCCTATCAGGTTTGGCTGGAACGTAACTGCGGCCACCCGGACCGTTATCGGACCGGTCAAAGTTAGTCTGAGTGGAAGTAGCAGGTATTCTGTTCTATTCGATATCAGGATAGGCTATGATTTCTGATGTACATGCATTTTTATGCATCCTGTAACATTCTGGAATCTATAGCTTGCTTGAGGAATGATGGTATAAAATTCTGATATGTAGCCATCAGATAGTTCGGGTCTTTTAATCGCTCAATAAACTGGTCGAATTTGTCAGATCCATGCCGCTCCTGAATCTTTTCGCGTAGTTGATCCTTCGAAAAGTGATATAACATACCTTCCGGGTCTGCTTCGGGATGAAACTGAGTTCCTACGATTTCATCTGAGACTCTGAGAGCCATAACAGCACGTTCGAGAGGTACATGCGGACGGTCTTTTTCAATTGCCAAAATGGATGCACCCAACGCTTTAATATTCGTTGTTTTTGGTTGTAATACCTGCCATTCACGAAAGTCAGCACCGTAAAATGGATCTGAAAGCGAAGAAAATAAAGAGTCTAATCTACCCTTTTGCGTCAAATGTACTGGCATAATTCCAAAGGAATCTGATTTTCTTTTTACTACCTCAGCCAGATCAAAATGTCGACACATCATTTGAAATGAATGACATATCATCAATACATACTTTTTGGGATAATTAGTCTGATTGTGAGCCCAAATATGATCCATCCATTCAAAATATAATTTTTCCCAGTTCGACCCGACGCCATCAAATGGGCTACCTGGTCCACCAGAAGAAATATAAACATCATATTCAAGCCCGGGGACCTGTTCAAATTGCCTAACATCGAAAAGGTCATACTCAACTAACACATCGTGATATTTCCTGCTGAAATTATCAAGAATTCCTTTGATACATCTGATACCCTGGTTTTCGACACCATTATTCAAATCCAGAATAGCCACTTTAATCATATTAATCTCTGTCATCTGATATATCTTAGAATAAATGCCGGCATAGATCCACCTCCGGCAGTAACATTTGCAAGATTACTGGTAGATGTCCGTACCAGACAACCTCCCATCATCGGGCCATTCAAGTATGGATCCAAATCGACAACGGTTGGAATTTCATTCCAGCCTGATTCTGATTTTAACATGAATGGTTCCCTGGATATTTCAACTACCTCTTGGACTACATATCCATTTGCAAGTCCATAGGTGATCGCCTGCATCCACTCCGTTTCATCAACCTGAAATCCCAGAACTACACCCTTGCCGCCATATTCATCATTCGGTTTAATAATAAAATGCTCTCTGTTCTGAAATGCATACTCAAGCAGGTTGATCATCCGTCCACGATACATCGTTCGGGTATCACGTAATTTTCGGGTCCAGGGAATGTGTTGCCTGATCGTTTGTAACTCCAGGGTATTCAGGATATCGGTGTATTTTGGATCGGTAAGAAAGGAAAATATTGATTTCTTATGGACCAGTTTCGTTCTGAAACTGTTCAGATAGCAGGTTTTCTGTTCCCTATATCCTTGTTCATATGCTTCACATTCTTTTCTGATCGACATGAATTCATTCATCAAAAGTCTTCTGTACAGAATGTCGATTTTGCGACCGTTAGCATAGATCCAACCATCTCTGATTTCCAGATTTCTTGGATCACTGATCTCGCACTCGTATCCGTGTCTGTTTAGATAGTCTCTGACTATATTGAACTCATGGATTGTAGGAATATCAAGGAAATCGACAATACAGAAAGTGGGTCGTTCTACTTTTCCATCGAACTCTTCATGATATGTTCGAAGTAATCCGGCCACAAGGTGTTCCAATGGGGAAATGAACCTGATAGGATATTTTTTTGTGAATTCCTGAAACAATGGCAACTCCCTGTACAATGCAGCTAAATTATGCATATACCCCACTCCTGCCGGACTTTCGGCATTGAGTTCGACAAATTTAAAGGAATCGGCCGTTAGAAATGCATCAAGTCTGGCCGTCGCTGAAAGTCGTATTACATTTGTAGGAATAGCAACCAACTCAATTTCCTCGGGTGTGAGCCCAAGTTCGTCGAGTGCATGAATATTATTGAAATGGGCTCCGGCAATTTTCAGGATTGCCTGGCGTAGCAAATAGACGGTATCCTGTATGTGATTATATGTGCTTTCAGCTAAAAAAGCGGGACGTAAACTATGCGTTAGCGGACGATCTCCGAATAGCAGCTTTCTGTTTCTCTGTTCTTCGACAAACCAATGAAGTTGCGCATCAGCTTCATTCAGATCACGTCTGATCAGGTCATGATAATGATCAATGGCCGGTTGTACATTAACCCTCATTCTTCCCCAGTGCCTGTTTTACATTGAATATTTTACGATCTGGTTTTTCAAGTGCCTTTTCAGCAGCAAATTTACCCAACGATTTAATGATCCACTCAAAATTATCTTTACCCACACTATTGTAGTCAGCATCGGGAGCTGGATTCATAAAATCAATAGCATAGGGTATCCCATCTCTGACGGCAAATTCTACGGTGTTCATATCGTACCCCAACGCGGTACATAGAGCAAGGACATCCCTCTTCAATTTTTTCTTCATGGCAGGTGTAGCATCCTTTCCACTTACAGAAGAGTACCTGTATGCATGTTCAGCACCAGGGTTATATGCCATGATATGAACGTCACGCCGGCCGATACCATAGCAACGGTAGTATTCATCGAAATCGATATTCTCTTGCAACATCATACAATCTGTACCGGAATCGTCATAAGCTTTGAAAAATTCTTCTGGTGTCCTCACTTTGGTAACTCCTCTCCAGCCACCCCCGTCGAATGGTTTCAGAAATGCCGGAAAACCCACATAATCAAATATAGATTTCCAATCAATTGGGTATTTCAGGTTTCTAAAAGAATTGCTCTGCGTATTCGGTGGATGCTGTTTATGAGGTAAAATGACGGTCCTGGGAACCGCAACACCGACCTGCTCAGCAATAACATTATCGATAAATTTATCATCAGCACTCCACCAAAACGGATTATTGATAATGTATGTTCCTTTTAAAGAGCTCCATTTCAGAAAAGAACGATAGAATGGAACTTCATGCGAGATCCTGTCAATTAGTACAGCATATTCACTTTCAGCATCCATTTTTACACTATCCAAGCTCACAAACTCGGCGTGGACCCCTTTTTTGCCGTACGTTTGATTAATGTGTTCGATCAATGCTTCCGGAAAGGATGACTCCATACCTCTCAGGATTCCGATTTTTTTTATACTCATACTATAAAATGTGTTTTTTGATCATGTCACGCCACCACGGCCAGTCGTGTTTGGTTTGATTTCCCCAAATATCGAGCGTATGTGGCACGGTCTTTCTGTGTAACTTGTGACTCATATCTACGGCCGCATCCATGCACATGTCCCACTCACCGGTTACAAGTCTGATGTCGACCTTCCTGAGGTTGTCTATCTGATGTTGCTCGTGCATACCCGGGACGAAATCTACTGGATTGTTGAAGTAGACATTATCATCATAGAATCCATCCATGAAAGTGCGGATATCATATTTGCCACTCATTGCAATAAGTTTTGAAAACGAATGGGGATATTTGAACGCAACATTCAAGGCATGATAAGCACCAAAACTGGCGCCGGCGACAATTAGAAACTGGTTATTGCTTCGGGAATGAATGAACGGCACTACCTCATCAATGATATAACTATCGTATTGTCTGTGTCTGATAATTCTGACATAAGGATCGGCGTTTTTATTATAAAAGCTCTCCTTATCAACAGAATCGACGCAAATCACTTGATTGTATCCATTATCGATTTGAGGCCGTAAAGCGTCGATCATCTTGAAGTCTTCCCACTCATGAAATCGACCCATACTTGATGGAAATACCAGCATCGGTATTCCTGCATGCCCAAATACGAGCAACTCCATGTCGCGTCCCAAACTGGGACTCCACCATTTGACGTATTCTCTGTGCATACTCAGTTGTGTTTAAAATTTTTGTGGCCCGGGATGTTCGTAACCTTTTTTGATAATAGGTATAATAAACACAAAGAAAAAAATAAAAAAAGGGCATTTCTGTCAGGAAATACCCTTTAAAATGATATCGAGGGATTAGTTATAATCCTATGTGTCTGATGCTATGTTCGAGATACACAGCCACCGTGATGTTCAGTCACAGTGTTTAATCAAACATACGTACATAATCCCACGTGATAATTACCAAAATGTTAAGGTTACTTTACCAAAAAATTAATCAGATGACAGTACCATCCTTTAGTACACTTCCTTTTGTGATAATGACTATTCCATCAACAACTGAATAATTATCGTAGTGACCATCAGGTAGGTGCGACCCTCCATTTATACGGACATCGTCACCGACTCTTGCATTCTTGTCGATGATAGCATTATTGATATAACACCGTTGTCCGATTCCAATCGGTGGAGTTTCATCGTGACGTTCCAGATCTTCAACTGACGCAAATAAATCGTTACCCATAATAATGGAATTGGCTATGGTAGTACCTTTTCCGATGCGGGATCGGATTCCAACTACAGCTCTTTCAATACGACTTGCCTCAATGATCGAACCCTCGGCGACAATGGTTTTCTCTAGGGTTGTACCCGATATTTTAGATGCTGGCAATAGTCGTGCGCGAGTAAAGATCATCTTTCGTTCATCATACAGATCGAACTGTGGTAATTCATAAGTCAGTTCAATATTTGCCTCAAAAAATGATTTAATCGTCCCGATATCGGTCCAATAGCCGTCATACAGATAACTGGTAACTTTCAGTGATGAATTCAATGCTGCAGGAATGATTTCCTTGCCGAAATCCTTAGCATCCAAGTTGTTATCAAACAAGTTCTTGAGTACTGATCTGTTGAATATATAAATACCCATTGAGGCCAGGTATTGCCTTCCCTGCCGTTTTAATTCATCAGGCACCTCAGAAACCCAGTTTTTGAGTTCATCCATAGACGGTTTTTCCACGAATGAAGGGATCGTGCCATCGGATTCTGTTTTCATAATTCCAAATCCGGTGGCGTCTTCTGCATTGACCGGAATCGTTGCGATACTTACATCCGCTCCGTTGTCAATATGCTTTTTGAGCATATCCCTGTAATCCATTTGGTATAACTGATCACCTGATAGAACCAGAACAAAGTCGTAATCATTGTTTTCGAGGTGATGCAGTGACTGTCGCACCGCATCTGCCGTTCCCTGAAACCAGTGTTGTGAACTGGGAGTCTGTTCAGCGGCAAGGATATCTACAAATCCACGACGTGTAAAAGCATCAAAGTGATAGGTATTCTTGATATGTCTGTTAAGCGATGCCGAGTTGAACTGAGTCAGGACATAAATCCTCCTGATATCGGAGTTCAGACAGTTCGAGATCGGAATATCAACCAATCTATATTTGCCGCCGATTGGTACCGCAGGTTTGGAACGATTTTTGGTCAAAGGGTATAAGCGACTTCCCTGTCCACCACCTAATATGACTGAGACCGTTTGGTCTGTTGCTCTGTTTAT
>CAZDYD010000100.1:0-7265 GCA_964509715.1 uncultured Chitinophagales bacterium
TAGTGAGAATATGGGGTGAACTGATTGGTGCAGTGGCCTGGAATCAGGCTACAGGCTACGCGACATTCGAATACGACTCTAAGTTCAAAAACCTGGGTTGGGACTTATCTCCACTTCAAATGCCAGTAAATGCCAACCGTACACTGTTCAGTTTTCCAGCATTGCGTAGGAAACCCGATGCTGATCTGGATACCTTCAAAGGTCTGCCCGGTTTGCTGGCAGATGTACTGCCGGATCGTTATGGAAGCGAACTGATCAATGTATGGCTGGCGCAGCAGGGTCGACCTCAAAACAGTATGAATCCGGTGGAAATGCTGTGTTTTATCGGGACACGCGGAATGGGAGCGCTCGAATTTGAACCGAGTATTATGGCAGAAACGAAGCGCAGTTATTCTGTAGAGATAAACAGTTTAGTAGAAATAGCAGGTAGAATGCTCAACAGGAAGGAATCTTTCGGCACCAATTTGAACGATAGCGAAGAGCAAGCAATCAAAGAAATTGTTTGCATCGGAACATCGGCCGGTGGAGCCAGGCCAAAAGCGGTAATCGCGTACAACGAAAAAACTGGTGAAGTGAAGTCCGGACAAACCAACGCTCCTAAGGGATTTGAACATTGGTTGATAAAACTGGATGGAGTCAGTGACATCCAATTGGGTGTCAGCCAGGGATATGGACGTGTTGAAATGGCATATTACAACATGGCAAAGGCGTGTGGAATCACCATGATGCCATCCAGATTATTGGAAGAAAACGGCAGAGCTCACTTCATGACCAAACGATTTGATCGGGAAGGAGGCAGTACAAAACATCATATCCAGACCTTCTGCGCCATGAAACACTTCGATTACAACCTGGTCACGAGCTTTAGCTACGAACAGCTCTTTCAGACGATGCGCGAACTCAGGCTCCCCTATCCGGAGGCTGAACAAATGTTCCGAAGGATGGTTTTCAACGTATTGTCCCGGAATTGTGACGATCATACCAAGAATTTCGCATTCAGATTGAAAAAAGACGGGAAATGGGAATTATCACCAGCTTATGATGTGTGTCACGCCTATCAGCCAAAACATAAGTGGGTGAGCCAACACGCGCTCAGTATCAACGGGAAAAGATCAGACATCACTAAAGAAGATTTGTTGGTAATCGGAAGGTCAATCAAACATAAAAAAGCTGAAGAAACCATCAAAGAAATTAATAACACCGTCAAAAAGTGGAAATCCTTCGCCGACGATGTCGGGGTGACACCCAAACTCAGAGACGAAATCGCATCCACATTGGTGCAATATTAAATGCTTGGACGGTTAATTCCGCTTTTGCATTATTCAATTCCCGATCGATGGTGGTGCTAATTAGTTAGTTTGATGGTCATTTTCTGCAGATCTTTCTCCGATGAACTATTACCGTAATAGATTTCATAGTCTCCTGGTATAATATCCATTATTCGGCGTTCGGAATTGAAAAATTCGAATGTTGTGGGTGGCAATGCTATGGTAGCCAGGGCCTGTCCACCGGCATGGACATCCACACGTTGATACCCTCGTAGTGTCCTGATCAATCCGGATTCATCATCCAATTTTCTCACATATACTTGTACTACTTCTGTGCCGTCTCGATCCCCAATATTCGTCACTGGAACCGTAAGCTGTACTGTTTCATGGGTTCCAAATTCCGATTTTGAAATTCTGGCTTCTCCGATTCTGAACTCCGTGTAACTCAGTCCGTATCCAAATGGAAATAAATATTCATCAGTGTATCGATAGGTTCGGTTTTTCATGGAATAGTCCTCGATATCACCCAAATTCTCGGAGTTCCTATAAAACGTGACCGGAAGTTTACCCGATGGGTTTACCATGCCAAAAAGAACCTCTGCTATGGCAAGTCCACCCGTCTGGCCTCCATACCAGGCTTGTAAAATAGCATCTGTGGTTTCCAACTCCGGTTCAAATGCAATCGCTGAGCCAGACAGGTTCACAAAAATGACAGTTTTACCGGCCTCCTTTAACGCTCGTAACAAATTGCGTTGTACGGACGGAAGCTCAATATCAGTACGGTCTCCCCCTTTAAATCCCGGGAAAGAAACGGGCATTTCTTCTCCTTCTAATCGTCCGGATAATCCACCGGCAACAATCACCGTATCTATGCCAGCCAGTCTGTTCACCACGGATTCATAATTCACGTCTTCTTCCCTGCCAAAATCCACATTGATATTGGCTTGCCAGTTTTCACGTTGTGCGAACCGAATTCTGATGGTGTAAGTCGACCCGGCTTCAAATGTATATGGAATGCGGGTGATAAGTGTTCTCCAATTGGTATAACTTTGGATAACTTCACCGTTGACAGATAACTCAAAGAATCCGGTCGCTCCTCCTTTGAAGACCAACTCTTCAGTTACTTTGGGGACAAATTCAGTTTCGTAAACGGCTGAAAATCTCTCAAGCCTGACTCCCGGTGCAAATTCATGCTGACCGGCAGTGGTAAGCATGAGTGATCGGGTTATCTGTTGGGTGATGACTGGTTCCCCTTCAAAATTGGGGTCGTTCCAATAGGTCGCCTTAAATCCCGGATTGCCACCAATCAAGACCTGTGGAAAATAACTCACCGTAACCTGGTCATCCACCAGATCCACCGCTTTGTCATAATACACCTTGTCTTCTGAAACCATTGTTTTAATACCATCCAGAATGGTAATCGTTTGGATGGGAACCCCGTTGTAATTACCCCAAAGTACCTCATCATCATCCGCATTAGGGCCAATCACTGCGATTCTTCCTATAGAGGATGCATCCAAAGGAAGAATTTTGTTTGGATTATGGAGCAGAGTCATGGTCTGTCTGGACATTTTATGAGCCAGTGCTTGATGAGTCTCACTGCTTAATACTGTTTCAGGAATACGCGTCCAAGGCACCACAGAATCATCATCAAAGTCACCCAGTTCAAAACGCCCCAACAGTATTCGCATCACACTTCTGTCTATATCCTCTTCTAATAGTAGCCCCAGTTCGACAGCTTCTGGTAGATGCCTGTAATTATAGTTTTCCCAGATACATTCCAGATCCGTACCGGCCAGGACGGCTCTGGCAGAGGCATGTGTTGGACTGGAAGAAACATGATGTGTTGTATAGAAATCGGTTATGGCACCACAATCCGCCACTACTACGTGTTGGAAGTCCCAGTCCTCACGTAAGATTCGTTGTAATAGTCGAGTATTGCTACAACAAGGTTCGTCTTCAAGGCGCTGATAAGCACACATCACTTGACGCACATCGGATTCGGTTACCAATGCTTTAAATGCAGGAAGATAGGTTTCATAGAGTTCACGCAGTTCGACATTGGTGACATTCAGCTCGTGACGACTCCACTCGGGACCTGAGTGAACCGCATAGTGTTTCGCGGCTGCAAGTAACTTTCGATATTTTTCATCTTCGGGGCCCTGAAGTCCACGTACCACCTGAACTCCCATACGTGACATGAGATATGGGTCTTCACCATAGGTTTCCTGTCCGCGTCCCCATCGTGGATCACGAAAAATATTCACATTGGGAGTCCAAACCGACAGGCTCAAAAACCGGCGGTTTGTCTGTCCCCGACGTAAAGCCTGATGATATTTGGCACGGGCTTCATCCGAAGTTGCGTTGAAAATCTCAAATACCAGATCGTCATTGAACGAGGCAGCCATACCTATGGGTTGTGGAAATACGGTTACGCTGTCGTTGTTCGCATATCCATGCAAAGCCTCACTCCACCAATTGAATGGACGTATGCCGAGTCTTGGAATCGCCGGTGACTGATCGAACATCAAAGAGACTTTCTCTTCGAGTGCCAACCTGGACAGTAGGTCCCTTGCACGTTCTTCGAATTCAAGTTCCGGGTTCTGGAACGGATACTCATATTGGAACTGATTTTGATCCCAATACCTGATTTTTGTTGCCCCAACAACAATGATCAACAGGATCAGGCTGAGTAAAATGAATAATGAAAAACGTGCAGTGGACATAGTCGTATTTATTTGATGAGCATCATTTTCCTGACATCTCTGAATGATCCTGCCTGAAGTTCATACAGGTATAGTCCACTGGACAAATTCGAGGCATCGAACAAGTAGGTATGGGTACCTGAAGCTTGTTGTGCATTGACCAGGGTCTGTATCTGTCGGCCGGTCATGTCATAAACTACAAGTCTTACATGGGACGACATTGGTAGCTTATAGGTAATACTGGTGACCGGATTAAACGGGTTTGGATAGTTACCGGAAAGTTCAAATTCCGATGGCAACGAATCATCAAATTTTTCGGTGCTCACAGGTGGTGTTAATTCTGTTAATTCGACATATTCACGCAGCCACTGCAACGCTGGACGCTCCTCGCCGTTGCTTCGAATCAGGTAGGCATCCTGGGCCTGACGCCAGAGTCCGGGTCTCCATCCCCAAAAAGTTACCCCCTCAACAGCCGGATGTTCCCAAAATACAGGAAAAATGCGCCGTATGTTGTCGAGTTGACGCTGATCCGATTGAAACGGAGTTACATTCGCGATTCCGTCAATATCCATTTCAGTGGCTTGAATGGGGAGACCTGTTTCAGCCAGATAATTTAACACACTTCTCATTTGGGCTTGTGTGCCAACCGTTGAGAATGCATGGGCCTGAACTCCGATGACATCAATGAGGCCTCTTTCCTGTAGATCTTCAATAATTCTACGGTAGTTGCGGGCATTTTGGGTATTCCATGTGTTGCTGCTGACGATGTTGTAATCGTTGATCATAAGTTTACTGTTCGGGAAACGCTCGCGTGCCATTTCAAAGGCAGTGATGATCCAGTCATGACCGGTTTCACCTGTCCCACCAAGGGCGTTGATGTAATTTGCAGATCCGCTTTGTCCGTCGGGTAGCTGATGCCCGTTCGATCCTTCATTTACAACCTCGACGTACTCCATTTCGGGGTATCGTTCGGCGACGGCATCAAACCATTGTGTGATGGCCACAAGTTGTTCATCAGAGCTAAGATTGTTTATCCAGCTTGGTTGTTGTCCGCCCCACACCAGAATGTGGAATCGGAAGGGAAATCCATTGTCTTTGGCCAATCTGTAGGAGTTATCCAAAGCTCCCCAGTTGTAGTTACCTCGAGTCGGCTCCACACTTCCCCATTTACCCGCATTTTCTGGAGTGACCTGGTTCCAATAAAATTCGAAATTTTCGATCTGCGATGGACTATAAATGTTACCGAGCCACTTGGATTTACCATGTGCCATAGGTGTGCGGGGCTGAACCGGTTCTTCGACTATGATCGGACGGGTGATTCGGACGCTGTCGATATAGATAGTTTTACCTATGTTTCGGGCAAAACTGAAATGTAGTGGGGTACGGACCGTATCCGTGCCGGCTGGGACCGTAAAATCAACGCTGAACTCCCTCCATTCGGTGGTCAACGTTACTTGACTGCTACCGATCCGGCCAAGTTCATTGAAATTCTTCGCTTGAGTTTCACCAATAGTGAAATTTGCCGTCGCACCGGACTCAGATGCCCGTGCCCATAAGGTTAATGTGTAGGTCTGATTGGGCTGCACAAGGACCGGTTCGTTGACCGCACCAAGACTCCAATCTTGGGTTCCCGTTCCGGTGATGGTCACAGCAAGTGCCCGGCTACCGTCCTTGACCACCGAATCAATGATAGCATAGGATCCAGTGGCACCATCCTGCACAAAGAAATTCCATCCTTCTACACTGGTTGTGTCGCCGGATACCGTTACGTTTGAATTTTCGAAGCTACCGTTCGGATTCACTACTTCGAAATCCTGGGCATGTGCTCGTTCAGCCAATCCCGCCAAAGTGATCAGTAAAAGGCCGAGCACCCAGCTTCGTAATGCCATGGTAAGTTTTATGTGGTTGGTGTGTTTCATGGTATTGGATTTTGATAGTTGAGAGAAATTCAATTATTGGATGAAATTTGATTTACAGATCCGGTTATTTAATCATTGAAAGCGGTTTGGGTGATTCTAAAAAAGTCGAAATCGACATATCCCCCAGGCTGCTCTGTGGCAAAGTTGAACATTGCCATGCGATAGCCCATAAAATGAGGGAGCGTGTAGGTCATGTGTAAGATGTTACCGATGGCATGCCAAGATTCACCATCGAGGCTGTAAAAGAACCTAGCCTCATCCCTTCGCTCCTTGAAATCGAACGAAATCCTGAGATAGATAGAATCCTGTTGGATGGATATCGACTCCGATTCAACGAAAGAATCTGCGTTCCCAAGTGCCATGACCACATAATTTTGATCAAGTGACTTTCGAACCCCGACAAAACCATAGTTCTGTTGAAGTGCTCCGAGTCCGGCATAGTCACCGTTTTTCAATCCACTGACATCCATGAGCACAGTTGCTGAGCTTTCCGGACCGAATGTGCGTTGGGTAAGCGTATTACGTGTATGCAACACATCTGAATCGATCCGATCATTGATCAATCGAAGATGCCCGGGACGATCTGTGAGCGACCAATATGCTGCTTGTGGATTATGATTCCATTGCCAAACCAGTGATAATCCGTTAAGTATAGCTGGACCGTCTGAAATTACCTCGGAAGTGGGTACGTTGAATTCGTCTGAATTCACGATCCCTGATATGTCCTGTTTATTGGCTGATATGTTCAAGATTGTCGATACAGAACCCTCTGTCCCCAGAATAGGCCAATTGTCAACCCATTGGACAGGTACCAAATAGGGAGTTCGTCCAACAGCTCCGTTATCCTGAAACAAAAATGCATACCAGTCGCCGGACGGTGTGTCAATAAATCCACCTTGGGCAATACCTTCATACTGTAATGCTATTTTCCCAGTGTACTCTCCCAAAAGTTTATCAGAGCGGTACACCAATTGCGTTCGCATTTTGTCTTTGGGCCATGTAATCAGCGACACATAGTAATAATCCCCAATTTTCTGGAGGTGAGCACCCTCCGCAGGGACATAAAAATCAGTTCCTGCGATATCTTCAGCTGCGGGTATAAGCACGTGATGGATACCATCCGTTTTGACCGCTTCAACATCCGAAGTCAATTCAATAATCCTGATGTCCCGGGTACCATAAACGAGAAAAACACGGTCATCTTCGAAATAAAGCGATGGATCATGGTATAACGCATCCAATGTAAACATTTCCCATCCACTGGATGCAATATCATCGGTTTGGAAGATATAGGTTTTGTTCGTTGTGTATGAAAAAGTGACCAGATAGAATCGATTATTGTGATATTTGAGACTGCTGGCCCAGGATCCGCG
>CAZDYD010000101.1:0-7139 GCA_964509715.1 uncultured Chitinophagales bacterium
ACCAATCGCGGCATCCTGTGTAGTCGGATGGTGTCGATAGACTACTCCCGCGCTTAGGGCAAATCGTGCGTCTTCGGCACGGTCGTTGTCCCAATCGTACATCCACGAACCCGGGGTTGGATCATAAGTTATAAGGAATTCACCAGCAATGGTTTCGCGGTTTGAGCGCACCACAAAAGGATCATCCAAAATATTCCTTGGTCTTGCCGGAGCTGCAACAGTGGCAGGGATTGGTCCTTCGATGGGTTGTTGCCATAAAAAGTTAGGTGCGAACTGAAAGTTTCCGATCATGTATGTAAAACCTGAAAGGAAGTTATATTGGTTTCCACTACCACTATCTTTTAGTCTCCAACCGGTGAATGTAAGAGTTTGGTCAGCTCCACCGTTGGCGACCAGTCCCTGAACCGCGGACTGTGCGTACCAGTTGAAGCGACCTCCGGCATAGGTAAGCTTAAGCTTGCCACCCCAGTTATCTTCGGGTTTGATGGTGTCAACAAAGACATCATACGACCCGTTATTGTTTTCACGATATAATTGAAATTCCCGTCCATTTAGTGGTTGACCGGCCCAAATACCACCTACATCTACACCCAACTTGCCAAATGAGCGGCTAAGATGAAGTGTAACTCTTCGGGTTTTTGGTTGTGGGATTGCAAATGAACTTTCAGCGGCACCTTGACGGTCAATATCTTCGTGGTAAATTCCCGTCATTTTATAGTTACCCACTGTACGGGTATATTTTAATAGTACTGCGGGATTCGCTCCCCACCAAAGCTGTGGACCGAATGCGAATTTAAGTCCACTAAATTGTCGTTTTCCTTCAGCCTCGAGACCAAATGGGGCAATACCGTTGTATATATCGATCTGGGGACCATAATTTGCTTCAGGATACAATCCAAAGAAGTCGCCTTCATACCCCCAATGGTAACGACCTGTACGATAAAATCCCGTCATTTTGAATAAGTTATGATCCCATTCGTAACTGGCATTATATACCTGAATTCTATTCATCGACTCGAGGTTCACATCACCGTTTGGTGTTCTGATTTCGATTGGGCGTCCCCTGTTTTCGTAGAAAATTTCATCAATTGGATTTAGTGCTACATTACCAAGCACATTGAATTCTATGTTACCACGAACATTGGGTGCCGGGTTTGCTTCAACTCCTATGTAGAAGGATTGCATATGATCGAATCCCTGTGATCTTGGGTATCCGGTGTAGTCGGGATCATCTCCAGAGGGTGTGGTAATCTTGTCGCCTCCGGTATTGAATGTAGAAAACATGGAACTGAATCTGCTGAGGCGAATTCTACTGTTCAGCTCTGATTGTAATGCGGCTTTGTCGCCTCTTGCACGTAGGTAGGCGTCCGTTAGTGATATTTCGGATATGTAGGAGTCAAGCTTCTCGATGGTCATACCGGGTGCATATGGATTGATTCTATGAACCTCTCTGAGTGCGTAATAGGCCGCTCTTGGATATAATTCGTACATTCCAGCTTGGTTTGTCTGACCTTTGGCCATGATACCAAACCATTCTTCGTTCATGTTGTTCTGTCCCTCGACAAAATCACATTGGTATCCACCGTTCGCCCAGGAAGCATTCGTGTTGTGGACATCAAGATCTACAGTCTGGCCATATTTCCACCAACCATCACTGAACTGAAAAGTGAATCCACCGATCGAGTTTCCTGCTTTTCCGAGTCCCGCAGCATAGGCATAGATCTCTCTCCAATTGCTTGTGTTATATCTTGCCTGACAAAGTTGATCCTCTTGATTGGTTCTGGCATTAAATGCATCTGCTCCAAATTCTGTAAGCAACACAGGCTTACCATATTCATTTTTAACCCTGTCATATAGATCTGTGAAAGTAAGTCCGCGATATACATTTGAACCGAATATGTCCATGTCTGGGACTTCTTCAACAATGATATCAAGGAAAAGGAGGTCTCCATTGGCCATAGCGATTGGGCGATTGGGATCGATTTCCTTCATGGCAACGGCGGCCTGATTGAAAAGGCGATACATATGACGTGCCCTGATTGTTGATTGTCTGTCAACCACAGGAATATCCTCGGTTTCAGCGCCTCCCCAGAACAGTCCGTAATTATTCTCATTTCCGAGCAAGTATAGTAGTAATCCGCGTGTACCTTTGAACTCTGTTACCAACTGTGTCACTTCCGACATCAGTAGTTGAATCACTCTTTGGTCTGAGTACTCGGTGTTAGCCATCCAGGCACCATCGATAGTTAATCCATAGCGCCCAAATGAATGGTTAAGCATGGTGTAAATACCGTGATTGTCGTAGATGTATTCAATCCACTCGCGTGGGATTCCGGTATAGACCCTGATTGCATTTACACCCATATTTTTGAGTAAGCCCATCTCATAATCAAGTGCAGTCTTAATGAAATCAGGAGACTGATCCCAAAAGCTGTAGCTGTAATTGGTACCAATGGGGAAATAATCCCAATTCATACCATTGACCATCAACGGCTCGCCATCTACTAGGAGTCGCCAGCCATCATTTTGCTGTTCAACGACAACGCGATTGGTTTGCGCAATTGACTGCAAACTTAATCCTGATAGAAGACACAGGAGTATGATTATTGATCTGAGTGGTTTCATAAGTGAGGTGATCTTGGTGTGTGAATTCAACCGAGAGACTAATTCTTTTTGTGACTCTATGACTGATGCTGAATACTTTCTACTGACCAGTAATTTGGTTGTAACGGAGTGTTCAACCGAGGTCTAAGAAAAAATGCGCTTCCCCCAAAGTATCGGGAAAGCGCTCGACTAAATTATTTGACTAATGTCATTCTGTTGACCAATGTTGCACTGCCGGACTGCAATCGATATAAGTACATTCCACTTGCCAGGTTGGCAGCATTGAATGTGACGTTATAGGTCCCTGCGCTTACAACTCCATCCACAAGGGTAGCAATGCGTTGTCCTTGCATATTGTATACATCCAGTCTTACCTGCCCACTTTCCGGTACAGTAAATCGGATTTGGGTGGATGGGTTGAACGGATTAGGATAGTTCTGGTCAAGACTAAATGTGAGTGGAAGGCCAGAGTCTTCACGCTCGATACTTGTTGGCTCACCACCTGCTACAGCTGTTGCTTTTGCTGGAGCTGCAGAGAACAATTCGGTATCGATATTATATTGGTACAGCCAGAAACTGTATTCTTTACCTGGCTCGAGGTTACGAACTACGAATCCGAAGGGATTGTTACCGTCACCATCACCCGGAGTTGTCCCGAAGGTATATTCGGTAGCCGTTTTTGGATCTTCTGGTTCGTTATTTGTCAATGCAAAGAACAAACGATAAATGATATCGGCCGCCTCGACATTGTTAGGTCCCGCAGCAACAAATACTTCTCCGTTTCCAACCGGGTTTTCACCAATCATGTTCGAGGCAACGAATCCAAGTGGAGTTGGTGGAGGAACCGCACCGGCATCACCTCCGAAAAACATATCATCCCAATAATAGGTACGTTCGCCCGATTGAGCACCAGTGGTACCAAAATCGAAGAACATGGAGGCCTTGTTGTAACTATTGGCAAAATTTATAGCCGCTGTACCTGATGCCTGATTGCTGAAGTCAAATACCAAAGTCTCCCATTCATTTGCAACGGTTACCATGGCTTCGGTCTCAACTGAGATACCCGGGTCAAGTGAGCTTTCCACTTTCAAACGAACTGGGATATCAGCCACAGGTGACCATACTCTTACACTCATGGTTGTATTGCCTGGACTGAATGGAATTGGAGTCGAAAACCCATCTGGCTGACCCACAGTGGTTCCAGCCCATAATTCAGCACCACCGGTTTTGATAGATCTGACCACTCTGTTAGCCGGATTTGTGGGATCGATGACGATTTCGGAAACATTCCCACCGAAGTCGAAAATGTTATAGTTGATATCACTGTCAAAGGTTACAGGTAGATTGAATCCAGCAACATCATCTGTTTCGGCTAACGAAACATTGTCGATATATACATTAGCATTACTCAATCCCATCTCAAATCCAAGTTTCATAGCTCCGAATTTAACAGGGACAACCACGATGACCTCATACGTACGCATGCTGGTAGTAAGTTGAAAGTCACTAATCTTCAGTGGTGCGAAATCGCCGCCTTCTTCACCAAAGAATACCCTGAGCTGTCGGTTTGATTCAGTTGACATAGCATCGAAGGATATCTTGTACGCCTGACCGATTTCAAGTGCGGCTATTTGATCAGCCGAAAAGACCTGGTTTAATTGTACGTGCCATACCATGTTACCTGCATTTGTGATATTTGTGATAGCAGCACGTCCGTCGACTACTCCAAAGGTAGCACTCACACCTTCCCAGTCGGCAAAAAATGGAGTCCATCCGGTGAGGTCACCCGAGGCAAAGTCTCCATTCACAATGATATTATCTGATTGTGCGACAGATGAAGTGGCAATTGACAAGACAAATAGCGAAGCCAAAAGAGAAGCCATACATCTGAAGCTCCAGTTACGTAAAGTAGTTTTCATAATCCGTGATTTAGTAGTTCATAAAATGGAAGCGCTTTTAATTTATATCACCGAAATCAATTATGCAAATTATTTTCACTTTATGTCAAAAAAATTTCTCAGTCTCTCTGACAATACTTCCCAAAACGCTCATACATCGTATATTCACAACAAAATCAATATATATCAACCTGTCAGTTCTTGCAAATTCATTTGATTTTTCCGGCTAACTCCATGATACTCATCCATTATTTCCTCAAAGTTTCACCGTATTTCATGTAATTTTCCGCAATACAACAGATCTTATCGACAAACTGTGAAAATTTTTTGCACAATAGTGCAATCTTTCATAAGTTGAATTAAATGTCAGAAGAAGTAGAATTGATGGTATTTTTTTTCCATATTCTGAAACAATTTCTCAACCCATTGCAAAAATGATCAAAAAAGTAACTCTTAAGGATATAGCTGAGGACTCAGGATTATCAATTTCTACCGTTTCAAGAGCGCTCACCAGATCGAATAAGATAAGTAAAGAGAATATCCACCGGGTCTTTGAGAGTGCACAGAGGTTGAACTACCCGCTTCCTACACATCAGATGCCTCTGGAGTTACGAAAAAACATCAATATAGCTTTGGTTACCAGGCATTACACGGGGGAGTTTTTCGCATCGCTTTTTGAAGGATTTGACCGATCAACCAAGGGCTTAAAGGTGCGTGTCAACCTGATCAGCGTCAGTCACACATCTTCCACCCCAATGCAGGTCATATCGGATCTAAAAAAATCACACTTCGATGCTGCAGTCATTTTCCTACCCGATTATCGTGAATCTGATTATCAGGCAATGCTGAAGGAACTTCCAGCCGAATTCCCTTTGGTTTCCATTGCCCCTATCGCGAATCCGGTTTTGGATACGGTTACATTTGACAATTACAGAGGTGGATATCTTGTTGCACAACATCTAGAGCATAGAGGCTACAAGGACCTGGGAATAATCAAAGGACCCGTTTCAAAATCCGAAGCCATGCTACGAAAAAACGGTTTTATTGATTACATCAGAACTTCTGAGAATACAGAACTTATTTGGGAATTTGACGGCGATTACTCCCTTGAAATGGGTAAAGAAGCATTTGAAGAGTACAAGAAGCTCAATGTTCGTCCAAGGGCAATATTCTGTAGTAATGATAGTACGGCCATCGGATTTATGCATAGTGCTCTTCGGGAAGGATATAATATCCCCGAGGAGGTTGCCATCGTAGGATTCGATGATCTACCGACGTGTGATTTGTATACACCAACCATTACCTCAGTTCATACACCCTATGAGGTGCTCGGTAAAAAAGCCATCGAATTGATACTTGACCGACTTGAGAACAGTAAACTTGTTAAACACTCCGGATACACAAGTCTTGTCCCAGTGACACTGAACGTGAGAGAAAGTTCAACGGAACTGGATTATGTTTTCAATAATCCCTACAAGCTTCAAGCAGAATAAATACCAAAACGCTATCTCACCTCGCCACGCCTGATTTCTGCATCTACACGAAATGCTCTCTGTGCTCTACCGAGCCTATTGATTCGCTCCATCTGAACATTTTTTGTCTCAGTACCTGAAAAATACAGCAATAATCCTGCGCCTGACAATCCTTCCACGTCTTCGATCAAGGCATCGGTAACGTTATGTAGATGGAATACGGGTAACGCTGAACGAACGATACCTTGACGTCCACGAATTCGATGTAGACGCACATCCGAGGCCTCAGCTATATGCATCGCTCCCGACCACTCCAGCTCTACTACCTCCGGATTCCAATCCATCACAACGTCCTCAATAGTAAGACCAGTCACCTCCCGGATTTGTAATAAATGAGTAGCTCTTTTATCAATTTTTCCTTCCGGATTCATATAAAATGACACATTTCTCAACCGAATATTCTCCAGTGGCAAAGCGTCGCGCCGATCAGTGTTTGACACATAACCCTGAATCCTACTCGTGCCTTGACCCACTGCCCGAATGTTTTCAAAAGCGACATCCCTAATCTGTCCTACTCTGGAACCGGCATTTCGCTTGGTTACGACCAACCAAATAGCCTCTCCATTACCCCACCAGAACCAATCCTTTCTCTCAGTGTTGACAGTTATGTTTGTAAAGGTGACATTTTCAACCAATGCACCATCTCTGATTACAATATTCAGTCCACGGTTGGAATCATCAATAATGCAATTCTGAAAATGTATGTTCCGGAAGTCTGCAAAACTCTCCGTTCCTATTTTCATGCCTGCCGATGAAGAAGAAATGATACAATTCGACACCAGAACATTTTCAACTGGCAAACTACCCCGACGGTCATAGGATGTTTTTAATACAATCCCATCATCGCCTGACTTGATTCTAACGTCCGTAATGATGACATCCCGACTACTATCTATTCCAATTCCATCGGCATTTACACCTGAAACCATGTCCGAATATACCTGGATTCCCCGGATCATTATGGTTTTGCTTCTATATAAATGAACCGTCCAGAAATTGGATTCTTCAAATGTTACATCTTCCAGAGTGAGATCGGAAGAGCACACTTCAGAACTCCAGTCAGACGTGTGCTCTTCCGATCTCACTCTGGAAGATGTAACATTTG
>CAZDYD010000102.1:0-7094 GCA_964509715.1 uncultured Chitinophagales bacterium
TGCGTAGAGTTTCAATCGCACGCCACACAAAATTATACACCGTTTTGATGTTTACATTCATGATTGAGGCCGCCTCCTCGTAAGCGAGTTCCTCATAATAGACATAGAATAGTGCTTCTTTCTGCCGATCCGGAAGCTTTTCTATGGCATGGGTAATTTGGTTGCGTCGGAATTCGCTTTCATCTGACTCAGATTCTACAAAATGATCGACTGCTTTCTGACGGAAGATCACAGACATATCATGCGAGTCATGACGCCAATCAAACCGTCTGCGTTGAGTATCCTTATGGGATGTAAATAGTTTACGACGCAGAGATTTAAGCAGATAATAACGAATATTATCTGTTTCACCGAGATGCTCTTTACGGTTCCAGATCTCCACAAATAGATCCTGGATGGAGTCTAGGATAAGAGCTTCATCTTTGCAGAAATTCTTACCGTAATTGAATAATGCATCGATCTGAAGTTCATAGATTCGTGAGAAGGCCTGTCTGTCTCCGGTTTTGAAACGACCCCATAGTTGCTCATCAGATTCACGGGATGAATCTGATGAGATTTCTTGTGGTGTTATTCGTACGATCTTCAAATCTTTCCTTTAGATCTGGGATATCGGGTATTGTTTGGATTTGTAGCCCCAATTCTTATTGGATTGGAGCTGGAGATTCCTGTGAAAATTTATAAAATCGAGTCAGTCGAGAAGTTTGAATCGGATGGCTTGTCCACCACCGGCTGCAAGTCGCAATCGGAGAGTATCGTTAGAAGTCACTGTCATCTGAACTTTATCCATTTCAAACGGATTTGAAATCCAATCGGCTTCGGATCCATCTCTATAAATGGTTGCTAAGTAAGTCTTTCCTACTTCAAGAAATCCGAGGTCTGCGTCCAAAATTCGACCATATTCGTCACTAATGCTGCCCAGGTACCAGTCACCACTGTTTCTGTCCTTGCGTACAACTGTTATGTAGTTACCGATATCTGCATGTAAAACCTTAGTGTCATACCAATCTGTTGGCACATCCAATATGAATGCTAATGCATCTTGATATTTTTCGTAGTTCTCCGGCAGATCAGCAGCCATTTGCAACGGACTAAAAATCACCACGTAAAGTGCCAGCTCCTTAGCGATGGTATGATTGATTCTGTTATCCGGACGATACTCGGGGAAAAATAGATCCAGCACACCGGGGGTATAGTCAAACGGTCCGCCAAGTAATCGAGTGAACGGCAGATAGGTAACGTGGTTCGGTGGATTTCCTCCGTCATCTCCCCAGGCATTATATTCCTGCCCCCTGGCCACTTCACGGGTCATTAGATTAGGCCAGGTTCGACGTAGTCCGGTATCCTTCAGTCCTTCGTGCACATTTAACGAAATTCCATATCTGGCTGCGAGTTCAACCACACGCTGATGATGTTCGACCATGAACTGACCATGGTGCCACTCTTTCATCTCATTTCCATCTTCATCATACCAGGTGATCTGACGTCCATGACCAACATATCCAGTTTTGACCGCTGTAACACCAAGTTCGGCATATTGAGCGAAACTGGCTTCCATCTGATTTTCATAATGTAGCACACTGGCCGAATTTTCGTGGTGACCCATGACCCTGACTCCCCGTTCAGCTGCGTATTTGGTCACCTCTCTTAAGTCAAATCCGGAGGCGGACTCAACAAAATCGAACACCTTCCCTTCAGCATACCAGTCCTCGTCCCACCCAACATTCCAGCCTTCGATAAGAACGTGTGGGAATCCGTATTTAGAAGCAAAATCGATATACCGCTTCGCATTTTCTGTGGTTGCTCCGTGCTTGGGACCGATACCCCAAGTTGACTTATCAAGGTGCATTTCCCACCAGATACCAATATATTTGGCTGGCTCTATCCAGGAAGTGTCCTCCAATTGATTCGGTTCATTCAAATTTAGAATGAGATATGAAGTGATCAACCCACCGGGCGTATCAGATAGCTGAATCGTCCGCCATGGAGAATTCATTGGCGTAGGAGTCCTGACCAGTACGCCATCTGCCCAAGGCATAAGATTTGATTTTAGCACATTATGGTCTCTACCTTCAAGCGTCATCGTGGAGTACTTTGTTAGGGCAGCTTCATGGATGCTGATGTAGAGCCCGTCTGAAGTGCGCATAGTCAACGGTGTATGGACGGTATCGATATCTGAAATCCGGGCCTCAGTAGTTAAATATTCAAATCGATTCCATTGATAGGCATCAATAAACCATGCGTCATGATTGTCGGTAAGTTTAAACTCGGTAAGTTCATCCATGATCTCGACAAAATCTACTCCGTGTTGTTCCGGAATCACATAACGGAATGCGACACCGTCATCATAAGCTCGAAAATACAGAATTAACTGCCTCCCATCGGGTTTCAATTCGGAAAGATCGATTTTGAGTTCGCGGAAATGATTGCGGATAAATTGCTTCTCACCCCAGACCTGTTCCCAAGTTTCGTCATAATCACGTATTGAGTTATTTAAAATTTTAAAACCATCCTTGAGCGCAGGGATATTTCGGAATTCAAACCCTAAGCGGGAATCGACAATCACTTCACGACCCAGACGACTCACAGAGTAATGTGGAGTGCCGTCAATCAGCTGAAATGTGATTTCATTCACTGATCCCGGTGACATGACTTGAACAGATTGAGCGATAGATAGTGACGCTGCAGATGTTATAAAATAGGATACCCATAACAGGGTTAACATTTTTTTCATGAAAGATAGATTTCGGTACATAAAAATCATAGACTGACATCCATCTGGTTGAGCAAGTAAGTCAGTTATGGAAGATGATCAAACCCATATGATCTCAAATCCACCATCTATTCTGCCGGTCCCTTTGGATACATATCCGTATTAGTACAAAGGGAAGAACATCTCAGTTTTCTACTAACAAATTGTAGTTGTAAGTAATTTTAACACAAATATTTCGAAAAGAACAGCAAAACGAAAGAATGTTGATTTGTTGATAAAGTGGGGAAAAGGAATTTCACTTAAACCGAAGTGTACAAATATCAGAATAGACCGTAAGTGTAGTGGAACAAGCTAATTTATAGTACTAATAGTACCATTTGATTGACCAGAATGTATTGCGTGCTTTGGTCGCTAATCGTAACTATGTGCCACCTACGTCATCCATCATCCGGCACGTTGGCGTAGCTATCGTTTGAAAAAAATGTAGTCCGTCGGTACTGGGTTCAGGCCGGAAGCACGGAAGTCCATAGCGATTTGTCCGCGGTGATACGTCGCGTGATTGATCACATGAAACAGAATGTCGCCCACGCTATTCTCGAAGGTGTCCCCACGCGAATTCGTGTATGTGATGGAAGTTGACAAGTCGGCTGAAGTAAGCAAATCGAACGTTCGGGAGTGATTATCGCGATCGAGATCAATCAGATCGGACAATGGACGAACCGTCCAAACCCCCGTCGTAGGACGTTGCTGAATCCTCGCCATCCAAATCTGATGAGCGTTCACAATATGATTCAACAAAGAGATCGACTTCTCCGAAACAACATCCAAATTCTGACCAAACGCCTCAAAAAGCGCCTTATTCATTGCTTGGTTGTATTCAAAAAGATCTTTAAGCATGTGTAGAATATAAGTTGTTCTTACATAATTCACTTAATCTAGGTCAATGCGTTCAATCAGTTTTTGTCCCAAGGAGTAATGGATAACTCCATCATGTTGCAGCCTTCCTAGTATTATAGCGGGAGGAGTACTGTATTTACAGTTAATGCTACAATCACTTTCGTTCCTACATGTGTGAAAGCCATGAGCGGCGAGCGATAGAGCAATCTATTACTCTATTTAAAATACGCGGCTATTTAGGGATTAGCACGCATAATTTAGTATATCGACGAATGGTTGCTGGGATGGATTTGTGATAGTACAAAGGATTTCCAGTGCAGCTTTCGAAGTCGAAATAATTGAACTCTAAAGTACTATTTTTATTGGTATGTTCGTTATTATTATATATATTTGCATATCTGATTGACCACGTGTCAAAACAGTTACGAAGGCGTCGCGATGAATAATCGGGCGCCTTCAGCTTTTTAAACTTTGCTCATATTCTCTCTGTTTCTTCCTTCTCTCATGATCATACTTTATTACAAATGCGGTCCACGGTATTAAATACCCTTTCCTTTTGTTCAAAACTATGAAGTAATCAGGCTCATCTTCAAGTTCTAACCATATACAAATTCGAGTCTCTCCTTTTCTTTTTTGTTACCAAACTTTTAGGGCCCAAGAATCACAGTTCTCAATTGTAGGCTTGGCCCATGGTATTCTTTCACATCTACTGATATCAGCGATTCGATCAGTTTCTATGCTCCCCGATGTTGTGAAATGATAGAATGTATACTCTTTATCATCGATCAAGGGATGTCGTTTTAATCCTAACTTTACTCCTCTAAACTCTACAGAAGAGTAGATGAAATCGTTACGAAAAACTTCATAGACGGCATCAAAATATGAATTCCAGTCTCCTCCAAAATCGCTTAACTCAATTAAATCTGGTAAATCTATATCACACATTAGTGACTGTATTGGGTCGCCATTTAAAAATATTGAACTTGCTTTCTTTCAGCAGAGTTGAACTGTTAAGACTATAATGACTTCTTTCTTTGATTCTCTTGACAAGTTCGAGTTTAGCTTGATTAGTATTTAAACTTCGTGAATTGTATGATACTGCACCAGTGATCAAATCTGCTAATTGCATTGTAATGAGTTCTGAAGAGTCGGCTTGTTGAACTTTTTTTATAACTTCTCTAGAGTAGTCATAATGATTGATGCGTAAAACAGATTCAAGTTTTTTGACTTTCTCCCAGCCTCGGGTATCCTTTTTGTCCAAATAAATTTCATATGAACTTTCTGGATCCATTATTACTTTTAACAAATCAAAGTACATTTTGTAGTAAAAATCATCATGATCTTGGTTGAATCTCTCATGATCCAGCTTTGACTTATCTGGAACTATCAATACCCTAAAGTGTAAATCATCATCATCAAAAAAGTAGTCAATTAGCTCTCTGTAGAAGTCAATTTTACCTATGGAAACTTTGTGCCACTTTATTTCAAACTTTGATGGAAGATTGTATTTAATCCTAATTTCCTTGAGCCTTTGAAAGATTTCATTCTTTTTATTTTTGGGTAGCCAAAGTGCACCAAAAACCATAACAGGAATTCCATCATTCTGAAGGTGACAACTCTCGTCACAATAAATATTATATATTGTTCGGTTCATAAATGCTTATTGTGAGTGGGTAGTAAATAATCGCGAAAAACTTTGTTCCATATCATCATAATAAAGTATTATTAATAGAAAATACCAACCACTTTCGTTCCTAAATGTGTGTAAGCCGTGAGCGGTATTACTTCCGCGATGAAATCGCCCCACCGCGAAGCCACAACGCGGCGAAGCAGCACCACCAGTAACGCAGTTACCCAAACGGGTGCAAAGTGCCCAAATATGATTGGTATTTGGTTTACCCCCACCCTTGCAATTCACCCAAATCTGACTAAATTCAGTTATGAATTTCTTTGTCGCAAATACAGACTTCGAGTGGTATACCTTTCTGCTGAATCAGTCGGAAGTGGATGAGGTCAATTTTTGGCGTCCACACGGGAATACCAAGTTCAGCTATTTGAGTGAGGGAGAGCTGTTCTTTTTCAAGTTGAAAAAAGAGCACGGAAATAAGATAGTCGGATTTGGTCAATTTCTGATGTATCAACCCATGAGTGTCATTGATGCCTGGGAGACATTTGGGACAAAGAATGGAGCTGCATCTGACAAGAAAATACTTCATCGGATCAGTTACTATTCCCGAAAGAATTCCGGAATTGCCGCCAACTGGAACTATGAAATTGGATGCATCATAATCACGAATCCAGTCTTTTTCCCCAGGGAATACTGGGTTGATGCTCCTGAAGATTGGAAAGACCCGATTGTAGTAGGCAAGGGATATTCGATGCAGGATGCAGTAGGAAAGCGAATCTACAAAGATTGCATGCAAACGGCTGAGCTGCTTCGAATGCCCCTTATTGAAGATCTTTTTGGAGTTCCTGCGATATCTGAACAACCTGAAAAGTATGGCGAGCCGGTATTAACTCGTCCACGACTTGGACAAGGCGGATTCCGGATGAAAATCAAGTCCATCTACGGTAAATGCGCGGTATCCGGCGAACACTCCATACCCGTACTAGAAGCAGCCCATATACGTCCGTACGCAGAATCCGGAAACCATGACATTCAAAACGGAATCCTTTTGCGATCCGACATCCACAAACTCTACGACCGAGGCTACGTCACCGTAGATCCCGACTACACCTTCAAAGTCAGCGATCGACTCAAACAAGAATTCAACAACGGAAAAGCCTACTACCAACTCGAAAACCGCCGCATTTGGCTCCCCTCCGACCCATCCCAATGGCCCTCACGAGAGAATCTTGAGTATCATCGGGAAGTGTTGTTTAAGGGATGATGTCGATTAAAATCTGAAGTTCATGATTCGTGAATTAATTACGCTCATAGAGTTCCTGAATCACATTGAATGTTCGCTGGATCATTTCGAATGCCAAAGCCTGTGTTGCAGTATAATTACCATGGACAAGGTCGTTACCTAATATTCTCACATGGTTCAAAGTATCTTGCAAATCATTAAACTTAGGAAGTGAAGAAATAATCTCGATTCTATCGTTAAGTGTTGGGGTAAAGTTTTCAGGTCTCGAGATCATTTTATCAGACCTTTCTAAGTATTCATAGACTTTTGAAAAATTGGTTGATTCAGGTATGTGAAGTTTATTTTTTTTGTAAATGTCCTTAACTGTTATTTCGAGTAAAGTTCTGCATAATGCACATGCTGCAGTACTCTGCTGAAATGCATAACAAGACCGAATTTCTATGGCAAAACGATTCATCTCACGCGGATATCTATCAGTTTTTAAGAACAAAAACTGAATACTCAATAGATTGTCAATAAATTCATTTGGTCCAAACCAGCTGTATAAATATTCGTCAACAAGTGTGTCATAATCTTGAAACGTAAAATTCATTTGCAAGTCACTTTTTAGAGCTTCT
>CAZDYD010000103.1:0-7002 GCA_964509715.1 uncultured Chitinophagales bacterium
TTTTGTGATTCTAAGTGGATTTTTGCTGAAACCTGTCGAAAAACAAATCCAAATTGGTTTTATTCGAAAGGCCCAAAAAAAGCTTAAATCCATGCCGGGACTTATTGTTATCGGAATAACCGGAAGTTATGGAAAGACCAGCACAAAATTTGCTTTGGCGGCGATGTTGTCCGAAAGATTTTCAGTGTGCTATACTCCCGGAAGTTATAACACTCCTATGGGTATTTGTACGGTTATTAATAATGACCTGCATCCGACTCACCAGATTCTGATTCTTGAGATGGGTGCCAGATACGAAGGTAACATCAGAGAACTTTGTGAAATCGCAAAACCCAATATCGCCATATTGACCAATATTGGTATTGCTCACCTGGAAACTTTTGGTTCACAGGATGTGATCGCCCGAACCAAAGGCGAGCTCATCGACGCACTTGATCCCGGGGACACTGCCATTGTCAATGCCGATGATGAGCGTGTGATGGAGATTCTGCGAGATAAAACCTACATAACCCGTATTACAGCCGGAATCAAAAATGGTAACTATCGGGCACATAACATCAGATATGATTCAAGTGGTTGCTCATTCACTGTTGAGGGTCCATTGGGTGAAGAAATCGATGTAAAAACCAAGCTTCTTGGTAAACATAATGTTCAGAACATATTACTTGGCTTTGCTGTTGGATCACATCTCGGCATGAGAATGAAGACTATGGCAATGGCAGTGTCAAGAATGGAACCGGTGGAGCACAGATTGGAATTGAAGTCCGGTGGAACATATACGATTATTGATGATGCATTTAACTCAAATCCAGTAGGTGCAGCAAATGCTGTAGAAGTGTTGTCGGCTTTTGAAGGAGGACGCCGGATTATAATCACCCCTGGTATGGTTGAACTCGGTGCAGCAGAGGCTGATTTGAACAGGGAATTCGGTAGGGTTATAGGTGCATCCGGAATTGAACAGGTGGTATTGGTCGGACCCAAACGAACACAGCCAATCTATGACGGTATAAGAGATGCAGGATTTGATGAGAACCGGGTCTTTGTTGCAAAGAATCTATTTGATGCAAACAATTGGCTGAAAACATACCTTCAAGCGGGCGATGTGGTACTCTATGAAAACGATCTTCCTGATATCTACAATGAGTAGTAATATCTGATTTTCTGCTGATAATCCATCGTCCGGGTTAATCGTAGCGGATGACGGTCGCTGGTTCTATGTTAGAAGCTCGTCTGGCGGGATACCAACTTGCAGCAATACTCAGAATTAAACTGCCAACCAGAACCATGGACACATCCAATGGAGAGATTGAGACTGGGTATGCACTGATGATAAATGATTCAGCTCCAGCCAATTTAATAACACTGTATTGTTGTTGAATCCAACTTAGTGTCAAGCCGATCGACCCGCCAAGTCCACAACCAATGGTGCCGATGAGAATGCCCTGCCGCAGAAATATTTTTTTGATATGATTTCTGGTATATCCATATGACATCAGAATACCAATATCGCGACTTTTCTGAATTACAATCATGGTCAACGATCCAACAATATTTAATACAGCCACTAAAACAATCAGCATCAAAATGAAATAGGCACTCCATTTTTCGATATTCATCACATCATAGAGTGGTTTTTGAAGATCATACCAGGTTTTGACGGAGTAGTCGGGTCCAAGCAGAGCAGCAATTTTGGTTTTTACCATATCTGCCGACTCGTGATCAACCAGTTTGATATCATATCCACTCAAGGCATTTCTACGATTGAACAGCCGTTGAGCGGCTTCAAGATCAACAAATACAATAGAACCTTCATAAATTTGCTGGAGGTAAAAGCTGCCTCGAACTTCAAAAGTATAGAATCTGGGTGCTCCAAAACTGGTTACAGATCGTTGGATCCCCTCTGCGCTGATCAACGAAATACGGTCTTCGATTGCAATTCCAATTTGTGATTGAAGCTGTTGTCCGATAAGAATACCGGGCATTCTGTTTTTGACTGACATGTCTCGAGAGAATTCACTGAGTTCATCATCCAGTTCGACAACCTGAAAAAAAGTATCCGCTTCGATACCTTTTACAATCACGACTTTTTCTTCACTTCCTCTGTGTGCAAGTAGAGATTTACCTTCGACGAAGGGAGTAATTACAGTTATTTCCGGAATAACAGATAGTTTACTTTCAAGTGTAAGGTCTCTGTCAAAAATCCTTTCATTTACAGATTCGATACGAATGTCGGGATCATATCTGAGCAGAAGATCCTTAACAACATCAAAAAAACCATTGAATATTGAAAGAATAACGATAAGCAATGCCGTACCAATGGTAATTCCGGTCACGCTGATCATGGTCAGAGTAGATACCAGAGTTACCCCTTTTCTAGAGGTCAAATAACGACGGGCGATGAGGCTGATGGGATTCATGAGCGTAAAAATACACAAAAATGAACTTGAATAGATACATGAAGCTCAGTTATTCGATTAGGTTCAAATTTTATATATTTAAGGATACAATAATATTAGAGGTACTCAGTGAGTCAAAGTAATTTATCCCCATCTCAAATCAGCGCGCTCGATCGCGGTGATCACGATAATCCATTCTCCGTGCTCGGAATACATGTGAATGAAGCCCCAAAAGGATTCGTCATTCGTACTTTCAAACCCTATGCACAAAGGGTATCGGTAGTGAATGAAAAGTCGGGCAAATCCACGGAAATGGTTCGCGTTTCTGAAGCGGGACTTTTCGAGTTGATTATTAAAGGAAGCAAGAGTCTGTTTCCATATCATTTTGAGATTACATGGGCCGGTGGTGATGTTCAGAAACTGAAGGACCCATATGCATTTGGTCCCCAACTTACTGATTTCGACCTGCATCTTTGGGGTGAAGGTAATCATCACCATGCATATCGATTCATGGGAGCTCACATACGAGAAATTGATGGCGTTAAAGGAACGTTGTTTGTAGTCTGTGCCCCCTCTGCAAAACGAGTAAGTGTAATCGGTCCCTTTAATGGGTGGGATGGACGAGTCCATGTCATGAGGAAGTATTATGATCAGGGGATATGGGAGATTTTCATACCTGGAGTTGATGTGGGTACTGCATACAAGTTTGAAATCAGCTCACAGAACACGGCACTGCCATTGAAAAAGGCCGATCCGTATGCTTTTTCAGCGGAACTGAGGCCACAGACGGCATCGATCGTGTCGAACATAGATGGATATAAATGGGGTGACCATAAATGGATGAACAATCGAACGACCAATCATGACCGGCCGATGTCGGTATATGAGGTACACCCAGGAAGTTGGAAACGAAAGAGTTCAGCCGATAGCGACTTCCTGAATTGGAGTGAACTGGCGGCCGACTTGATTCCGTACTTGAAGGAGTTGGGATATACTCATGTGGAGCTTTTGCCTGTCGCCGAACATCCTTATGACCCATCCTGGGGTTATCAGATAACCGGTTATTTTGCACCAACGAGCAGATTTGGTGGTCCGCATGATTTCATGCATTTTGTTGATAAATGTCATCAGAACAATATTGGAGTTATTGTTGATTGGGTTCCTGCACACTTCACCAAAGATGATCACGGGCTACGGTTTTTTGATGGAACTCATCTGTATGAACATGCTGATCCACGGAAAGGCGAGCATAAGGATTGGGGGACGAATATTTTTAATTTTGGCAGAAGTGAAGTCCTGAATTTTTTGATTTCGAATGCCGTGTTCTGGTTGGATAAATATCATATTGATGGATTACGGGTTGATGCAGTAGCCTCGATGTTGTATCTGGACTACTCCAGAAAAGATGGTGAATGGATACCAAATCAGTATGGGGGTCGGGAAAACCTGGAGGCCATCCATTTCATAAAGAAATTTAATGAGGTCGTGCACCATGAGTTCAAGGGAGTCATGACGTTCGCAGAAGAGTCGACATCCTGGCCTATGGTGTCCAAGCCCACTTATTTGGGAGGGTTGGGATTCGATTATAAATGGAATATGGGATGGATGAACGACACATTGAAGTATATGGAAGTTGATCCGTTGTTTAGAAAATATCATCATAATCAGTTGACTTTTTCGATGATATACGCCTTTTCCGAGAATTTTATACTACCGTTTTCGCATGACGAAGTGGTCCACCTGAAGCGCTCCATGCTTTCCAAAATGCCGGGCGACCTATGGCAGAAATTTGCAAATCTAAGAGCGCTCTACTCGTACATGTTCACTCATCCGGGCAAGAAATTGAATTTTATGGGGGGTGAGTTTGGTCAATGGGGTGAATGGAATGCTGAAAAGCAATTGGACTGGAACCTGCTGGAGCATGAAAATCACAAGATGCTTCATAATATGGTCCGGGATCTCAACAAAATTTACACCAGTGAAAAAGCATTATACCAGGTAGACTTTGACTGGAGTGGATTTCGATGGATCAATGCGTCTGATTATGAGAAGAGTATGCTCAGTTACATCAGATACAGTGAGGAACCGGGTGATTATCTGATTGTTGTCATAAACTTTACGCCTGTGGTTCACAATAATTATGTTATCGGAGTGCCGGAAAAATGCCGATTTAAGGTTATATTCAACAGTGATTCAGAATACTATGGCGGAAGTAACGTCGGTATGACTGAAGTTGAGTCTAGGGATGGAGAGTGGCATGGTTTGCCCGCAAATATGGAATTGACGATTCCCCCATTAGCTGGTATGATCATCAAGCCGATTCGAGAGAAAAAAATTTAACGATTAAGTATTCAGCTCATGAAATTCAAGCGTGCATGCGGCACATTGGTGCATCCAACATCGTTTCCATCAGAATATGGGATTGGGGATTTTGGTAAGTCCGCGTATTTGTTTTTGGACTTTTTGGTAGAAACACATCAGTCTATATGGCAGATTTTGCCCCTGGGTCCAACTGGTTATGGTAATTCACCTTATGCCAGCTACTCTGCCTTTGCCGGGAATCACTATCTGATAAGTCCGGATATATTGGTGCAGAAAGGGTTGTTAACTCCATCAGAAGTTGCGCAAGTCAGGATTCCAGCGACGACCAAAGCTAATTATGACCGGGCTTATGAGATCAAAGATGCGCTATTTTCCAAGGCTGCAGAAAGATTTTATGAGAAATTGGATGGTGATGTGCAGGTTCTTTTTGATGCTTTTAAGAAGAATAACGCATACTGGTTACCCGATTATGTGCTTTTCAGATCCTGTTTGGAAGCCCATGGGAAGCAACCATGGAACACATGGGACAAAGACTTAGCTACTCGTAAAAAGAAAGCCTTAGCAGAGTGGTCTGAAAAACTATCTCGTGAGATTTCATTTCATTATTGGGCGCAGTTTGAGTTCTTCAACCAATGGATGGATCTAAAAAAGTATGCCAACGACAAGGGGATTCGAGTTGTAGGTGATATCCCGATATTTGTAGATCACAATAGTTCAGATGTTTGGTCAAATTCAAAATACTTTGAAGTCGACAAAAGTGGTAACAGGGTGCTTGTAGCCGGTGTACCACCTGATTATTTCAGTGCTACCGGACAGTTGTGGGGAAATCCGCAGTATAAATGGAAGGTTCTTGAAAAAGATGGTTTTTCATGGTGGTTAAAGCGTTTTGAACAAATGTTTGAGATGTATGATGCTATTAGGGTTGACCATTTTCGCGGATTTGACGCCTATTGGGAGGTCAAGGCTACGGCCAAGACTGCAGAGGTGGGGCGCTGGGTCAAGGGTCCGGGCAAGAAGCTTTTCAGTACCATTCTGGAGAAATTGGGTGATGTACCCATTATTGCCGAGGACCTTGGGGTGATTACTCCGGGAGTTGTTGAGCTAAGGGATAGCTTTGGATTTCCGGGCATGAAAATATTACAGTTTTCGCTGTCAGGTGACCAGGCGAACAGCTTTCTTCCTCACAATTATGTGACCAGTAACTGTGTTGTATATACCGGTACACACGATAACGACACTACACAGGGGTGGTATAGGCAAGCGCCTGCCATTGAGCAGCATTGGGCAAGAGAATATACCAGGTCGGACGGAAAAGAAATCCATTGGGAGTTGGTCAGGTTAGGCATGATGTCGGTTGCTGACCAGGCGATATTTCCGTTACAGGATTATATGGGACTCGGAACTGAGCATAGGATGAATTTGCCTGGTACTACGGTCAACAATTGGATATGGAGATACACACCCGATATGCTTAATCTTGTGAACAAAGAGTATCTGAAGCATCTTGTAAATATATCGAACCGAAATACAAGAGTTCGTCAGGAAGACACAAATATTGTTGAAATAGACGCTGAAGACGCAAATTGACAGTTTATAACGTCAGTAAAAGTTGTTATTTTTAGGATTACGTCAAAAACGTTCTTTTTCGGCAAGCATGACATCAAGTGTTATGCATCCTGTTCAAGGTGCTACTTGTAAAATTAAGCTACAACGGATGGAAGTGTCAGTTGTGACAATTCCGGCAGATGAATGGGATGTAAGTTGCCGGACAAACAAATAAACGACAATCATGAAAATACTTTACGTAGCGGCTGAGATATCTCCTTTTGCTAAGATTACCAGTACGGCAGACCTGATGAGGTTTTTACCGGCTTCATTACAGGACAAAGGTTTTGAGATCAGAATTCTACTTCCAAAATATGGTACCATCAACGATAGACGAAACCGTTTGCACGAGGTAATCAGATTGGCAGGTATTGAGGTTGAGATTGACGACAAGGTTGAATCCATGAAAATCAAGGTTGCGAGCATACCGAATGCCAAGTTGCAGGTGTATTTTCTGGATAATGACACTTATTTCAAACGTAAGGGGCTTTTTCATGATGCCAAGACGAATGAGCCATATGAAGATAATGCTGAGCGACTTGCATTCTACAACAAGGGAGTCCTTGAAACAGTAAAACGATTGGGTTGGAAGCCTGATGTAATTCACTGTCATGATTGGGCCTCCGGTCTTATTCCGATGTTGATTAAGACCCTTTACAAAGATGAAAGCAATTTTCAG
>CAZDYD010000104.1:0-6852 GCA_964509715.1 uncultured Chitinophagales bacterium
CTGCTCATGCAATTGCATTTGATGTTGGGGTGAGATATGAAACACCATTAGAAGGATTGGCAATTGGTAGTAGTATATCAAACTTCGGAGCCGATATGAAAATGAGTGGACGCAATCTACGAACCATAGTCGATCCGGATCCTTTAAACGGGGGGAATTTTGATCGTGTTCCTGTTGATTATCGTACCAAACCATACCCATTGCCACAGCTTTTCAGATTTGGTTTGAGTTATGATCGTGAGTTACTCAAAAACAACAAAATTTCATTGGCAGTAGATCTATTGCATCCAAGTACTGCAGATGAGAGCATAAACCTGGGTGCTGAGTATGCCTTCTTTGATGTTTTCTTTCTTCGAGGGGGCTATCAAAACTTGTTTGAACAAGATGCTGTAAATGGGCTGACATTAGGAGCCGGCATCAAATATATCCTTCCAAATCGAACGGGTGTCACACTCGATTATGGCTGGTCTGATTGGGGAATTCTGACGAGTTCTCACAAAATATCATTCAAAATAGATTTTTAATCTCTAATCAATCAACAAATCACACAAACAATGAAACAGCTGTACAAACTTTTGTCGATACTCGCAGTATTGCTTTTTGCAATTACTTCGATCACGACAGCCCAACGATCGCTTCAGCAGCCAGTAAAATACTTTGCTCAGGCTGATGAATTAACATTGAATGATGTTAATCAAATGCACAGTGCCTATTTCTCGGCAATTGACACTGTAGTTATTGTCAAGTTCTTGGCGGATCCAGAATTTTTATATTACTTCACCTCTTCACATAGCGGTTCAACTCAGAACCTCGAAGTAAAAGTACAATTATATCATGAATCCGACACAACCTATGCCACCGGGAACTTGCTCAAAGCAAATCCGGATGGTCGAGCGAATAGTGGTGACTTCAGATTAAGTGGCTGGCATCCTTTAAAATCCTCAGCAACTGGTGAGTATCTTACCGGATATTACTACATCAGAATGTATCCAGGTGCAGGACAAATCGGAAACTTCAATTTCCGTTATTTCCGAAGTAATATTCAGGAACATGCTTTTAAAGCTGAGCCAAATAATACCGTAGCGGAAGCACTTGGAAATTTTGACAAAACTGTACTTCCAACAGACGGTGTACCAAGAAGATTCATGTTATGGAGTCCAGACACCACCCGCACAAATCCCGGCAATCGTATTTACAACAACACAGGTGATTTATTACGTGTTGGTGAAGACGATCGTGATTTATTTATCATAGAAGGTGTACAGGGACAAAGACTTGAAGTTGAGACCATGCCACACCTTGGCTTTCAATTCACAAATACATTACTCCCGACTTTTGGTCATTCACGTGATACTGATACAGCCATTCGTTTATGGGATGCTGACTTTACCAACGAATTGGCTTCGAATGATGACATTTCCGGAAATGATCCTGCAAGAGTTCAATATCCACTAGCCAGTAATATCTATTCAAGAATTGTTATTGAATCACTTCCATATACGGGTTTATACTTCCTCGAAGTAGTAGGTTGGGCATCAACAACATGGTCACCTGATCGATATCCCGATGGCTTGACCGATAGCGATCCGGGCAGAGGTGATTACGTGGTTTTTGCTCAAATGACTCAAAATGGACTGACTGAATTGGAGCCCAATAATACTCCTGAACAGGCAACACAGATCTATGCAAGTCAGAATAATGTGTTTTCCGGAAGTTTTTCCAGTGCTTCGGATGTCGATTACTACCAGGTTTTCATGAACGAGCACACCATGTACTACATCAATACGGCTAACAGTACTGTTACCACAGATATCAAAGTTGAAATCTATGATGTGGATGATTTAAATACAAACCTGGTCGAAGGGATCCAGCTCGGACGCTACGGCAGCAATGATTTTAGACTTAGTGGATTTGTGCCACCAAGGACTTCCGCTTATCTGATCAAGCTCTCTTCAGACTCTCCTGGCGACTATGATCTTCGGGTCGCATTTAATGTTATTCCGAATTTGATCAGTTCATTTGAGCCAAACAATACTATATCAGAAGCTTTGCAGCGCGATCCATTGCCCGTTGATTCAACGATTGTCAATGCGATGTTCTGGCCACAAGGTGACATTGACTACTATTACTTTGATGGAGTAGCTGGTGATGAAGTCACTGTAAGTACCCTACCATTTTTTGAAGGATGGTTAAGGGATGTCGACACTTACATGAAGATCATGGATACCAATGGAAACACCTTGGCTCAAAATGATGATGGTGACGGAGTAGGAGTATATTCAACCATACGTTTCACAGTACCTACTGATGGAGTATATATTGTTGAAGTGTCACCTTATTTCTCAGCTGCGAACGGCAGAACATCCACTTTGGCCAATAATGAAGTTGGTGCATATAAATTATATGTGAAATCTGAGTTGGCGGGTGGTCCATTACTTGAAACTGAACCAAACAATCATTTTGCCAACGCGACATTGCTCAAGCCTGGTGACGTGATGAATGCAACATTCAGTTCAACTTCAGACATTGACATATTCCGTGTTGAACTTAAAGCTGGTAACATCTACAACTTTAGATCTATTGATGCTGCACTCGGTGGGAACATGGTCGTAGAATGGTACTCTGCAGCAGATACAACTACCAACCTGCACGATGGTTCAAACTGGCACGATCGATATGGTAGTGGTAACTTTAAAATCGCCGGTATTTTCCCACAAGAAGACGGAGATTATTATATCAGAATCAATCCTCCATCCTCCTTGGGCGATGGTAGCTACAAAGTTATGATGCGTGAGACCGATCTTGGTGGAATTTTGGATCGCGAAGAACCGAATAACACGATTGAACAGGCACAAGCGAATCCTGCATATCCAATGGATGGTATCCCACGTACATTCGTTCTATTTAACCCGGATCATCCGAAGTTTGATAACGACGTTGATATTTTCCGTTTGGAATTAAAAGCTGGTCAAATCATGGAAGCCGAAACACTTCCTGTAGGTGGTGTCAACTGGGCCAGAGATACCGATACATATATTGATTTACTTTCTTCAACGGGTGAGGTACTGGTATCAAATGATGATGGTGGTATTGAATGGTATTCAAAACTATCAAGAGTAGCACCAGCTGATGAGACCGTATTCTTAAGGGTTTATACGAGTTATCATGAACTCAGAAATAACACAGTAAGTGATCGTGATATAGCACGTGGAGATTATGTATTGCAAGTAAGTAGTTTCTTGCGAGAACTTGAACCAAACAATAGTGCTGCACAAGCGAATGACATGATAGTTTCCGATAACGGACTCATGCATGCATCGTTTTCAGCTGACGATCTGGAAGACTGGTTCAAAGTATCTCTTAAAGGTGGATACATTTACTTCATGAATACAGCAGAAAGTAATGTATCTCAAAACATTCGGGTTGAAGTGTATGCTGAGGATAACATCACACAAAACCTGATTGATGAAACACCATTCGGGCGATATAGTTCAAATGATTTCTTGTTAGCATTTATTCCACCAGCCGATGGCAATTATCTGGTCAGACTATCCCTTCCACCAACAGGATTGGTTGGCACCGAGTCGACGTACAAATTCAGAGTTGCAGGTGGAGACTACACTCCTGTAATGTTGGAAGGATTGGACGAGCCAAATAACACAAGAGATGATGCTGATGCCATTGGTAATGTACTGGCAGATTCTAACGTATTTGAAGCCACGGTAGGACACCATGTTATCTCTGATGTTGATTACTTCATGGTTGAAGGTACTGCCGGGATGATGTTAACAGCTGAAACGTTCCCAACCAATGGTGAACGATGGGTTCGTGACTATGACACAATTCTCAGAATATTTGATCAGGATGGGAATCAGTTAGGAGCAAATGATGATAAACCTGATCCATTAACATCAGAATTGTACAACATTGGTAACATCTATTCACGTGTGGAACTTCAGACCCTTCCGTACACAGGTAAATATTATGTTCAGGTTGTACCGTACAACGGAAGTTTTGAAGAAAGAACTCCGACATTTGGTCGACCAGCTGTAGGCCCATACAACATCAAAATTGAAATGAAAGAAAATGTAAGTACTTCAATTGATGAGAATATGACGTCCCTGCCGGTTACATATGCCTTGAATCAGAACTACCCGAATCCATTTAACCCAACTACAACGATCCGTTACCAATTGCCACAAGCAGGTCATGTGTCGTTGGTTGTCTATAACATACTTGGACAACAAGTTGCGAGTTTGGTTAACGAACAAATGACTGCTGGAATTCATACGGTCGCATTTGATGCAAGTAGATTAGCTTCTGGAGTGTATCTATACCGCATGCAATCTGGCAATTATGTTGAAGTAAGGAAAATGCTTCTGATTAAATAAAATTGTAATCCATTTAATCTTTAACTAATCCGGGGATCAGTGTATAACATGCACTGATCCCATCTTTATTTATGAAAATATCGACGCTGTTTAGCATTTTATTGTTGAGTTTATTTTTGTTCTCATGTTCTTCGAAAGTGAAAGATCCAGAACAAACGGTACTGGCACGAGTTGGTTCCAAAGAAATTACAGTTCAGGATTTCAGAATTAATTATGAGTTTGGATATACTCATTTAAGAAATACCCTCCCGGGTGAAGACCCAAAGAAACAGATTCTCAATCTGATGATCATAGAGGCACTCCTCTCGAATGAAGGGTACCGAATGGGATTACAGAATAGTGAAGAAATCAAAGAACGTTCTGCTCAATTAACATCTGAATTATTGGTCGAAAAGGTATTTACAGAAAAGGTACTAAAAAACGTTTCAGTCACAGATGATGAGATTCAAGAAGCCATAATTCGCTCATCAGTAAACTTCAAGTTAAGATTTTATCCGGCAAATTCGTTTGAAGGTGCTGTCTATATTCGGAGACTTGCACAAGAAGTTGGTTTTGGTCAGGCTCTTGAGATGGTAGCTAATTCAAATGAAATGGGATTAATTTCAGCTTCTGATTTTGTCACGCCCGAGATGACATGGTTAGATATGGATCCCGATTTTCTTGATGCGATATCAACTTTGAAGCCGGGAGAACTCTCTTTACCGATTCAGGTTGAAGACCACTGGTTTATAGTAGAGGTGTTGGAAGTCAGGCAAAATCCTTTATCAGATAATGATATTCTGAATAAATGGGATCGGACGAAAAGAATATTGGAAAGAAACAAGGCGACAGCTGGAGCATCGACTTTTGTCAGCTCAATGATGCAGCCATTAGATGTTAGGGTCGATGCAACAAGTTTCAGAATTCTTGCATCTATATTATGGGATTGGTTTAAATATGAAGAACCCAAACTTAGTTTGCGATATTCACATGATTCAATACGTAATCAACCGTTCGGAAGATTGTTGGATAACCATTGGAATGATGTACTTGTATTTAAGAGTAATGGAAATTGGACTATCGGGGACTTCATATATGCTTATCCGAAGTCAAGATATCCTATTCGCCTTGACGACGTACAAATTTTCACAGAAAATTTAAAATTGAACATAGGATTGACTCTTCGTGATGCGGAAATGCTTAAAATTGCGCAGAAAGAGCGCTTAAATGCATCTGATTACGTGAAGGATTCCCACAAAAAATGGATGGATAAATGGGTATTCAGAGCATATCGTGACATATTAACCGATTCTTTGAATATCACAGAGGATGAGATAGCACATCACTATAGCCAATATAGTAGCAAGTTCACATTTAGGAAGGATGAAATACCAGAACTGGATACTATTAAAGAGTGGGTCAAAGCAGATTTGAGGCAGATCAAAGAGCATGAGCTTATCAAGCTTGACCTGCTAAGGTTGCAAAATGCATCTGTAATTTCAATAAATGAAGCTGTTTTAGACACAATTACCACCGTCTCCGATTCGAATAAACAGACATTTTTACTATTTAAACGATCAACCGGTTCATTTGCATATCCGGTAGTTGATCCAAATTGGTCGCCCAGTTTGGTCAATTGATAATAGCATCGTTAATCGGATATCCGGTATGGTAGTTTTTTGGTTTTAGACCTAACAAACTGCCTATTGTAACCGGTATGTCGTGCACATGAATTATGCGTTTCAACTCATAATTTTGTTTTATACCCATACCAGCCATTATGAAGGGAACCTCTCGCTCTTCTTTGCTATTACCACCGTGCCCGAAGTCCTTCCCACCGTGATCTGATGTAATTATGATGACGATTTTCTGGTTCAAATTCAATTTTTTCAATTCAAACATCAATCGTCCAAGGTCGGAGTCGGCCGATTCAACAGCATGGATGTATTCATCCGATAGAAATCCAAATCGATGAAGAGCTGCATCCACTTGATCGATGTGCAAATATAACAAATTAGGTTTGAGTGTTGTATACAACTGAGCCGCTGCTTCAACAGTTTGTCTTGAAGTCGAATAATGTTGAGAGAAATCAGCCATCCCGTCTTCTATCAAGTTACCCAATCCATTCCAATGATACACAGCAGCTGTCCTGGAGGACGGATTCTCCTTTTTAATTTCATAAAAGATCGTGGGGAAAAAACCATATTCTGTCTTTATCTCACTTTCCGTTCGTTCGCCGGGCAACCATGAATTTGTCAAAATACCATGTTTGTCGGGAGTCGTACCATTTAATATGGAAGCCCAATTGGGAGAACTAATTGTTGGTGAAACTGCCCGAGCGTCCATCGACCAAGATCCGTGTGCAACCAAACTGTCTATTACCGGAGTGTTTGCATTTTGGATCCCAATCGGACTTAACCCATCTATCCCGAAAAGTATTACGTACTCTCTTTTTATTTGATCGACTTCGTTATTTGTAACT
>CAZDYD010000105.1:0-6655 GCA_964509715.1 uncultured Chitinophagales bacterium
ATTCCTTTCAATTATTATTTATTTATAATATACATTTGTTTAAACAAATAATCGAGTATTTATTTACCCACATTACGTGAGTGATAAGCTCTAGTAAGGAAATTGTAGTAGGTGTCCCTCTCAATATGTACTTGATCGAATGATTAGAGGGGGAGGGCATAGATTACAATAGTTGCTCCTGCAATTGTTTGATCGCCGGGTGTGTGGGAGGTGGTTCAATATATATTGAACGCTGGTTTGTTTACTATGTGCTTTTGTGCTGGTCTGGTTTGATGTGTTGTTCAGTTAGTGTTACATTGTCTCCAAATAAACACTAACTCTAATTCGCCCAATCATGTACAGACCGCTTATTGCCGTATTTTTTTTCCTATTGCTGGTTTTTACTGTCATTTTGGTTCGTTCTCCCAAAGCCGATCTGATTGTAGTTGGTGTCATTTGGACTGGTGAGACGGACCGTCCATTTGTTGAGGCGATGGCCATTAAAGGAGATAGAATCATGACCATCGGGTTCAGGGATGAAGTCATGTCTTTCTCAGGTAAGAATACGGAAATTATTGAGCTCGGTAAGGAGTTGGTTGTCCCCGGATTTATCGATACCCATGTCCATTTTTTGCAGGGCGGATTGAATCTGGCTTCGGTCCAGCTCAGAGACGCTACTACTCCCGAAGAATTTGCCAACCGAATTGCTGAGTTTGCAAAATCAGTACCGCCTGGCACCTGGATTCTGGGCGGAGATTGGGATCATGAGAATTGGGGAGGTGAGCTACCACACCGCGACTGGATCGATGAGCTGACCAAGGACCATCCGGTCTTTGTCACACGTCTTGACGGGCATATGTCGCTTGCGAATTCCAAAGCGTTAGCACTTGCGGGTGTCGGGAATGATGTCGAAGATATTGACGGCGGAAGCATTGTGCGTGAATCTGATGGACGACTAACAGGTATTTTTAAAGATAACGCCGAACGCTTGATACAAATGCATATCCCAGAGCCATCCGATTATGAAGTAGATATGGGGTTGCGCTTGGCGATGGAGTATGTTGCTTCGCATGGAGTGACCTCTGTTCATGATATGAACGCCATGCTCGATGGGATGCGACGTGCACGTTCCAATGGGCAACAGTTGACGAGATATTATGGAGTGTACTCGTTGTCGCGCTGGGAAATGGTTCGTGATATGGTAAATAGAGAGGGGAATGGTGATGAATGGATTCGTATCGGTGGTCTCAAAGGGTTTGTGGATGGATCTCTTGGGTCCCACACAGCTGCATTTCATGATCCATATACTGATGCGCCGGATTACTCCGGATTTTTTGTTAACTCGGAAGAGGATCTTTACGAGTGGACAAAGGGTGCTGATGCCGTCGGACTCCAGGTTATGATCCATGCCATTGGAGATAAAGCCAACGGATTTCTACTGGATAATTTTGAACGGATTATCAGTGAAAATGGTCCTCGTGACCGTAGATTCCGCATTGAGCACGCTCAACATATTGCCCCTGAAGACATCCATCGATTTTCTGAATTGGATGTGATTGCCAGTATGCAACCTTATCATGCAATTGATGATGGCAGATGGGCCGAGAGAGTCATAGGTTCCGAACGCATCAAGACAACCTATGCGTTTCATGATCTGATTAGAACCGGTGCAACAGTAGTATTTGGAAGTGACTGGTTTGTTGCTCCACCAATTCCCCTTGAAGGCATCTATGCCGCTGTAACACGCCGGACACTTGATGACAGGAACCCGGATGGGTGGGTTCCAGAACAGAAAGTTACTGTGGAAGAAGCATTATTGGCATATACACGAGATGCAGCGTATTCATCCTTCGAAGAAGAAATCAAAGGAACTCTGGCTCCGGGTAAATTGGCAGATTTTGTGATCCTAAGTGAAAATCTGTTCGAGATCGATCGCGTGAACATCAGAGATGTGAAAGTGCTTCGCACTGTGGTTGGGGGGAGAACAGTCTTTGGTGATCAGTATTAAGTAAGTAAATGCTATCCCATTTCAACAGATGCTTTTAGCTATTGAATGGGATAAGTTATCCTGATAATAATCGACAAGAGTTGGATTACAATAGAAGTTTTGATTGCGGTTGAATGGATTTGATCAGTATTGTATTAGTAATATATATCCATTTATTGCATTATAGCTATTATGCTTATATTCATCTTTGGTGATGTTATATACATCCCTGGTTAGTCATATTTATTTCTATAACCATATAATTTAATTTTACGAATATGGGTGTTACAAAAACGGAAGCTTACACAGAGCATCAATTAAAAATCGCAGAGAAATTCAAAGCGATGGGGCATCCCGCGCGGATAGCCATAGTCGAGTATCTTCTAAAAGTGGGCACTTGTATCTGTGGTGATATCGTGAACGAATTGGATCTTGCCCAACCTACGGTATCTCGTCATCTTAAGGAGCTCAAGGAGGCAGGGATCATTAAGGGTAACATCGAGGGATCTTCGATATGTTATTGTCTGAACGAAGAGGTGGTTTCGGAGCTGCTCGGTTACAAGGTAGGACTCCTGAAACAAATCCAGGCAAGAACAGGTTGTTGCTGATGATACTAGTGATGGTCATGAAAATATACGCCTTAGCATATAGATCAAGTTGAACCTGAAGTTTATGATACAAGTACTGGGCATGTAGATATGCTCCACTGTACATAGAACAATTTGAATCTGAAATTGATGATTCAATTGTAGGGCATGAAAATATGGGCCTCAGTAATCAGATCAGTTTGAACATGTAGTTGATGATTCCGGTACTGGGCATGAAATTGTTGGAACTCAATTTTTGAATGTCATGCTACATCATTTATTTAGATATCTGCGAATTTAGTATATTTCTCATCAATGTAACACATACAACTAATTCGTGGTCTTAATGTCACCCTGGAGATATCTCATAGCCTATTCGATTCCAATGCTCGTTTTCTGGAGTCTGTTTACCGGGGGATTCTATACTTGGTTACCTGTGTTCTATGTGTTTATCGTCATTCCGATTGCGGATATGATCGTCGGACGTGATGCCAGTAATCTTTCACTTGAGGCTGAGGCCATCGCAAAATCGAGCAAAATCTACACTTTTATCCTATGGATGTTTGTTCCGATCCAGTTCGGACTCGTGTTCTGGTTGGGGTATCAATATCAGTTTGAGGCTTTATCCGGATGGGCTCTTGTCGGTGGCGTGTTTTCAGTTGCACTCAGCAACGGCGGAATTGGAATCACCATCGCACATGAGCTGGTCCACAGATCCGATGTAAAAGAACAATGGTTAGGGAAAATCCTGTTAATGAGCGTGTTATACATGCATTTTGCGATAGAACATGTGCGAGGACATCATGCCACAGTAGCAACTGAAGAAGATCCAGCATCCGCACGAAAGGGTCAGTCATTTTATGCGTTCTTAATTCCAAGTATCGTTGGACAGTACATCTCTGCTTGGAAGCTCGAATCGATCAGACTGAAGAAACGAAAACAACATGTTGTCTCCATCCATAATGAAATGATCCAGTTCTCTGTGCTTCAAGTCGTGTTCTGCGGACTGATTTTTGTATTGTTCGGAGCGACTTTTCTGGGTGTATTTTTAATTACATCTTTTTTGTCATTCAGCTTACTTGAAGCTGTCAACTATTTGGAACATTATGGGCTGGAGCGAAAAATTAACAATGGGCGATATGAGAAAGTGACACATCACCATTCCTGGAACAGTGATCATGTACTGAGTCGAATGTTTTTGTTTGAGCTGACCCGCCACTCTGACCATCATGCCGTAGCCTCAAGAAAGTACCAGGTGCTTCGAACACATGATGACGCCCCTCAACTTCCAACCGGGTATCCTGGTATGATTTTACTTGCCCTTGTCCCACCTTTATGGTTTCGTGTGATGGATCCTTTGATCGATAAGGCATAATGCCACTAATGCAATACACTGCAAAACCCCCTATGATTTCATGAAAATCGATCACATCGCCGTCATAACTACAGACTCCAATCCGGTATTTCATGCATCCAAGAAAAGAGATCTGGCCCGAAGTCTTGGGGTGAGCTTTGATGATGTTCATATGTACTATTTCGAACGTCATCCGGAAGGGGCTTTCCGTGGTTGTTTTGAATCACATAAGGCTGTCTGGGCGGAAATCGTAAAAAAGGGTTATGATTTGAGTCTGATCCTGGAAGATGATGTTGTGTTTCTAAAAAAAACTCCACTAGATCGGTATGTTGATTTTTTGATAAAAAACAATGATTGGGAGATATTCTATTTGGGTCACCGTCCTATTATCTGGGATGTGAGGCTGGTAAAAAAAACGAATGTTCCGGGAATTGTGGAGGTACGAACGAACGACACGCATGCTTATATCCTGAACAAACAAAGTGTGCGCAGACTTTCAGAAATGCCCTGGAACAATAAACCCGTGGATATTGCAATGCGAGAGTTTACAACAAAAAGTTATGCTTTGTTCCCGATGCGGGCGATTCAATGTGGCAAACTGTTCACGCCGTCTTTTTTCAACGGACTCTCGGAGCGTAACAGTCAATACATCCGTTATGCTTTGCAGAAACCTTTGCACCCATTTCGTGCATTGTTTTACCTTCTTTTTGTAATTATTGGTCAACCCTGGTTGTTTTTCACAAGTGTTTGGTTCAGTCTTACAAGACAACATCCTAAGTGAAAAAAGTTTCAATGGTAAATCTGCCGCAGTTGGCTATCTACGTTACAAAATGACATTAACACGTGCGTTCAGTATGATAGATAATCTGCCGCTTTTTGGCTATCTGCCCTACTTCACATGTTGATAAGAACTAAATCAGTTTGTTTTATGGGTCAACGATATGAACATTATTCGAGGGACGTGTGTATTTTCACTCTTGATGCGAAAACGGATTCCAGATCACAATGAATATCATCAGTCTTATTAAGAAAACTTCTTTTCCCATGTTGGTCGGAGCCATCGTGCTGGGAGGTGTGTCCGGACTTTCGCTCACGTTACTCATTCGCATGATACATCAGTCGTTATTGGTCGAGGCACCCGATCCTGTTCGGTTTCTTGGGTACTATATGCTGGTTTGGATGCTGTTTGTGTGTTGCACAACGGCCGCGACATTGATGACTTCCGGCATGGCTCATAAAGCATTGTATGCATTGCGTGAGTTGGTCACGGATCGTATTTTGAACGTATCGTACCGCACCGTCGAAAGCCGAGGAGCAACTTTTTTCCCGGTCCTCACTGAAGATGTGCAGACTATTGCGAATACGCTTTATCGTATTCCGGCCATCACCACGGCGACAGCTACAATTATTGGATGCTTTGTTTATATGCTCATCCTTTCGTGGACAATCACGCTGGGGATTGTGATCCTTTTCGTCGTTATCTATCTAATGATGACGGCTATCGGTAAGCGTGCACAATCATATGGTATCAAGGCGCGTAACGAGTACGATCGAATCTATCGTTTTTTTGAGGACCTTGTCTATGGCCTGAAGGAGCTGAAGTTGAATCCCTGGTTGAGGCAGCATTACAGGCATCATGTTTTCCCACCAATGATAAATAGCCATCAAAAGCTCAAGTTTCGTGAAAATGTATTGTTCAATTTTTCGATCCGAACGGTAGAGATTTTGTTTTTTCCAGCACTTGGAGTATTGGTCTACAGTATCATTGTGTATAATATTTCTACACCCGGGGCATTTAGCGGGGTACTCACTGTACTCTTGTTCATGTTGTCACCACTGGCAACCATGGCAAATTTCGTGTCAGAGTACAAAGCGATGCAGGTCTCTATGGTCCGACTTGATGAATTGGATTTGGCGTTTCGAAGATCGGAGGAGTCCGGCGAATCCCTAAGTAAACTGTCGCACCAAATAACGAAAAGTAAGGCCCTAACTGATGAAATTGACAATCATGGAATTCGCCCTGAGGACACCGATACCAAAAACGAACTTGCATCGATTGATGCATCAGTTGCAGATGGAGTCCGCCCTGAGGACAATGATACCTCAAAAGATGGTGCTTTATCTGATGCATCATCCATTCAAAGAATCCACCAAAAGGACAACGATGAACCATTGATCAGATTTACGGATGTGGAGGTCAGCTACTCACGTGATGATGGGGTGACCAACTTCAAACTGGGACCGGTTTCGGTGGATCTACCCGTTAACAAAATCATTTTTGTAACAGGTGACAATGGCAGTGGAAAGTCGACCTTTGCGAAAGTGCTTACCGGACTCTATGCACCTGAAAGAGGGGAAGTAATCTATCGGGGACAGACGGTAACACACAGCAATCGGGAATCCTATCGTTCCAGATTCTCATCCGTGTTTTCCGATTTTCATTTGTTTACCGAGCTCCCTCCTGAAACCGTTGGTGGCGATGTGTTACAATCATGGATCGATCGTTTCGGTATCTCGAAACATGTTCACATCAGCCAGAACAAAATCACTACAAGTAAGCTTTCACAGGGACAGCGCGAGCGCTTGGCCTTTGCGTTCGCTTGCAGTTATCCATCAGAAATCGTAGTCCTTGATGAGGTTTCGTCCAATCAGGACTCGGGTTTCAGGAACAAAATTTACCACGAAATCATACCAGAACTGAAAGATTTGGGCAAAACGGTAGTGGTAATTAGCCATGATGAACGGTAT
>CAZDYD010000106.1:0-6529 GCA_964509715.1 uncultured Chitinophagales bacterium
AGAAATTGGAACACCGATCAAACTTGCACCTTCTTTGACATCAGTCTGTTTGATTATTTGCCATGTGACATGGACCGTTGTCTCCGTAATACCATACATGTTTACCAGCGTGGGATTATCATAACCATGTCGCTCAAACCAGCCTTTCAGGGATGCTGGATCCAATGCTTCTCCACCAAAAATGATCCATTTCAGAGAGTTGTCCGGACCACCCGCCTGTCGGTCCACTTCGGCGAGTTGTGCAAATGCGGAAGGTGTCTGATTTAACACAGTAACCTTCTCATCAATAATTAATTTGAAAAATGTATCGGGTGTCCGACTAATACTCCTTGGCACAATAACGAGTGTACCTCCATAGAGGAGAGCTCCAAAAATTTCCCAAACTGAAAAATCAAATGCATACGAATGAAAAAGGGTCCATTTATCGTCTTCGCTGAATTGATACAGCTGTTCGGTAGCGCTGAATAATCGAAGTACGTTGTGATTAGTAATCTCAACGCCTTTTGGTAAACCTGTTGACCCCGATGTGTAAATTACATATAGGGGATCATCGGTGGATGTATCAGAAATTTGAAAATCCGTTTCGTTAAAGACTTCAATGTTAGTATCTATGATATCATCGACCAAAATTACTACTTGTCCAGCGTCGGGTAACTCATGATGCGATTGTCTATCCGATACAACGACTTTGAGATCGGCGTCTTCAATCATAAACGTAAGCCGATCGGCAGGATACACTGGATCAAGTGGGACATAGGTGGCGCCTACTCCGATTATGGCCCAAAGTGTAGCGATTAAATCTGGACTGCGATCCATGAAAACTCCGACTCTGTTTTGGTGCTTCACTCCGTGTTGGAGTAGTATGCCGGAGATAATCTGGCTTCGTCGTTTTAGCCATGTATAACTGTAGGATTGGCCATTGTACCTAATCGCAGTATTGTCAGGGAATCGGTTTGCGATATCGCTGATACATTCATGGATGGTTTTGGTACTTGTGAAAGATTGAGTGCCACCCCGATGTTGTTTCAATTGTTCGATTTCATCGGGTGTCGTGACCGAGACTTCCATGACGTTGGTGCCTGGATTTTCTATCAGAATATGGAGCAACTGTACAAAATGGCCGGATAATCTGGAGATGGTCAAGGCGTCAAAGAGGTCCGTATTGTATCTGAATCGTCCATGGATTTTTTCGTTATTCTCCTCCATTGACAATACGAGATCGAATGGTGCTTTACTGTTCTCTGGCTCCAGTTCGTGCAGCTCTAAATCACCGGCCTTGAAGGTTTCGTTTGGGGTATTCTGTAATGCGAACAATACCTGAAACAGAGGGGTATGATTGAGTGAACGCTCAATATTCAGCGCTTGCAGGATTTCATCGAACGGAACATCAGCCATTTCGAAAGCCGTAATCGACATTTTTTTCACTCTTCGGAGTACCTCGTTGAAATCCGGGTTGTCATGCAACCTGATTCTAAGCGGAATCGTATTTAGGAAAAGTCCAATGAGAGGTTGTGTTTGTGAGTGGATGCGGTTCGAAATCGGTGATCCCACGACAATATCATCCTGACGGCTGTATTTCGCCAACAAAATCCCAAATATCGAAACAAGAATCATAAATGGTGTACAACCGGACTCACGTGATAATCTGTAAATATTTTTTGTAGCTTGAGCATCCAGTGTAAACGCATGGGTATTACCGTTGAATGACTGCAAACGTGGTCTTGGGCGATCGGTCGGTAATTCCAAAAAAGTCGGAGCCTCAGATAATAAATCCATCCACTTCAACATTTTCTGTTGTAAGCGGAGTTTGTCCAAGTAATTTCTCTCCCAATGCGCATAATCACCATACTGAATATTGATCGGAGGGAGGGAGATTTTTTTTCCTCTGATTCTGGCGTCGTAGAGAGATGACAGCTCCATAGATAGTTGTCCCAGGGACCAACCATCAGCGCAAATATGGTGTAATGTCAGAATCAAAATGTGATGTACATCTGATAGTTCAATGATTCCCATTCTGATTAAGGGTGTACCAGATTGAAGATCAAATGGTTTTTCACCTTCTGATAAAATTATTTCCTGGATTTGCTCCTCTGACTCAGACTTAGTATCAAGTTTGTAAACAGTGAACTCGACATTTTTTGAATTTCCGGGCCACTGTCGTGGTTCACCCTTATGGTAACCAAATCGGTAGGACAGGACTTTGTGCCGAGTTATGATTTCATTGAATACTTCTTTCATGACATCCATGTGGAGGGTACCCCTGGCCTCAAACACGATAGGAAGCATGTTGTATATGGGTGAATTCCCACCGGCAAGTTGATCCAGAAACCAGAATCTTTGTTGGGCGAAAGTCAGTGGGTAGCCTTCGATCTCGGCGTCCAACGCAGGTATGTTGTTCGCAAGGAGTGATTTCCCGAGTTCATCGTGACCAACCAACACAGTCAGATCAGATTTTAATTCTTTGAGTTGTCCCAACAACTCATTACTCATTGTTCCTTTTGGAGCAGAAAATTTAAGTTGTCCATCCTCCAGAAAAAGTCGGATGTTGAGCTCTTTGAGTTTCAAAAGCAGGTCAAAGACCAGTGGATTTAGTGTATAGGAGCTTGTGTTCATGGATTTCGTTACCTAAATAACACCTTCTTCAAATTCATCCGAAGTGTTCGAAAGACTGGCTTGATCTATATCGGATGCCATTTCAAATATTGTAGGTTGCTCGAACAGTTTCGATAAAGTAAGTTCAGAGTGAAAGTGCTTGCGAATGAGAGAGACCAGTTGAGTTAACAACAACGAATTACCTCCCAATTCGAAGAAACTATCATGAACACCGATGCCCTGAATTCCAAGTAATTGTTCCCACAATTCAGTTAATTTTTTCTCCGTTTCGGTCGATGGAGGGGTGAAATGTCCAATATAATCGGGTCTTGGATGCCTATTACTTGGTGATCCATCAATTTCCTGTGTTTGTTCCTTAGCTATCCATTTTTGAATACGTTTAGGTAGATCACCACTTGATATAACAACCCGAGTCACGGGCGATTGATGTACAAGTAAATCGAAAACCTGCGATCCTTCATTGGCATTGATCCCAAGTTCAGCTGCAGATGCACCGGCATTGCCTCCAGGGACAGTATCATGGTCGAACATCCAACCTTCCCAATTTATCGATATCCATTTTCCCGGTTGTAAACGATTCAAAACTGTGACGGCGCTATCTACATATGCATTTGTTGAAGCATAAGCTGCGAATCCGAGTCCTCCAAGTATGGGCGACAAAGATGAGCAAATCATACAAAAATCAAAGTCCTTTTCGGATAAGATCTTGGCAAGGACATCTAATCCTACTGTTTTAGGGAAAAATTGAGCGTGATTTTTTTTGATACCATCGGAAGAAACTGATTCAGCTATGGTGTTGAAGGAGGCGTCTCCGACGATTCCAGCTGCATGGATAATGCCATCGATTCTACCGGACTCGGTTATGATGGTATTCACGGCGGAGGCCATCTCATCGGAACTACTTACATCAGCCTTGATCCATTGAATTTTATAGCCAAGATCCATCAGTTTTTTCAACTGGTCGATGCGTCTTCGAGTGGTTGAATCAAAGTTTGATTCCGAATCCCATTGTGTGCGATCCGGAAATTGTGATCTGCTTGTAAGATAGACTTTGGCATCGAAATTTGAACAGAGGTATGATGCCAGAGTTAACCCTATATCACCAAGTCCACCGGTAATCAAATAGGTACCATGTTTTTTGATGCGGCATTGTGATGGAACTGAATCGTGGACCTCAACTTTTTCAAATACTTGTTTGTGAAGTATTCCATCTTTTAGGATGGCCATTGTCCCTGAAGCTGTGCTTGTAATACACGCCAGTATTGAGGAAGCAATTGATGAGTTATCTGTATCGATACATTTCGTTGAAAAATTCGGACATTCTTGTGGTAGTACTTTTAATGGACCATGGATGACGGTCCTGCCTGCTTCAGTAATATTGCTTGGGATGTCTGTTTTATTGAAATCCAACAAGCGTGAGCCTACTACGACGATTTCTATTTCTTCGCTGAAAAATGATTTCTGCAAACCATAACATAACTTGATTGTACGATCAAACAGTTTCAGATATTCAGACGAGGAATCAGAATCTGCGGTAGCTGGCTGAAATCCGGTAACCAGGATCTTAGACGGGATGACATCTTTGTTCTGTGCAAAAAAACTGCTCCAATCATCATCAAAGGGAGCTTCTTTTGATTTAATCAGATCGTCAACAGGTTTAGTGGCCCCAATATTGAAGCCTCCAGATTCGTCAAAAAGATCATAATCGACACGAATCACATCAACATTCTGGCTAATGAGTGTTTCTATCAGTTGTTGCGATTGAGTTGATCCGTCATCCAAAACAAGCCATTGTCCCTTTAATGGATTACTTTTTAAAACGGGTAATTGTGTGGACCATCCAGGGAGATATATCCATTCTTTGAAATCTTTGATCTTAACTATATCCGAATTCGACTTCTCTTTGGATGTAATGTTTTCTGTTACGAATGTTGGTGGATCCAGCCAATATCTCGCTTTGATAAATGGATGTCCCGGGATTGCGATTTTGCTGCCGGATAAACCTGTCTCGGACCAATCTACCTCAGAACCTGCTATCCATGTATCAATAATCCGTTGTGTATTGGAGTTTTCCCTATCTCGGAATTCCTTTTTGAGTCCACCAACCCAAGTCTTCAGGAAACGTTGTTGATCGTTTATATCTTTTAGTTGTGATAAACCAGCACTTAGTTTTTCAAGCTGCCCGGCTATTGATGCTCTATCACTTTCCTTGGCAATCAAAACCGTTCTGAACTGAAATGAAGCTCGACCATGTTGCAGGGTATAGGCTATGTTCCGTAAAGTAGTATCGGACGAGTTTTTGATGAAATCGGCCAGATCGGTTAAGTATGTCGTAAGAGCACCTATTGATTTAGCTGAGATAGGTAGTACCAAGATATCATCAGAATGTTTTGATTCATCAACTGGATGGATAACCTCAGGTGTCTCTTGTACAATAACATGTGCATTTGTCCCACCAATTCCGAATGAACTTACACCAGCTATCCTTGGTTTATCGGGTGAAGTCTCCCATTTGATCGCATGATTATTTACTTTGAAAGGTGATGTACTCAATTCAAGTAAAGGGTTAGCCTCTGAAAAGTTACACGTCGGAGGAATCGTTTTGTGATTGATCGATAAAACTGTCTTGATGAGTCCTGTAGCTCCTGCAGCCGTATCCAGATGACCGATATTACTTTTAACAGCACCAAGATAGCATGGATTCCTATTCGGATCACCCGTTGAGAATACTTGTTTAAGAGCTGCAATTTCGACGGTATCTCCTAATTCCGTTGCAGTGCCATGGGTTTCAATAAAGTCAATCTCATTTGGACTGACCTGGGCCATTTCAAGTGCTTCCTGGATTACATCGGTTTGTCCATCCACACCAGGAGCAGTATAACCAACTTTAACATTCCCGTCGTTGTTTATGCCAAAACCTCGAATGACGGCATAGATCGTGTCATGATCTGCTATGGCATCTTCATATCGTTTCATAACAACACATGCCGTGCCGTTTCCATCAATTGTACCACTACCTTTTTTGTCGAAAGGTCGGCAGTGCCCATCAGAAGAAAGGGTTCCCCCGGGAGTATGGATGTAACCTTCATCTTGTGGCAGATTCAATGAACATCCACCAGCTATGGCTGTATCACATTGATAGTTCAATAGACTTGATGCTGCCATGGCAGTAGCAACCAAGGAGGTAGAACATGCTGTGTTCACAGCGATAGCGGGACCCTGCAGGTTCAGTTTGTAGGCCACTCTGGTAGGAGCGAAGTCTTTGTCGTTACTGATACTCAGTTGCCAGGCACCCGACTGTTCTATAACTTGCTTATTTGTAATGATATTATTCAGCAAATACCTGTTAAAACCGACACCAGCGAATAGTCCGATCCTTCCGGGATATTTTTGTGGATCGATTCCAGCATGCTCAAGTGAGCGCCAAACGCCTTCCAATAAGATTCTATGCTGTGGATCCAAAATTTCAGCTTCTCGCGGAGTCATATCAAAAAATGAGGCATCAAACAGCTCAATATCATTAAGTCTGCCAGAAGCTTTCACATAATCTGGATGAGATAGCAACTCTGATGGAACACCGGCATGGATCAATTCATCGTCAGAAAAAAAAGTGATCGATTCTCGACCATGTTTCAGATTATCCCAAAAGGGTATCAGTCCGTCTGCCCCGGGGACACGAAGATACATACCAACGATGGCGATTGCATTATCTAAAGGCGGTTGTGTGATAGTGTCTGACATTTATGACGTTTTTGAAATGGGTCTAAAATTCGGTTTATTTCTTTGTTTTCTAGCCGTGCTTACAGTGTTAGATGGTGTAAGAGTCGTTGTGCCCAATTTGGTATCCGATAACCAGGTTGATAGTAATCCAATCGTGGGGTATCTGAAAATATCAACCGGTTTAACTTCCATCCCA
>CAZDYD010000107.1:0-6509 GCA_964509715.1 uncultured Chitinophagales bacterium
GGCGCGCTCCCATCGTACAGGAAACTTCGATGATCATTCTCGAGACCAGCTTCGCATATTCTTCCGTTCCTTCTTTGCCAATGCTTTTCTCGACGGTTCCGGGATGCGGACCATGCGGAATCCCGCCCGGATGATGCGTGATGCTGGCGTACTCAATGCCTTTTCGGCTCATGAATTCGCCTTCGACGTAGTACAATACCTCGTCGGAGTCCACATTCGAGTGATTGTAAGGCGCCGGAATCGCCAACGGATGATAGTCGTACTTGCGCGGGACAAAGCTACAAATTACGTAGTTTTGCGCTTCGAACGTTTGATGCACCGGAGGGGGCTGATGGACCCGTCCCGTGATCGGCTCAAAGTCTTTCATATTGAAAATCCACGGATACAAATAACCATCCCATCCAACAACCCCGAACGGATGATGCTCGAAGGTGTAGTGGTGCATGCGTCCCTGTTTCTTGATGCGGACTTCAAATTCACCCGTCTCATCAAAGAACAACGGTTCTTGCGGCAACCTGAAATCACGCTCGCAGAACGGACTATTTTCCATGAATTGTCCCATTTTAGAGACATACCGCTTCGGAAATCCGATAGGTCCGGTCGAATCAACGACCAGCATACGCGCTTCTTTCGATTCAAACACGACTTGATAGGTCGTGCCACGCGGAATGTACACATAATCGAACGGATGAAAGTTCAACCGACCGAAATTGGTCTGTACATATCCCTTTCCCTCGTGAATGAAGAGCATCTCGTCATGCTCCCCATTCCGATAGAAGTAATTCATCGGCTCAGCTGGCTTGCACAACGCAATCTGAACATCGTTATTAAACAGCAACACCACACGCCCGGTAATCGGATCTCCACCCGAAGGCATGTCATGCGTCAACAAATGGTGATGACGCAGAAGCCCCTCTTCCCAAGGCTCAACCACGATTTTCTCACCCTGAGCCACTTTTTTGACTGTGGTCGGTGGATGATTGTGGTACAACAACGAAGAACTACCACTGAACCCTTCGGCTCCGAACAGCTCTTCGGTATACAATGACCCGTCTTTCTTGCGAAACTGGGTGTGCCGCTTTTGTGGAAGTTGACCTAAGCGATGGTAGTACATATCAGAGATTCCCCCGGATTTCCTGCTCGCGTTCAATCGCTTCAAACAACGCCTTGAAGTTACCTACACCGAATCCACGAGCGCCCTTACGCTGGATAATTTCGTAGAACACAGTCGGACGATCGCTCACAGGCTTGGTGAAAATCTGCAGCAAATATCCTTCATCGTCCCGATCTACCAGGATTCCAAGCTTTTCGAGTTCCTCAACAGGCTCATCAATCTTACCCACACGATCAGTCAATGTTCGGTAGTAGCTGGTAGGCACACTCAGGAATTCCATTCCGTTAGCCTGCAATTTCTTCACCGTACTGATGATGTCGGCCGTCAGCAAGGCTACGTGCTGCACACCGGGACCACCATAAAAATCGAGGTACTCTTCGATCTGTGACTTTTTCTTGCCATGCGCCGGTTCGTTGATCGGAAACTTGATGCGTCCACGTCCGCCAGCCATCACTTTCGACATCAGCGCCGAATACTCGGTCGCGATATCATTGTCGTCGAAATGAATATACTGGGTGAATCCAAGCACATCCTTATAGAAATTGACCCAGGTTTCCATCTTACCCAGCTCAACGTTTCCAACGCAGTGATCCACGTACTCAACTCCAACCGGCTCAGCTTTTAATTTCGAAGTCTTCTCGACATAACCAGGCATGTAAATCCCTTTGTACTTCGATCGATCAATGAATGAATGGATGGTGTCTCCGTAGGTAGCTATGGCCGCTTTAACGATTGTGCCATGCTCATCGGTGATTTCATGTGGTTCGATCACACCTTTGGCCCCACGTTTCAGACACTCACTGTACGCCTTGTACACATCCTTGACCATCATACTGATATCTTTTACTCCGTCGCCATGAATCCGGCAATGCTCAGCAATGGCTGAATCTCCACTCAATGGGGAAGTCAGTACAAAACGAATATTTCCCTGCTGCAACACATACGATGCACGATCGCGCACTCGGGTTTCGAGTCCGGCATAAGCGACCAATTCGAACCCAAAAACCGTCTGATAAAAATGGGCCGCCTGCTTCGCATTGTTCACATAAAGCTCGACGTGATCAATATCCACCAATCCCAGGTGATCTTCATAAGCTTTTTCCTCAGCCGGACGAATATCGCTGGCCGCATCCAATTTAGAAATCAACATATTATTCCTCTCAAATTCTCTTGTAAGCGCTTTTCTATTATTTAGAATCGTAATATCGCAAATTTCAGAAACAATCTCACACCAAAAATTCACTAAAAATAAATCAATAGATATCAGAGGTTTTTATTTCACTATAAACCATAATATATTATATTGTTATGATGCCTTGATATAGGCTCAATAATGTATCGCGATCAGTTGCGATTTCGAATTGATTCCATATCAGCGCCCCATAGTTGAAACTTCAAACCCGTAATTGATTTTCATGCAGTTAACAAATCAACTAACCCTGCTGATAGCCATTTCTTTGTTTTTAATATCATCCTGCTCATCTTCAGAAAGAAGATCTGACTCACATTCCGAGTCAATTTCTGTAATGGAAGCCAGTCTGATCACAGCTCCAGTACTTGACTCTTTCGGATTCGATATCGATCAATACATTACCGACACCCGAGTCATTCGCCGAAACGAAAATCTTGCTACGATTTTCACAGAGTTAGGTGTACCTGGTGATATGGTAAATGAAGCCATGCAAAAAACCAGAGGCGTACTCGATCTCAGAAGAGTTGTAGCCGGACGCCCTCTACAGGTTTACTATGCATCTGAGGAACCTTCGAGACCCAAACACATTGTTTATGAGCAAAACCTATCAGAATACATTCTTTTTGATTTTGACCGAGGCGTACATGTTTCTAATGGCTCTAAGGAGGTCTCACGTCAGATGCGTTCGGTTGAGGGAGTAATTGATGGATCCTTATACATGACATTAGTTGGACAAGGTGTCATGCCAGCCTTAGCAAGTAATTTATCTGAAGTATTTGCATGGCAAATTGATTTTTATCGAATACAACGTGGAGATTCTTTTAGAGTGATCTACGAAGAAAACGTAATTGATGGAGTTCCAACCAGTATTCATCGCATCCATGCAGCATACTTTCGCCATTTCGGCAGAGACTATTATGCGATTTATTTCGAACAGGATGGTCAGGGCGACTACTACGATCTTGAGGGACAATCCATGCGAAAAGCTTTCCTACGTGCACCACTTGAATACACTCGAATCAGCTCCCGATTCACCAATAATCGTTTCCACCCTGTTTTACGTGTAAATCGCCCACATCATGGAACCGATTATGCAGCTCCTACGGGCACACCTATTCGTGCAGTCGGTGATGGCGTTATATTAAATGCTGCATATGACCGTAACAATGGGAATTATGTTAAGATCAGACATAACGGTACATATGAAACCGGATACTTACATATGTCCAGAATAGCTCCTGGTGTACGAGTGGGGACAAGGGTCAAACAAGGTCAAATCATTGGATATGTCGGAAGCACCGGCCTTGCAACGGGTCCACACCTATGTTACCGATTTTGGGTCAATGGCAAACCGGCTGATCCGCACCGTATCGAATTCCCATCATCGACCCCAATCGCAGTAGAACAACGCGCACAGTACAATATCCATCGGACCCAGATGTTCGCTGCCTTATCGCGCGTCAATTCTGCCTCAAAACCCGGAGCTTGGAGCATAGTAGCTGTTGATGAAATCACTGCCCATATCCCCCAAACTCCACTTGTGATATCTGCTGTGGCACCTTAAAAAATAGGTGCCATCCATCACTTATTCAGAATTCTGAATTTCTGCATTACCGGAGCCTCGTTTGAGTCATAAGTAAGAGTATACAGGTATTCATTGGATGGATTCACGGAAATTTGCGAAACCTGTAACGGTAGAATAATTTTTTGAACAGGATTCCCATCCCAATCAAATACTATGATAGTGTCTGAGTATGTAGCATCTTGTTCTGATGAAAGTTTCCCTGAAAATAGAGCATAAATGAACTGATCATTGGCATCTAAACTTGAATAGCCATTTACGTTATCATCAAGATATTGAACAGAGATAACACCAGACCCAGATTCATCATGTATCGAAACAGGACGATAATTTATTCGGTTGACATAAGTTAAAGAATCTCCATCTAATGTAAATAACTCAAAGTTTGGAGATCTAATTGCTACACTGGCAACTCGATTCCCGGAGGAATGAACGACCATTCTCAATTGATATGCAATAGGCTGGGACTCTAAAGTCATCTTAGGAGTAGCTGGAAACGGATATTCTCCCCATAACTTTGTAATGCTTCCAGAAGTGTCGGCAATAGCATATCGATCTCTCCCAAAAAATCCTGTACCTATATATCTCGGTGTTTTCAGTGAATGAATACGCGAAAAACCAACGTTAAAGTTTCTATAAATAGACGACACAAATTCACCACTCCCTACAATCAAACTATCCAATTGGATCAATTTGATTTCGAACATACTTCTATTATTCGCAGTCAGAATATGATCACTACCTGGAGTTCGACTCAACTCAATTGGAAATAAAAACTCTTGTGGTCCCCTGCCTTCCCTTCCAAATACGCGTTTTGAGTTGCCATTGTGAGCATTTACGACTCTGAGAAAAAAGGTTTCATCGTTGATCATTATTCTATCATGTACAATGATAACTGAATCATATGCAATCAAGCGGAATGGATTATTCAAATCGAAATCAAGGAAAAATTCGTTCACAATTTCAACCTCAGTTACACTCAACTCATACTCTTCAAATGGCAATTTTGTCCGAGTTGTGCACGAGATAAGAAATATTACCGCTAAGCTAAATATATATTTCATTGTTAAACCATTATAATAAAAAATCCGGCCGAAATTGAATTGTTCTATTTTTTTATAAATTCAGATCAGTTGAAATGAGTTCACTAGTTTTTACTTTTATAATTCCTTGGTTTGAGCCAAAATATATCCATTCGTTAGAATATGAAATATCGCTCCACTTTAGTGGAATTCCGTTTACATTTGTAAACCTATAGCTTGCATGATGTCTGATTTTAGTATCCGAATAATTGAGAACAACTAATCTATTATTAAGTATTTCTTTAATAAAAATCCACTCGTCCACCATCACCACATCTTGAAACATCGGTGTGAAGCCAATCACTTTACCTTCTGGTAAGTCAATTTCAATTGGGGGTGGATTTTCAAATGTACTTCCAACGCCACCATAATGAGTGAGTAATGGTTTCCCAACCATGTTATAATCCTCATGTTGCAACCTAATCAAATAACCAGATTCAGTAGTATTTGTCACTAAAACATCCTTATAGATAAAAAGTAATGGCATATTCCCACTCATTACGGCCAAATCATAGCTAGGAGAAATTGAGACTGATGTAGCATTATAACCCGTTGGCTGTTTACCTATTCTAATTATTCGATTATGAATAGACTTAGTGTCCAAAGGGTTTTCAAGATTCATAATTTGAATTAAATGATATTCATCATTTCTTATTGAGTAAACCAAATATGGATACTTGTAATCAACATTCCCAAAAGGATTAATACCAGTTATAACATGTGCATCTAAATACTCAAAATCTTTAGAATACCTATTAATTTTAAAGGAAGAACCATCGAATATTAAAATATGATTGGAATCAGATACTAAATCCATAATCATTTGATATTCGCCAGGACCATTCCCAATAAATGAAAATTCATTAAGTGCAGATCCTGTAGATTTATTGAATAATTTGATAGATCTAAATTGATCCTTCACTGCTATAAGTTGATCCCCAAGATTACTAACATGGTAAAGGCCTTCATTCGTACCATCCGATATTATTTGATACTTATCTGGATAAATATCTATAAACTTACTTTCGTCCAATTTCAGTTCAATGTATTCCAAGTTATTAAATTTGGGATACACAGGTGCATATGGATCATCATTACTGCTACATGAAACAGCTACAGTACAAAAGACGAGAATAAAAATTTTGCTACTTGAAGACATAAGATGTGTTTATGGTATAATCATAGGAAGAAGCATCATTGATACTTCTTCCAAAATCAATTATTAATTAGAACTGACATGATGTCATGCCCTCACAAATAGTTCCAGAATATTGACCAGTACCATTATACTCACCTATTACTGTGGTTCCATCATATATTCTCATTTCCCAACCATTTTCAGATTGAAGAATTCGTACATTAAGACCACTACTACTTGTACAGGTAGTCAGACATTCTCTCATACTAGCACTTAGATTTACGGTGCATAGTAATATCAGCAATATTGCTGTGCATAAAGCTTTCATTTTTCTCATAGTTATAGATTCAAGATTTGAGTAACGTTCGTTAATGTTGAAACAATTAGATAAATTGTCACAC
>CAZDYD010000108.1:0-6142 GCA_964509715.1 uncultured Chitinophagales bacterium
TTGATCAACACGTGTGCATCTTTTTTTGTTATCACTTGCCCCATGTAACTTACCCCTTGAGATATATCTTATTTGTCCGATTAACAGTATCTTTGCGGGATGTTAAATGATGAACCATCATCAGTTATGATGCACAAAATGCGGAATGAAATGCCTGTGAGACGCACATCGTTCTCATGTAATCTACAGTATGCATCATGTGCGTAGCTTGATGATTCAGTTTGCCATACAAATAAATCAAATACATATGGATGCTAATAGTAGTGTCAAACTTCCGGATTTCACCAAGGGATACATGGGTTTGCTTCCAGCCATCATTCAGGATGTTGGAACCAATCAAGTACTTATGTTAGGATACATGAATGAGGATTCCTTTTTACGAACGCTGATTACAAAGAAGGTGACTTTTTGGAGCCGATCTCGAAATGAGATTTGGGTGAAAGGTGAAACATCCGGAAATTATTTTGATGTGCATGAGTATCGTGTGGACTGTGATGCCGATACAATACTCTTTCTCGTCCATCCGCATGGTCCCGCTTGTCATAGAGGAACCATCACCTGTTTTGACTGACATCACATTTAATATATCAATTGTACAGACTCGTTAAAACCTAACAACATGCCGAATTACACATCCGGACCCGATTCCGTATTATTTCTCAAGGAGCTACAAGATTTGCTCATTTCAAGAAAAACTGAAATGCCCGAGGGATCTTATACAAGTAAACTATTTGCCAAAGGCACCGACAAGATCGCCCAAAAGGTTGGTGAAGAAGCCGTTGAAACGGTTATTGCAGCAAAAAACAACAACCAGGAGTTGGTATATGAGGCATCAGACCTCTTGTTTCATCTCATGGTGTTACTCACCGACCGTGGACTACGTATAGAAGACTTGGTTGAAGAGCTACACCGGCGTCATAAATAATTCGTTTACCATACATCACATTTATTTTAATGAAATTGAATTCTGATTTGATACAACATTACCGTATGCCAGCAGAATGGCATCCCCATTCATCTACGTTACTTAGCTGGCCAGTGAATCCGGAAACGTGGCCTGATGAGCGATTGGCGAGAGTTGAGAAGGTGTACATAAATATTGTATCGGTCCTTAGCCGGTATGAACGAATTCACTTACTTGTGAATGATGAACAGCTTCTGGATAGAGTGCGTGACCTTTTTGTGATGCATCGAATTGACCTGAATCAGATCATTTTTCATGTTACGACCTGTAATGATGTTTGGGCCCGTGATTTCGGTCCGATTTTTGTCCGAAATGCACATGCCGTAGGTACAACCGATGAATTCGCCATCACAAATTGGGGTTACAATGCGTGGGGAGGAAAATATCCGCCGTTCGACGCTGATAACGCTATCCCGAAGTATCTATCAGAAAAATATAGCGTGAATAGATTCGATCCCGATATGATTCTCGAAGGCGGATCTATTGAAACAAACGGGGAGGGGGTCATGCTTGTCACTGAGTCTGTGCTTCTTAATCCCAACAGAAATCCACATCTGACCAAACAGGAAATTGAAGATCGCCTCAAATATTGGCTTGGTCAGGAGAAAGTGATCTGGCTCAATAGAGGACTCGAGGGTGACGACACCGACGGACATATTGATGACTTAAGCCGATTTTTGAATAAAAACACAATCATGACCATGATCAGTGACGATCCTGATGATATCAATTATGAGGCTTTAAATGAAAACCTTGAGATCCTGAAAAATTCGTCAGATCAGTACGGGAATCCGTTCAACATTGTAACCCTGCCCATGCCAACAACCCTTATTCAGGGAACAACCGTTGATGGGAGCGAGCATGTACCTGCAAGTTACGCCAATTTTTATATTGCCAATGGTGTCGTATTGCTACCATTGTACGATCCTCGATACGATCAACAGGCATTAAATCTGTTTCGTGCGTATTTCCCGGATCGGGAAGTGGCTGGAATTGACTGCAGAGATCTGGTATGGGGACAAGGTTCCATCCATTGTATAACACAACAGATGTACCAAATCTGATACTATATCAATTAATTGGCGAAATGTTTAATTTTTCACGCTATTTTAGCCAATTGTACGATGAATAATCCTGCGAGGTTTATTAACTTGCAGGTTTAACTCAGAACTAGTTTTAACCTCCTTTGGAATCAGCAGAAGTATTCGACGTAACGACGGTTGAATTTGAAACAGTAATCGGACTTGAGGTCCATGCGCAGTTACTTACACACAGTAAGGCATTTGCACCCGTAACTACCGAATTTGGTCAGGCTCCGAACACCAATGTCACCCCGTTGTGCCTCGGACATCCGGGTACGTTGCCGGTTTTGAACGAAAACCTGGTAAATTTTATCATCAAAATGGGTCTGGCGACAAATTGTCAGATTGCTCCGCGTTCCATTTTCGCGCGGAAAAATTATTTTTATCCAGACTTGCCCAAGGGGTATCAAATTTCTCAATTCGACACCCCGATCTGTCACGATGGATTTGTTGATATTGAGTTGGAGGATGGCAGTACCAAACGCATTCGTATCATGCGTATCCACATGGAGGAAGATGCCGGAAAATCAATCCACGACCAGGACCCATATCATACGTTGATCGATCTGAACCGAGCGGGTACACCTCTCATCGAAATTGTAACTCAGCCCGATATTTCAAGTCCTGCAGAGGCCTATGCCTACTTGACCAAAATTAAGCAGATTGTTCAATATCTCGAAATCTGCGATGGGAATATGGAAGAGGGAAGCCTTCGCTGTGATGCCAACGTTTCAATTCGTCCGGTAGGCCAGAAAAAGCTGGGTACACGTACCGAGCTCAAGAATATGAACTCATTCAGGAACGTTGAAAAGGCGATCCAATACGAGATTGAAAGACAGACCCGACTGATCAGAAGTGGTGGAAAGGTCATTCAACAGACCCTGCTGTGGGATGCCAACAAACTGGAAACCCGGCAGATGCGTTCTAAGGAAGAGGCCCACGATTACAGGTATTTTCCAGAACCGGATATCCCACCAGTTATCGTAACTGAAAAGATGCTCGAAAGTCTTCAAGCTTCTTTGCCAGAAATGCCGGATGTACGTTTCAAACGATTTAAGAACGAACTGAAACTATCTGATTTTGATGCATATACACTTACCGATAGCAGGTATATGGCTGATTTCTTTGAAGCATGCTTCAAGGAGGCCGGAAATGCCAAAGCCGTAGCCAATCTCATAATTACAGAAGTTAGAAGAGTTCTAAACGATCAGGCCCTTGATATCCGAGATTTCTCAGTATCACCTGCACGACTTGCCGGTTTGATTAAACTCAAGGAGGCCGATACGATCAGCTCTTCCGCGATGCAGTCGATTTTCAATGCCATGCTGACCGATGACCGAGATGCTGAAACGATAGCACGTGATTTGAATCTTGTCCAGGTCTCTGATACCTCCTTCCTTGAACCGCTTGTAGATGAAGTTTTGTCAGCGAATCCCGACAAAGTGAAAGCATTTCTGAGTGGTAAAGAGGGATTGATGGGCTTCTTCGTTGGACAAGTCATGCGGAACTCACAAGGCAAAGCAAATCCACAGTTGGTCAATAAAATGGTGCTTGATCGTATCAATGCTCTTAAAGGTGAATAAAACACAATATATGACAATTAAACTACTCCTTATGTCTATCCGCCGGGCAATCCCATTCGGGATCATGTCGGTAGTACTCTTTCTTGCAGCTTGTTCGTCTGCCGAAACCCAACAACGCACCGTAATCATACGAGGCGAAATCGTAATTCAGTCGGATGATGCCGATGTGAGCGATTTTAGTGGGACACACTTGTCCATTGTAAATACCCGGTCTGAATCTCGCCAGGATACCGTACTGAGTGTGAGAACAGATGTTGACGGACGATTCAGTGTTGTTGCAAGTGTGGATGAACGCGGTGTCTATCCACTCGTTATTTCCCGAAATAATCGAGTGCTCCATTTGGCCAGTATCGTGCTTGCACCTGGCGATACCGTATCCATCAACGGAAGTATCCCGGAACTTAACCGAACAATCCGTGTACAGTCCATAGAAAATTCAGCTATGGAAACGTATGAGCGATTACAACGTTTATACGGTAGGGTAGCAACATTTGCCTATGGAGGTAGAGTAGATGCCGACACAATACCTGGACTTATGAACCAATGGAGTGATTATTTTTGGTCATTAAGAACCGAGTATCCCGGAACGTATGCCGCAGATTTGGGTTCCATCGATGCAATTGAAATCCTGGAAGGTTGGAACGACCGTGTAACGATGGAAAGAATCGAACAACTTGGAAACAACTCACTTTTTATTCCGGTTAAGACGATTTATGGTGGTCATGTTCGTGCTCGGATCGATGGTATTGATGCCGGACTAAAATACCTTGATGATCTACGCAACTCCGTTCGGGATGTAAACGAGAAGATTTCAGCAGATATGCGTAAAATAGAACTTCTGGTTGATTATGCAGAGTTCGATCGTGCCTTACAAGAGTTGGAAGCCCAGACTCGCCGTAACCGATCAGACGCAGAATTCATAGAATGGGCCGGTGATGTAAGATATGAATTGGAAAATCTCATTCCAGGCCGTGAAATCCCGGATTTCAACATCGCTCTAAGTTCAACTGAAACGATTAGCAAAGAATCGCTCAAGGGACAATATTTCATGTTGGAGGTGGTCCTTTTAGCAGATGGTAACTATCAGGCGGCCTATCCCGAGTTATTGAATATCCGGTCAGCTGCACCAGTCGAAAATTTGGTGTTCTACACGGTACCTCTCGACAACAGCCAGGTAACTATTAATGCCTTTTTTGAAGAACGTACGAGGCGATGGACTTTCGCTGATGCTGGATCATTGGATCGTGGTAATATTCTGGATGTTTTGCGTATTGACCAGGTCCCAACAAGATATCTGGTTGGACCCGATTCCCGCATCATCAGTCGATATATCACACACGATGTATCCGGTTTAAGACATGATATTCAGAATCTCGGTCAGAATTAAAAACTTAAAAACTCATGAGAAACTTACTTATTGCCGGCAATTGGAAAATGAACCATACACCCATGCAGTCGCGTTCATTTTTCACTGATCTGAGCAAATTGACATCTTCTGTGGGCACTCAGCATGAAGTACTTGTATGTGTACCTTTCTTAAGTATTGAAGCATCGATGGATGCTACAAGGAAAGTTCAAGGAGTGCAAATTGGTGCTCAGAACCTTCATTTTGAAAACGATGGTGCTTATACCGGCGAGATCTCTGCATCGATGCTTCGTGAAGTTGGAGTACGCTACGTAATTTTAGGACACTCAGAACGTCGTGAGTATTTCGGTGAAACAGATACGATCATCAACAAAAAAGTTGTCAAAGCCCTTGAAAACAACCTCTCACCGATTCTTTGTGTAGGTGAGGTGTTGGCACAAAGGAAATCCGGCGAACAAAATCAAGTGGTCAGGACTCAACTTGTTGGTGCATTGAGTGATATTGATGCTGCATCCATGGCAAATATTGTTATCGCATATGAGCCGGTTTGGGCAATCGGAACTGGTGAAACGGCTTCGCCACAACAAGCACAGGATATGCATGCCTACATCAGATCCGTAGTAAGTGATCTATATTCAACGAAAGTCGCCGACAAAGTGAAAATCCTTTATGGCGGCAGTATGAAACCCGACAATGCAGCTGAGCTATTAAGCCAGCCTGATGTCGACGGTGGACTCATCGGTGGAGCGAGTTTGAAGGCCGACAGCTTCAACGCCATCATCGAAATTGCGAACGAACTTAAAAAATGATATGGAACAAGTTAACGTCCTCCTGATCGGAAGCGGCGGTAGGGAACATGCTTTGGCCTGGGCGATAGCAAAATCCCCTTTACTCAAGAATTTCTACATAGCACCAGGGAATCCTGGAACGTCAAGTCTTGGTGAAAATGTGCAATTGGATCTCGATGATTTTGATGACATTCTTGCATTTGCTGAAGATAATGAGATAGACCTTGTTGTTGTTGGACCAGAACAACCCTTGGTCGACGGTATCACTGACTATCTCACAGATTATGGAATAAACGTGTTTGGTCCCTCGAAAGCCGCAGCAATGCTGGAAGGAAGCAAATCCTTTGCTAAATCTATTA
>CAZDYD010000109.1:0-6036 GCA_964509715.1 uncultured Chitinophagales bacterium
TAGTCCAACACGATCATATGACAAGTGATCTGTACCACCTGTATTTGAGAATGTTACAGTTGTTGCTTCCCATTCAGCAAATGGGGACAACCAGGTGCGGAACAATTCTCTCAATTGCTCATTCTCCTGCAAGTAAATACCTCTTACCTGACCTGATCCGTTGTCAATATTGTAGTACGCAGATAGCTTACCGTGATCTGGTTTCAGTTCCAAGTCACCTGTAGATGTCCAGTCGGCTCCTCTACTTCCAAAGAATTCACTTACATATTCATTAGACCCGTGAAGTCCCTGCTCTTCACCACTCCACAAGCCAATTCTAACTGTTCTTTTGGGCTGGACTCCGAGTGCTTTAAGAATTCGCATAGCTTCCATCATAACAACTGATCCGGCGGCATTATCGGTTGCTCCGGTACCAGTATGCCAAGAATCGATATGTGCACCTAACATAACAAGCTCATCTTTGACTCTTGGGTCAGTCCCTTTGATGTCCCCGATCACGTTATATCCATAGAGATCATCTTTCTGAAACTCAACTTCAAGTTCCATCTCAATGTTCACAGGAATCCCCTTCTCAAGCAATCGATAGATTCTACCATAATGCTCTCGGGCAAGTGAAATTTGTGGTACAGGTGTTGGTGCATCAACCTGGTGTGTTCTTGGTCTTTCAGACCATCCCAACGAAGGATCAGCTGGCAATGTTGCTCCACTCACAGCTACTTGTCCACCCCAACCACGATACGATTGATCGAGTATCGCAATCGGCTTTTCATCCATCAAAAACTGGGCTTTTTCGTATGCTGACTGTGCACGTGCCAGGAATGCGGCATTGGCACCTCCACCACCGCCAGCACCTGCCCTAACTGGCATTCTTGTAGCATTGGCAAGTTGCAACAAGTTAGCGGCATCTCGACGTGATGCAATCGGATTAAAACTGGGTTCAGCTTTGACCGGCTCTTCAGTCAACACAAATTTACCAGCTAATTTACCACGATATTTGTCATAATCAGATGGTGAATCAATTTTCAGATAAACCGCTTCACCACTTTGAAGTCCCTCGTACCCGGGTGACCAAGCTTTAGGTTGAGCGATAACCGGGAAGTACGCATAGGGTGAAGATGCATGCATTGCAAATCTTTTTAATGTCCATCCGGTACCAAAGGGTCCCCATTTATGAAGATGGACATCCTCAACTCCCAACCCCTTTAGGGTCTCCATGACATACTCCTGTGCACGAAGCAACTGTGGAGTATTTGTAAGTCGTGGTCCATATACATCGGTTAACCAACCTGCATATTCCATGACATGTGAATTTTCAAGACCTTCTTTGATGATCTTTTGGACCATCTCCTGGTCTACAGTAGGATTGTTTACCGACTGTGCAATTAGCTGTGATGTCGCAATGACGAGCACACACAGTAATAGAGTAAGTTTTCTCATTAGCATATTATGATATTGACGTTTATTGTTTGGCCAAAAAACGAAAATACTCACACCTGATTAACTTAATTGTAAAAACATGCTATACAACATGTTTAATACTCAATTTTACTATCAAAAAGTAGGATTAAACCGAACCCAAATCATTGGTCGTGATGTCAAATCGTTGGAACGCCATGCGGCTTCAATCTTCATGGCACTGAAATTGACCCCGAATCCTACGTCTGTTGTGAAATCACCAACCTTGAAATCCTGAAATCCATCCATAATTTTATTACTGGAGCTAATGGATTTATTCGTCCAACCCATATCGGCAAACAGTGAGAATTTCAACTGTGTGGCATCAATGATAATTTCATCATTGAAACTGGCACTACCAAAATCAAATCCCATTTGCAATTCTGTGTTAACCAAAACGACATGTGAACCCATCATAGATTTGAATGGAGTTGCTCTCATTGTACTTATTCCACCTAATGGCACATACTTAAATCCAGGTGCATCACCGGTTACAGAAACAACCCGTATCCTATTTTGCAAAACGGCGGATGGATCCACAACGAAGATTGTACGATTCTCAAGCTGGACTCGTCTGTACTCATAATCACTGTTATTAGAGATGACATCTGAAAACTCAGCATCTACATCCAACGACATTCCAAATCGTTCAGTCAACATTCTATCGGCAGCATTAAATTGAAAAGCTGTTTTGAGTAATTGAATTTTCCCCTCATCGATTAAAGGGTTATGTCTTACATCTCTTCCTTTCCCGAATACAGAGAATCCAGATTGTTTATCAAGTGAGGTATATCTGTCATCAGTATATCCAACCGATAACTCTACATATCTTGAAGGCCTGGCGACACTATATATCTGAGTCCCATTTCTGGCATAATAATCCATGAAATCATGGACGCTGAAAAATGAAATAAGTGAATTCTCGACCCATCCAACCCTCCACTGGTCTTCTGAATCAGTAATTCTTGAGTGGGATGCACCCAATAAAAAGTTTCCATTCATTCCAAACATGCGTTCGATTCCGATGGTATATAACCATGTTTTCCGTCCGAATGAATACCCAATTGACCCATATGGATTGATATCCCTGTAGCTGGATCTACCCCAGTCAAGATACCTGTCTGAATGAAACCCCAAATAAAGGGCTTCTACACGGTTGAACCTAACAGCAGGATACATCAGGTTAATCGATGATAAACCGGGATTTTCACTGAATCCGGTAATATCTCTGGTTCCGGAATCCAATCCTTCACCTTTGAAAGCACGAATTGATCTGCGTGACACTCTTTCGATAATTACATCAGTTGAAAACCAATCTTTTAATGGTTTAGTGAAAAATGGGTCCTCCTGAAATGGATCAGGTTCTTGTTGTTCAACTTGCGATACGGCCAAAAGTGGCGTAAACAACATTATTATGATCAATAATTTATATTTCATATGGGTGTGAATCTATTTCATTCATAAAATTTCAATGCCAGCACGGTATAGTCGTCTTCTAAATCCTGGTTCCCGATCCATTTACTTACCAGATTCTCCATGTGATCCAAAACAACGTCGGGACCAAGGGTGCCATGAGCTTTGAGAACTTCACTCAATGCATCAATGCCAAGTTGGGTTCTGTTCGCATCAAATGCTTCCATGATCCCATCACTGAACATAACGAGCATGTCTCCTCTTTTGACCTTTTTACTTATCTCTTGATATGGATAATCCGGTTTACTACCAAGAGGCATTCCCTTTGAAAGAATTTGAACAACTTCGCCCGTTTCAGAGTCATAGTAAATACAGGGTGGCATACCTGCACCAACAATCCGTATTTCATCCTTTGAAATCCGAAGTAATGTAATGGTCATATAGATCATTCGGAGATTCATGTTCTTGAGACCCTCCGACATTAGCCGTAATAACTCTATCAATCCGAGGTTACCGGCGAATGTCTTGAAATAACTTTTAACCGTTGCAACAATAATCCCCGCTTTTACACCATGACCGGTTGCATCACCGATGACAACTGTCAGATCTCCATTTCCTGATTCAACAAAATCATAGTAATCGCCACCCACTTCAGAAGCGGTACGAATTCTGGCCGAGATCTGAACTCGTCCATTTCCTGGTATATTCGTAGGCAACATTGACAACTGTAATTTTCTTGCCTCCTCAAGCTCGTTAGTTTTTCGTTCGTTATCGGCCTGGAGTAATAACCGTTCAATTTCTCTTTTTTTATTTTGCCTTTCCTGATCTATGGCATTCTGTGACAATTCCTGAACTTCTTTCAATTTGGATTCTAATCGCAGATTTGTCTCGGCAAAGCTACGAGATAACGAAACGGACATGGTGATCAATAGAACTATAATCCCCGTGATGCTGGCCAAATCTGAACTACCCTGAAAAACAGAATCGATATACTCGAGGTTCACACTTGCAGCATAGATTTCTGAAGTCATGAATAATATAAGGCCAACAGAGAATACAAGAGCGCCTTTTCGTTTCTTCGTGGCAGCTACGACCAGAATTCTCAGTATTTCAAGAATGAAAAGGAGGACTACGAATACAAGTATCCTTTCGTACCAAATTCCTTCCCTGGAGCTTATCACTATACCAAGAACCATGAATACAATGGTAAATCCCCAATACTGCCCTGGAATCTTATTGTAGTACAATGAATAACTGAAAAGTAAAAAGAACAGCATGGTCAAAATCACCAACAAAAGTTGCATTTCAATGATCGCAAGTACCGTAAGACCGGAATTTGAGAAATACACTTCATAGTTCAGATAATTCAATATCCCGAATGATACCGTAAACAGAGCGAAGTACAGATTCTGTTTTAGTTTCGGGTAAAACAAAAACAATAAAATGTGGATGATAGTGAATACGAACAAAACACCACTGAATAGGAATTGGTGTATCGTCCCGGTTCTCATATTTTTCAGAACACCACTTATCTGGTGATCCAAATCCACAATCAGGTATCGAAATCCGGCATTGTAACCTGCCTTAACAAACTGATGCGCCTGATGATTCGAAAACCGCACTGAAATGACATGTATTCCACTCTGATTGAAGACAAGTGATCGTGGTATCCGATCTTGATACGCGATTTCTTCTGAGGAGTCTGCTGATACTACACCATAGGTGTACATCAGTTTGCCGTTTATATAGATTTCAGAGGCTCCATTCTGCACTGCAATATCCATGGCAAGCGGTACACCGACTAACGATTCATCTACATCTAATTTGAGCCGAAACCAACCAATTCCATTCCAGTCTATCAATGGTAACTGATTGGGTCCCAATAAAGTACTTACCATTTCCCATGAACTGTCATCAAATTCGGGTGCTGCCCAATCATAATCATCACCCGCCTGGAATTTCCATAAATCCGGCAAGAAAATACTTCGGTGCTCATTCACAAGATCATCATCATCGATATAATGATACTGATCAAATTGCATACCGAATTCATTCCCGTAGGCTAATGGGACAAAACTCAAAGCTACGATATGTAATATCAGATATTTCAAGTGACCAAATCTCATCGATGTGTTTTAATCGATATTTGTCCAACCCTCGATTGTATCAAAACAGGGACTCCACCGCCATTCATGGTGGCCTGAACTGATCTGTCTGAAATCTGACCTACAAGATTGACCTGTCTGTCAACATCTATATGATTCGCAGAGGCATTGAATGTGAATGCTCCAGAGCCTGGTAATGAAATAGTGATATTACCAACAACTGACTCCAGGTTCACAAGCTGATCTACCATTCTTGCATTGTAATCTATGTTGCCATTGGTGCAGTGGACCAACACGCTGCCTCGCATCGATTGAAGATCTACGTTACCACTCAAGACTTTGATCCGGGTTTCACCTTGGACTTCATTATATCTGACATCCCCTTGAATCGCATTGGTAAAAACAGAACCTCTATGTCCATCAACATGAACCCCGCCAGAGGTTGTACTTAATCTGAACATACCTGAGGTTTTTTCTGTGACAATCTCCCCACGACTGGTACGAGCATCGACTTCTCCATCAACCCCGGTTATGTTGATATCACCAAAATTGGTCAACAATGATGCATTGGATTTTTCAGGCATTATAACCACAAAATCAAACACAGGCATGTTCGTAGTTGAAGCAGCACCCTTTAAATTGATGACTTCAGCAAATATGATATTGTTTCGCTGCCTGAAAACGAACCTGTAATCATCACCGAGTTTTTCACTTGATAGAATCGATAGACCTCTTCGAGTAACATACATTTCGACCTTAACTACGTTCCCTGCACCCCTTTTGACAGTTATTGATCCGTTGGTTGACCTTACATTTACAGTAGGTGTCCCATTTACCTTAAACTCCTGGCTTGAGTAAGGCTCAGAAACTGTAGTCCTGTTATAACCTGGATGGTCAAATAATTCAAAGTCGGGAATCATTCCCGAAATGTGCACGTCACTCTCATGTGTCGATTTACTCTCGACAATGATCAAGTTATTGGCGACTCTTTGAGTTAACTTGATGCGGTCCAATGTATTCGCCAGAGCCGATTCCAAAGGATAACATATCCCCGAGGCTGTGA
>CAZDYD010000110.1:0-6029 GCA_964509715.1 uncultured Chitinophagales bacterium
AAGTTCGGCTTTGTTGGTATTGAAATCCCGTTGAAGTATCTGAATCTGCTGACCGATCTGCCTACCCTGATCTTGAAGATTCGATATCATGGCATCTCTGACGGCAATTTCCCGTTCAAGTGCCTGAAATTCTCTGTAAAGGGTTTCATAACGCGTGTCGGATTCTCGGATCTGTTGTTCATACCCAAGAATCAGCTGCATCAGGGTCTGAATTTCCTGATTGGTCTGAGCTTGGCGCTGACGTAGTTCATTGCGAATCCTGTCGAAATCCTGCGATATGAGCACGTCGGAAGTGGCCACACTGAGAATGACCAACAGCAGGGTAATTTTTAAAGCATGTTCACCAATGGATGTCAACCGGTTCATATTGTTCCTGCTTTAATACCTTTCAATTCGGATATGTGACGGAATGTCCATAGCAAAATCAATTACAGATGGGTTCACATCATACGATTGAACCGTAAGAAAAATATTCGATCGTTTATCTTTGGTCGTGATCTGAATGTTTCTTGGTAAACGGTAACCGCTAATCTCAGTATAATTTCCGAATAAATACGTCGAAAATGCAAAGTTGTTCATAATATACAGTTCGTACTGCAAAAGATCACCAGTTTGCTTGTCGAATACCATGATATCCTGATTATCAAAGACTATTCGCCAGGAGGTGTCGTTTTCGTAGACACGTCGTGCTCTACGGGTCTCAAATTCCGGGTTGATGATGCTGAGGAGATTCACTGCGTAGAATCCGTTACTGAACAATGCATCATGGTTGCCGGCACTGATTTTCTGGGCGAATTGATCGACTCTATTGTAGAAAGTGACCGAATCTGTCTCGACCAGTAGCTTGCCTCCCTCAATTCCCAAACTGTTGCGGAAAATCATGATCGTGCGTTCACGATCAGAGGCAAAGATGACGGAGGATCGCTCACTGCTTCCGGGTCCGCTGTATTGTGCACGGGCACGACCTGAAAGGCTCTCAATCGATACTTCCGGCCGACGCATTTCATTGAGTACTTCTTGTGCGTTTCGGCCAGAGGCAGTAAAATCGCCATTCAGCACGATTGACCCCGGGGACTTGCATGAAGAGACCAGTAGCACAGTAACGCATATCATGCTCCAACGAAAGATGGAGGATTGTGACCTCAATAGCTTCGACCTATGTATCGAAAGCTTGTGGTCAATCATACCTGTGCCATTGCTCAGCTGCTTTTGAATCATTAATTCAGTTCCAATCTTTCCAACAAATATACGCGATCGGGATCAGTGTCAAAGGACCGTCCCCACCATTCACGGGCTTTACTCAAATCCCCGAGTTTTTCATAAACATCACCCATGTGTTCGTACACAGTTGCACTCATGGATCCGTTTTCTATAGATGCCGAAATGTATTCGTATGCTTTGTCATAATTACCCTTTTTAAAGTATATCCATCCAAGAGTATCAAGATATGATGGATTGTTGGGTTCAAATTCAAGTGACTTTTTCGACATCTCATAGGCTTTTTCCATGTGCTGTTCCTGCACACTCAGGTAGTAAGCATAGTTATTCAACGCGGTAGCGTTATCTGGGTCTAAAGTAATTGACTGCTCATACGCCGACCAAGCTTCATCATAACGCTTCTCACTGTAATATGCGTCTCCCAGAGAGCCATAAACAATCGATTTGAATGCTCCCCTGGCAGGTGCCTGGGTTGCCAACTTCAGCCAGGCGATACCCTGAGAATTGTCGCCGGTGATAGTATATGAGCTCCCGATAAAAAATCGAATGAATGCGTCCTCAGGGACATGCTTTTCTGCCTCATCCCGTAATTCAATGACTGCATCAAAGTCGCTCTGTGAGTACATAAGTTGAATGAGTTGCCTCCAGGCCGGTTCGTTTTCCGGCATCAGTCGAACGGTCTCGAAGAGCTTAAGTTTGGCCATTTCATAATCCTCGATCGACAAAAAGAAATCAGCGGCCAATGCTTGTGCAGCGGCGTCTTCAGGATTTTCTTCAGCAAAAAACTCCACAATATCGGCTGTTCTGTCGCGGAGAACCGCATTCTCCGGATCACGGACAAATCTGGCCATCAAAAACTGAACGAGTTCGGCTTTGCTACGAAATTGAACTGTTTCATCCTTCATCACATCCATCAGGAGTTGTCCCGCCTCTTCCCAACGATTTTGTTGGATGTACAGATCGGCTACAGCCATTTTGATCTCTGACTGGTTTGGATTGTTTTCTAATGCTTTTTGATAAATTCTGAGCGCTTTTTCCGGCTGATCCATTTCCATGTACTGTGCGCCGAGTGATTGGATGACGGCAGGATTTTCAGGATCCAATTCGAAGATCGTTTCGAGTTCATTCAGTGCGGCGGTCTCATCCTCCAACATCAGATAATTTCTGTATCGTTGGAAATGTAACTGAAGATCATTCCCCTGAAGCCTTATCAAGCGGGCATAGATGTCGTTTGATTCTGCATATTTACTCTGGTCACTGAGAGTTGTTGCCAGAAAAAACAGGATATCGGGATCATTTGGAACAGCTTTGTCGGCCGCTTTCAAGGTTTCGGCAACCTGAATACCGTCGCCGGCACGAAAATAGATTTCGGCCAACTTAAGATGATAATGCCTGTTATCCGGCTCAAGATCAACTGCCTGTTTGCCATAATATGCCGCATTTGTAAAATCACCCGTGAACATATAGGCATCGGCCAGAGAGTAATTGACCCCGGCATGATCTGGCAATTTAATGTAGGCCATGGTCAGCAGGTCAAGTGCCTCGTTGTAGTCTTCCATTTCGAAGGCAGCCACCCCCTTGATAAACAGCTCACGTGCCTGTTGCAATTCCTGTTCGGTATATTGGATGACTGATGGTCGCGATTCTATGACGCGAACATCATTCTCAACTGTGGGACGGGAGGGGGCACATGCCACAAGATAGATGGCAAGTATAACAACTACAAATCGGGATATTCTCATGCTCATATTTGGAAATATATGATCGAAAGGTACGAAATTTAAAGTTTTAAGCGTAATCGATAGTTTTCTAGTCTCTGATGAAAGGACGCAACTCTTGAATCAGGGCGTTACAACTCCGTTCAATGATATCATAGACCTGGTTGAAGCCATCCAACCCGCCATAATAAGGGTCTGGAACTTGACCATCATCCGGATCTGGGTCAAAATCTCTCATCAGAATGACTTTCTCATGTAAATTTTCATTGTTCGTCATGAGTAAAATATTCTCATGGTTACTGAAGTCCATGGCCACTACCAGATCGTAGTATTCCAGATCGGTCAGCACCAGTTTCCGGGCTCTTGAAAGTAACTCAACTCCCCGTTCCAGGGCTATGGCACGGCTTTTCGAATTGGCAGGTTCACCAACATGATACGCCCCGGTACCGGCAGAATCTATTTCGAAATAGGAACCAAGTCCCTGTTGTACTACCAAATGTTGAAATACTCCTTCAGCGGTCGGACTACGGCAAATATTCCCTAAACAAACGAAAATTATTTTATATGGATGCTCTTTGGTTATCGGTCTCCGTGGAAAATCGATCATTTTACTGTGATTATTCTTGTTTCTGTTTAAACGCTTAGTCGTGTAGAATAGTGTAATATATCCATTTTCGCATATGATTACGAAAAGTAAGGTCATTGATCGCCCTCGATAACTGCCGAGTTCGGCAAAATCCGTATATTCCGGATGAAAACACTCACAAAATCGATTTCATATGAGCCAAAGTGAATGGGCCAAACAAGCTGGAAAAGCGCTTCGCGGAGCACCTGTTGAATCTCTGAATCGTACAACCAACGAGGGAATCGTTATTAAGCCGTTGTATACGAAACAAGATTTACCTGATCAATCTGAAATGGACCAGTGGCCAGGTGTGTATCCGTTTACAAGGGGTCCGTATCCGACTATGTACACGCAACGTCCATGGACTATTCGCCAATATGCCGGGTTTTCGACTGCCGAGGAGTCTAACTCATTTTATCGTAAGGCGCTCGCGGGTGGACAAAAAGGTTTGAGTGTTGCCTTTGATCTGGCCACCCACCGAGGTTATGACTCTGATCATCCTCGGGTGACCGGAGACGTTGGGAAAGCCGGTGTTGCCATCGATTCGGTCGAGGATATGAAAATCCTGTTCGACGGTATACCGTTGGACCAGATGTCGGTCTCCATGACTATGAATGGTGCCGTTCTTCCTGTTTTGGCGTGCTTCATCGTTGCTGCTGAAGAGCAGGGTGTCACGCCTCAACAACTCAGTGGAACCATCCAGAACGACATCCTCAAGGAATTTATGGTTCGCAATACCTATATATATCCACCGGCTCCATCGATGCGTATTGTGGCGGACATCATAGGTTTTACGAGTCGGCATATGCCGAAATTTAATTCCATCTCCATCAGTGGATATCATATGCAGGAGGCCGGTGCGGGTCCGGCACTTGAACTCGCCTATACAATCGCCGATGGAATCGAGTATGTGAGAGCTGCAAAAACCCGGGGACTTGATGTTGATGATTTTGCCCCCCGGTTATCATTTTTCTTTGGTATTGGCATGAATTTTCTGATGGAGGTGTCGAAGCTAAGAGCTGCGCGTAAATTGTGGGCTATGTTGATGAAGGAGCAGTTTGATCCGAAGGATGAAAAATCGCTGATGCTTCGGACGCATTGTCAGACAAGTGGTTGGAGTCTTACTGCACAGGATCCACTGAACAATGTGGTACGAACAACCATCGAAGCCATGGCCGCTGTGTTTGGGGGCACCCAAAGTCTGCATACCAACTCCTATGATGAGGCTGTTTCGTTGCCTACCGACACGGCAGCAAGAATAGCTCGAAATACACAACTCATTTTGCAGGAAGAAACCGATATTACGTTCACAGCTGATCCGCTTGGTGGATCTTATGTAATTGAGCATCTGACTCAAAAATTGGTCGACGAGGCTTTGACAATTATTCGAGAGATCGAAGAGATGGGTGGTATGGCCAAGGCTTTAGAAACCGGAATCCCGAAACTTCGCATCGAAGAGGCGGCAGCTCAACGTCAGGCTCGCATTGATAGTGGTGATGAAGTGATTGTAGGCGTGAACAAATACAAACTAAAGCAAGAAGATCCTATCGACATTCTCGATATCGACAACACGGCGGTTCGGGAATCTCAAATTGCACGATTGAATCAAGTAAAATCGAGTCGAAATGCCGAAGCTTGTACGTTGGCTTTAGAGAATTTGACCGAGGCAGCCCACATCAGTAGTATAGACGCAGCGGATCCGGAAAAAAACAATTTATTGGCCTTGGCTGTTGAAGCTGCACGAGCAAGAGCTACGGTCGGAGAAATATCAGACGCATTGGAAGCGGCTTGGGGAAGACATCGCGCCTCCACACAAACTGTATCAGGAGTTTACGAGAAGATGTATAGCAAAAAAGAAGAGTATTCAGAAGTCAAATCAGCCGTTGAGGATTTTGCTCAGAAGAATGGACGTCGTCCGCGGATTCTGGTCGTTAAAATGGGCCAGGATGGTCATGACAGAGGGGCTAAAGTTGTAGCTACAGCATTTGCAGATATGGGATTTGATGTAGATATGGGACCGTTATTTTCAACACCAGCAGAAACGGCAAAGCAAGCCATTGAAAATGATGTACACATCATTGGTGTGTCGAGTCTTGCGGCGGGACATAAAACGTTGATTCCGGACCTGATCAAAGAGTTGAGGAATCAGCAGGCAGACGACATCGTGGTAATAGCTGGAGGGGTAATTCCTGTGCAAGACTATGAATATTTGCATAATGCAGGTGTTTTAGCCATCTTTGGTCCTGGCACAAACATCACCAAAGCAGCTATGGAAATACTGCAAAAAATCAATACATAATATTTGGTTAGAAATCGGGTTTATACATTTTAATCTCAATGTAACATGATTGAGATTTGGGGACCGGTTTTTATTAACTACTAAGAGAGTTATTATTCATTATGAGTCACCCATATGATAAGCACTCCCATTCCGATCGACATTGAAAACGGTGACGGAGCTATCCTCG
>CAZDYD010000111.1:0-5806 GCA_964509715.1 uncultured Chitinophagales bacterium
TGATAACAGATTCTATTATTCATATCGCAATGACTCCACAGGCTCAACACTGGCCGCTTTTCTGGCTGGAAATACACCCGCAACGAATCCAATTACGGCAAGAACTGCAACTGTAAGTAACATTACAGAATCAGAAAGAACGGGTGATCCGAGGAATTCTCCGGCGCCATCCTTTAATTCCATTGCCAAGACAAGATTTACAACACCCATCGCGGCAAGTATACCAAGTCCACCACCCAAGAAGGAAATTAGTAATGACTCAAAAATGAACTGAGATGTAATATGAATTCTTCTTGCACCGATCGCCTTTTTAATTCCTATCTCCCGCGTTCGTTCTTTCACTACAACGTACATGATGTTCGCTATACCGACCCCGGCTATCAATAAAGTGAAAAATCCTACAGCAAAAAGAAATATTGAAACACCGGTCGATATGTTTCTACTGATTTTTTCGGCCTCAATGAAATCCCATATCGGGACAGCTGTGTTATCTGTCGGATCAAATTTGTATTTGCTGGCAAGTAGATTGATAAGAGCGTCTTTCACCTCTTGCTGTCTTCCCGGATCAGTAGGTCTGATCAAGATCGAGCCAAGATATCGATGGGAATACATGTTTCTGAATGTTGTATAGGGTATGATAGCTCTGTTAGCATCAGGTCCGTTGCTCATGGATGTTTGAAGTTTTGGAAGCATCACACCAATAACTGTAAATGGAGTTCCATCCAAGTGTAATTGTTGTCCTATTGGATCCTCTTCTCCAAATAACCTTTTAGCGATTTCGTCGCCAAGGAAAATCACTCTTCGTTGTTCAATAACATCACGGTCATTGATGAATCTTCCACCAGCTGCCGGATACATGGTTCGCATAATCTCAAACCCCGGATTTACTCCTTCACCATAGGTTGTGGTAGTCGTCAAACTAGTTCTGAGCTGCATGCCATATCTACCATATTGCGGACTAATATCCTCAATGTATGGGATAGTTCTTTTGATGAGGTCTACATCATCTTCAGTGAACCGAATGGGCCTTCCGATACCTAAACCTTCATAGTTGAGGGATGTTTGACCTCCATAGACCATCATGATCTGGTTACCGGCACCAAGCATGCCTTCGAGCATTTTGTTGCCTACTCCTTTACCAAATGCCAATAGAAGCACAACGGCAAATGTTCCCCAGCTTATGGCCATTACGGTTAGAAAGGTTCGGAGTTTTTGGGCCCGAATGTCTGAAAGGAATTCAGTTATTAATATTCGCCACATAGGTTCAGCTTCTTAAACAATCAATAATATTTAATCGTGATGCGCGTACAGCTGGTAGAAATCCAGCAACAAGTCCAATGAATGACAACACAACCAGTGATATAACCCCGACTGATGGTGTAAAAACGGGTGATCCTACAAACTCTTTGATTGGAATATTCTGCATTAATTGAACAATGGTCCATCCAATCAGGTATCCAAGTGCTGCACCGAATCCAACGATCAAGAAGGTCTCACTGAAAAACTGGATCATGATATTTCTCCTTTTGGCACCCACTGATCTACGGATTCCGATCTCTTTCATGCGTTCTTGCACCACTACGAACATGATATTTGCCACGCCAATACCACCTACAGCGAGTGTAAAGAATCCGATGATTCCCAGGAATACATTGAATCCAAGGAAAAAGTAATACATGAACTTCCAGAAGTCATTCGTGTCCCAGATCCCAACAGCGTCCCGATCGGTAGGATCAAAACGATGAATACGGCTTAATGCGGCACGGACCTCATCCTGGATGTTCTCAGATAGTGTTGGATTTTCGACGGTGTATATGATGTTGTTTATTCTATCTGTTCCATACATCGTTGAGAACGTACTTGCTGGAATAAATGCTCGATCTTCATCACGGGCCGAGTAGGATGAGTTTTGGGTTTTAGGAACCAGGACACCTATTACCGTAAAAGGACTCTGACCAATCATAACCGTCTTTCCAACAGGGTCTTCGTCCTTGAAGAGTAACTCAGCCAGACTGTTACCAAGAAATACTACTCTGCGACGCTGTTCGACATCCAACGGCGAAATCCAACGCCCACCGTCTTTTGGGAAAATATTTCGCATATCCCCGTAATTTGTATGAACTCCAGCAACATTTGGGGTATTTCTGCGGTCTCCATAAGCGATTGTTGCGTTCCATCGTGAGTACTCGGGACTGATTTCAACGATGTCAGATACCTGGGACTTAATGTACGCTGCATCAGTTTCTCGCATCTGTATACGTCTTCCGATACCATAGCCTTCGAAATTTTTTGAAGTCGATCCATTGAAAATGATTACAATTTGGTCACCCATACCACGCATATTCAGTGTGGTTTGGTCTCGGAAACCCATGCCGAAAGCCAGAAGAATGATCAGGGTTGCGGTGCCCCACATAATGCCGAATATGGTTAGAAAAGTTCTAAGCCGCTGCTGATTGATATTTCGAATAAAATCGGTGAGCAGGTTAAACATGACTTGTTGTCCAGTGTTTGATAGTGTAGATTCTGATCATATTACCAACGATGATATTGAGGGAGACCGACCGGCCATCATCACCCCGAATTAGGTCCGGTCAGTTCTACCCACAAGTCTGTCAGAGGCTCAGGCTTCTTAAGGGTTTCTCAAGAACTTTATCGCCTTGCTGCAGACCTTCTTTAACTTCGACTATGATTGCATCACCGGATCCGGTTTGTATTTCACGCTCGGTACTTGAACCTGTGGATTCGTCGGTAAGGATTTCAACAAATGATTTCCCATCTCTGAATGTGATCAGCCTTTCAGGAATTACCAGAATGTCTTCCAAGCGTTTTACGATAACATCGGCGTTGGCAGAATATCCTGCTCTAAGTGTAACACCGCCGGCATCCGTGATCGAAACTTCAACCGGGAAAACAGTGGCATTATCAACCCGGGTTGCCTTGAGTGAAATCTTTGTGAGTTCACCTTTAACGATGGTCCCAGGTAGCGCACCGATTTTCAGCTCGACTTCCATACCTTCTCTCATCTTACCCACATCGATTTCGTCAACATTTCCTTTGAAAACCAGGGTGCCCATGTCGGCCATGGTCATTAATACCGTTCCAGCTTGATATGAGGTGAGTGGGACAACTGGATCACCGATATTGACCATTTTCTCAAGAACATACCCAGAAATCGGAGCTTTGATCATACTTTCGATTTCTATCCCGCCTATTGTAACTTTGCCTGATTCTAGTAATTCAAGTCGTTCACGATTCATTTGCAGGCGTACCAATGCATCATTATACGCTCTTTCGGCTTCTTCAAACTCATTGTTCGAGATCATTCCCCTCGACTTTAGCTGAGCCTGACGTTCAAGATTGGTAGATAGATTATTAACAGTGATCTCAGTGAGTTCAAGATTTCGTTTAGCCTCTGCAAGCTCCAGAGGAGTTGGGTCGGGTTGAACCTCTATGAGGGGATCACCTTGCTTAACATAGGTCCCTGGTTCAGCATAAATTCTCTTTACCACTCCAGAGACTTTTGATTTCACATCAACCTGAAATTCAGGTTCTATGGTACCAACAGCAAGGGCTTTTTCGATAATTGAACCCGTTTCAACCTGTACCACTGACCGTGTAGGCGCAACTTCTTTCGAGTTCGCCTGTGTCATATAAAAGTATGTAGCAGGTGAACCAATGAGGATGATTATGGTTAAAATCCAGATAAGTTTCTTTTTCATGATCGTCGTGATGATATAATTGTTAGCAGATAATATTGTGTACGCTACACCAATGAGTTAGTTTCAGCCCATTTACTTGTATATTTACCTTATGAAGTTTAATCCGGGAGAAATATGTAGATATGATGTTGATTTTCAACAGCTGCTATTTGAACAGTATCAGTGGTTGAGTGGTCTTGACCATGTATACTCACGATATCTTGATGAGCTCAAATCAAATGGACTTTGGAATCCATCAGATTTTATTGATGAGGATAATATCCCATTGCTACCAATTGAGGCATTTCGTGATGCGGAGGTTTATGCTGTTAAAAATCGGACACCAGAGTTGTTTTTTCGTAGTAGTGGGACTTCAAAATCAGTGCGATCCACTCATCATGTTGCCGATGGTGAACAGTATATTGAAGCAATTTTCAAAGGGTTGAACTTTTTTTACCACTTGGATGAGTATGTAGTGCTCGGCTATACCCCAGGATATAGTGAAAATCCGAACTCGTCCCTGATTTGGATGATCAATCAAATGATCCAGCGCGATGCTTCGGGTCTATCGAAATTTCTGGAGTTGAACAAGCCTTTCGATGATGAAATGTTAGCGTTGATTGAGTCAACCGGGAAAAAGGTGATGTTGTTTGGTGCAGCATTCGGATTGATAGATATCATTGAGAAATATCCATGTAAACTTCCTTCTGAGTCTATCGTGATGGAGACCGGTGGAATGAAAACGTATCGACGTGAACTCTCGAGGTCGAAAATGCATTATCTGCTCGCTCATGGATTTAATTTGAATGAATCTCAGATACACTCAGAATACGGAATGACCGAATTACTGAGTCAGGCCTACAGTCAGGGAGATGAGTGGTTTACATGTCCTCCTTGGATGAGGGTTACGATTCGTGATCCATTTCATCCTTTGCAGACTGTCCAAGATGGTGAAGAAGGGCTGATCGGTATTATTGACCTGGCCAATTGGGGGAGCTGTCCATTTCTTCTAACGGGTGATAAAGGTGTAAGGAGAATGGATGGGGTATTTCAGGTTACAGGGAGGTGGAGCAAATACCATTTAAGGGGATGTAATTTTTTACTTGGGGAGAACTTGTGAGTACAATCGATCGCATTCTGGAATTGGAAAAGTATGTTATCAAGTGGCTTCATGACCCAGATTCCGGTCTGACTGAAAGCGCAGACTATTCAATCAGTTCTGGATTGTTTTCCCAAAGTGATGTCGATCATGCGATCAGACATTTTCGCCGAGTGATTAGTGAAGGCTCTTTTGTGAAATGGTATAAGGATATTATTGCGCAATTGGATCATCCTCAAACTAAACCACAAGATGTCTTATGTCTGCACGCCGGAAATCTACCTTTGGTTGGACTTCAGGATGTATTGGCCGTTTTGATCTCAGGACATGATTACTATGGGAAATTATCTCGAAAAGATCCATTTATTATTGAATCATTGTTAAAATATTTGGTGAAATCCGGGATACAAAACGTAAAATCTTGGTCCAGTGATTTGTCTGATTTTTATGGAATAAACGCACAAAAGTGGATGTTTGCTGGTGCTGAGGACTCATTGCCACAGCTAAATTCCAGACTCTTGTCTGGAGGTATTATTACCACTGAATCTAAAAACCTGATTAGAACGGCTCATTTCTCCGTTGCAATTGTCCCGGAATGCAATGAAACAAACGTTTCAGAACTGGTCGAATCCATGTTTCGCTATCAAGGGAAGGGTTGCCGTTCAGTTGCCGTAGTTTTTTCTGATAATAGACTGGTAGATTGTGGACATATATTGGAATCTGTAGCCCAAGATTGGTTCCGTTCAAATGGGTTCTCAGAAACAGGTAGTTCTGTTGCAGATTATAGACATGCATATAACAAAGCTATTGGGATACCCAGTTTAAAAGTCGGAAATTTTGTGATACAGGAAGGTGTAGTTTCGATCGATCATCCGGAGATCATTTACTGGCAGTGTAACAAATCTGTAGAAGAAATCGTAAATGGTTTTGGCAATGGACTTCAACAGATTTATATTGCCAGTGCCAGTGCCAGTGCCAGTGCCAGTGCCAGTGCCAGTGCCAGTGCCAG
>CAZDYD010000112.1:0-5781 GCA_964509715.1 uncultured Chitinophagales bacterium
ATTCTCCGTGATCGGGATGGATTCTGGTAGGGGATCAACAGTTACTCGATTCTCCATGATCAGGATGGTTTTAGATAGGAGGTCAACTGTTCAACGACCCGCGAAGCAAAAAGTGGTGCTGTGGTAAGTTTTCCGGTGTCCACACTGAGGTATCCATCGTGATTATGTACCCCGATTTCATGGCGCATATGCAATTTGCTATTGTGTACATCAATATCAGACTCTCCCCATGCAACAATTACCCCGGCCGTTACCGAATCCACGTTCAAGTCGCGTAGGTATTCAAGTTTTTCGCTCAAAGCCGAGGTGGTTTTATGTATAATCTGTTCGCGTTCCGGAGTGATAGCAAAAGACTCAAGCTCCTTGTTCCAATCCTGGGGTGGTTTGATGCCGGTATAGAGTCCTGCAAGACAATCCGGATACCAGGATAAATATACACGACCAGTGTTCCTGTACACCACATCACCGTAGGGACCCAATGTAAATGTGGTGGTAATTGGTTTCTCAGGACGATGTTTCATGGTACCGTGGACGGCATATTTCATACGGTACATACAGGTACGATTCGTCTTTATGCCTAAAGTTGAGTCGATTTCGAGCCTGCCGTCCCACAAGCAATTCACCACAGCATCAGCTTTGATTGTTTCCGTGGCACCGGGTTCAGATAACTGCGTGCCAACCATCCCAGTGCTGGTCATTCCAGCGTTAGTCATCCCTGCGACAGCGCCGATTATGCCTGAACCGGCATCAGCTCTGATTGTTTCCGTGGTACTCTTCACATGATTCATGGTGATAGAGAAACCTTGGTCATTTCGCTCGACATGGACGATATTCCGGTTCCCATGGAATGCAATATTCAATGTTTTTAAAGCTGACACCAGTTGTTCGGCAAGGAGAGGTGGATCAATGGCTACCTCAGAAGTTAAAAAAGCATCGGTCACATCACCAGATAATCCATGAAGTCTGGGTGAACGTAGTTTGGTGGCTCGCTTAAATGTTCTGTTTCCGGCATACACGGCACCTCTTTTGAGATGGGACTCAATCATATCATCGACATATGAGTAATGCTCAGCCAGCAAATCGGTTGGAACCATGGTGTCACCAAGAACCGCATATGTAAATGGTTCCGAGGTGATTCTCTTCCAGTCGATGGACTTTGGAAGCCAGGAATCGAGCAATGTTCCAAAATTCATGGCTCCTTCAACCATGATTTTCGCTGTGGCCAGACTGGAATCATTGCCATACACGTATCCCAAATGCAGCTTGCCTTCACCCTTTAAACTTGTACGACTCATAGGAGTCGGAGTTCGATCGAAAAGTTCTACATGAAATCCCGCATGATTCAGGGCCAAAGCGACTGAGACACCTTGTATACCGGCCCCAAGTATCGCCACTTTGGGACGATTTCGATTTTTCATGTGGTGTAGTTAATGAGTAAAATTTATGTTGAAAAATAAGCAAACAGCCATATTGGAGAAAATAATACTATCAATGAAACGGGTTCCAATATTTTCGGGTTTGGTTGGTGTTTCTATTGTATAAAATATTACTATCAACAGAACTCCTATTCGTCCGGTTCTGGGTTCAAATGGAAAGTAACATTTCTCAGTTGTCTTCATTACGCATTGTTCTCTCGGCAATATCACTGCAATTTTGGCGCCGAAAAACGTCACTTATCGCCGGATATTGTTCATTTTATGCAGTTTTGCATGTACTCGTCCTGAACGAACAATGAAACAGTTCCTAATATTGATCCAACGACTTCATTCTGACTGACTGTAGCGCCGGATTCCTTCTTCAGCTGATCAATTTTCTGCAACGCATCGTCAAGCTTCACCTGAAAGGGTAACATTCGAAGTGGTTTAGCCAACTCTTTTTCAATTTCCGGGAGCTGAAGTTTCACCCTATGTCGAATGTCTGCCGCCTGATGTCCGCGATCTGTATTTGCAATGAGCTCATCTGGTAGAATTCCTTTAAAAACATTTCGTGCAAAATAACGACGAACCCCTTTACGATAGAACATGCTCAGCGGCATCCTAAAACAAAACTCACTGACTCGCTTGTCAACCGTCGGATCCCTCATCTCAACACCCAACTTAGCCAAATGATCCAGATTATTTGTCCTCACCGATTTCATGACCAACACAAACCACCTGTATTTCATGTTAAATGTATTGGGAAGTCCATGCGTAAAGACCTTTTCAGAAAACAAGGAATCAATCTCCTCACAAACTTCCCTCACATCAAAGGGATGCTGCAGTGATTCGATTTTCCGACTCAAGTTAGATTCAGATTTTTTTAATAGATACTCAAGCGTGACATGATCCCCTTGGGTCATCGTTTTTCGAAAATCAGTCCACATCGTCCGTAGCGGATTTGCTTTTCCATGGATACTATTGCTCAACAGATCACAGACAAAACTTCCATACTTGGCTTGCAGTAGATATCCCTTGTACACATCATAACCATCCCAAGACAACGTCAGATTACCAAGATTTCCATTCAATAAAATTTGGATGCCGGACTTATTCGCCAATCTGTACGTTTCGTATAACCAATAATTATTCTGAAAATTCATGGTGAACATACCATTAGATTGCATGTCAAGCTTCATGGCATCGAGTGGACCAAAATGTTCAGATTTCACATACTGATGCAGCATCTCCGGATGATCACGCAGCATATAGTTGACCATCATCGACTCGTCTGACATCTTTCCTTTATACGTAATCACGGACTCCGGATACGCCGGGATGGATGTGAAAGCCTTGTACGATTTCCCCATTTTCTGGAGATGCTTATGTGCAATGACACTCACAGAACTCGAGTCGAATCCACCGCTCATAAATCCACCATGATTTGCTTGTGGATGTAGTCTCTGGTGGATCGCATCATGATATAACTCAAGGAAATGCTCGAAATAGTCGTTCTGATGGGGATAATGCAGGGGCCTTAGGTGCTCCGGGTACCAAAAACGCTCAGATTGTACTGAATTATCGGCTGATATCGTCGTTACTGATCCAGCAGAAGCTGAAAACACATTTTTCCACTGTGTTTCAGAAGATCCTCTGATGGAAGTATGAAGTCCCATGCATGACATCACCAAATAATCGAGGTTTGGGTCAAGTGATTCAAACCGGTTATTTAGAATAGGTAGAAGTGTCGATGAAACCAGACACATGCCTGAATTAGCACAAAGAAAGTAAAAGCATGCATAATTACCCATAGCACTTCGAATGATGTGCACTTCATGGGACTCCGGGTTAAAAACCACAACACTGTAATCACCGGCAACAACATCCAGAGCCTTGGTCCCAAATGTCGCCCAAATGAAAGCCACAAGCTTTTCGTCGCTCCATTGATCGGCGTGCTTAATATCAAAATGCTTCAGTACATCCAATCGATAATCAACACGAGCATATCCTGTAACGATCAGGTACTTTGGTTCAAGATAGAAAACCCCTTCGAAATTTCTGTTGTCATCGAACACGGGAGTCGACCGCGAAATGACACTAAAACTTTGATTCGCGATGGAATTATGGATGTTACCCGGATAGTCCGCGTAAACACGATCCATAGCAGACGTAATATCTGAGGGATGAGTAGAATGACTCACATTTCGACCGGCACGACAACAGACGTATAATGACATAAAATGAAAAAGTGGGACGTTGAACCAACTATTGTAAATTATTGACTTTGAATGATTAGAATTTCAAAAATACGTAGAAAATTTTTGTTTGTATTTTCATTGAAAATAATATATTAGGTTGCGCCTAATTAATCACAAAAAACACGAAGACATATGAAAAAAATCTGGGAACAACCAAGACTTGAGTCGTTTAACGTTGAAGTAGGATCTCTTGGAGTAGGTGGAGACGGACCAATGTCATATGCATCTTAATTGATGTATATAGTTTAAGTTCAGGAAGTTTTTCCATCCGAACGTTTGTCGGTCCCGGTTAAGTTGGTCTAAAGCCGGGATTTCCACTTTTTTTAACTCCTCAGGAGCCAGTTCGTCCATGGTTTTTACATACATCTCGTAGTAATCCAGCTGCATCTGCTTGGTGCCAATGGTCCGCTCGTTTAACCCCCCCCCATGAAACCATCGATCTTGTTCATTTTTCCAAACTTTGCAGGACATCTGAACAAGTCCACAATGCTTGCCAGGTACTATGAGAAGCAAGGCGCGACCGTAACGTATCTCATCTCTGGTGAATCAGCGTGGTTTAAAGCGAGCAACACTTCCAAGATTGGTATAGCTCAACAGGATGGGGGCACCGCTGCGGATGGCGATCAGACGAGCAACGATTTCAGGATTATCACAACTCCCCAATTACATATCGGAGTGAACCCGCATCAGGCAAACAAATCACATGCACAAGATCCTTCAATAAAAACATTATCCGATCGTATACGCGAAAGGCAGGAGACCCTGGAACGTGTCCTTGATGATGTTAAACCTACCTTGATTTTTTTCGATGAATTTTGCAGTCTGGACTATGCCTTGATGTATGAAAAGTTTAAAAACATTCAAAGCTTCATTCTTGTCCACACGTTGCCAAACGAACCCGATCGCTCGATTCCCCCACTCGATACAGCACTGGGACCCACTCCATTCTCCCGATATCTATGGATTTTTAGGCGGATGACACTTCACCTCGAAGATTTCATGTATTCTGTTCGAAATCCACAAAAAAGTGTGCGATCAACGATGCAATTCCTGAAAAAAAGTGGTCTGCAAACCCCATCCTATCAATTTTATGCCAATCGGAACCCCGTATTTGACGGACTTCAACGGTGGTATCTGTCGGCACCGGAAATAGACTTTCCATCCAGAGGACTGAAACCTTCCTCAAAGTATATGGGTCCCATGGTGGATGTGGCTCGAAATGAGATGATTAAACCAAGGGTGCAGATGTTCCTGAAAAAATGCGAGCACACCGAAGATGCGGTGCTGATTTACTGCGGATTTGGAACAGTCATTCGGTCATTCGTGCTCGATCAACACCTCCTTGAATTTTATCACTCCCTGAACGAAATCGCCAGCCGTAAACCACATTGGCACATATTAGTGTCGGTTCCAGCTAATCTCTACACTCAAATCAAACCGACCGGAATGAACATCATGTTTGCGGAGTATGTCCCTCAGTTACAGGTTCTACCCAAGACAGACGTATTCATAACACATGGAGGGGGATCGGTACTGGAGGCACTCTATTTCGGAGTTCCGATGATGTGCGTGCCACCCGACAAAGAGATCGATTATCCGGGAAATGCAGTCAGGATAAAACATCATGGACTCGGACTCATCTCCGGATTTCAACAAAATACCGATGAGATCGAGTCCAAGTTAACTCAGTTAGTGGAAAACCCTGCGTATCGGGATCGATGTCACAAATTCGCTAAGATATTCAACAAGGAATATGGAACTGACTATCTGAATAGAATGGGATTACCCAAAGCCTGAGAGTACATGCTTTGATCAAGTCAAATAGAATGAATCCTCAAAAACAAATGGAGATATACCACCTTTAATATCAATATTGAGGATTTTAGGCTCGATCCAGGACTTTTTCATAAAATTATTCAAGCTGATTCTTTGGTTATTTCAAATAGACTTTGATCACGCAAATGTACAAAAAATTTATCCGGAAAACGCAAATAGATATTGATCGGATTGAACTTTGATCAAGCTAAAACTGTAATTTTAATTGATTTTAATTTCTTCCCGCTCATATCTTCAAAATATTACGTATTGTATAGAACATACAACCAGAA
>CAZDYD010000113.1:0-5766 GCA_964509715.1 uncultured Chitinophagales bacterium
TGGCTCTTACCTTCGTTGGACTGATATGGCTAAGCAGCAGAATATATCGAGTCGGAATTCTTATGTACGGCAAAAAGGCAAGTTTCAAGGAAATGGCCAAATGGATCCGTTATAGTTAGATCCTGGAGAAGTTAGATTAACAAAAAAAGGCCATCTGTTTGAGATGGCCTTTTTTTTAGTTGAAACTTATCGGAAGTGTCAGAGCGATATCGAGATGCTCTGAAGCCAACTCCTTGGATAGCTGTTGTCTGATCAGCTTTGTAGTTGATTCATGAAGAAACAGACAAGCTATACCGTTATGGTTATAGCCCGAATCAACCATATCCTGAAGTAATGAACGAAATTCAGAGAAACTATCTCCTTGTTTCACTCCATTTACCCAGGCCCTTACAATATCATCTCGCTCCGCTTTCGGTGGTAATTTGATGATCAAATTCATAAAAGGTTATTATCGGCCTGGACGTATGGGTTATCATCTGGATAACAAATTCTGCACTTGATGCAGAACACGTACGTCATATTCATTATAGGATCTGCTGTTCAGGATATCCAGAGCAACAACATTGCTAACCTTGTTGATGCATTCCAAAGCCAGATATCTAACTCTGGGATCCGGATCAGTGGATAATACCGGCAACAGCTCCTCCCAGTAAGATGGCAAAATTTCTACTTCCTTCAAAATTTCAAACGCAATTTTTCTTATGAAAAATGGAAATTCTTTTTCAAGATATTGCATCAAGTTCGGAGCGAATACCTTTCCTTGTTGGGTCTGGACTATCAATGGCAATATTACAGCTGTAAAATCAAGGTCTTTCTGATCTTCAACGAGCAATCCACGACCTGTAGCAAAGAATTCGGCTTCATCGGCTACATCGAAGTACACATCTATAGCGTGATTAACCAACTCAATGTCGGGTGAAGTACTGATAATATGATATACAGCATTACGTACCTGCTCGTTTGACGGATATTCTCGTAATGCTTCCAAAGCTGTATGACGAATGATGCTGCTTCTATCGTTCAATAAGTCCAAAAATCTCTGATGGGTCCCAAGAGCACCCTGGACAATGGTTGAAAAACTTGAGATCAGTATAGAACGTACATATTGATCGGGTTCATTACGTATCAAATCCTGAAGAAACAATTGGATATCAGGATCATCTGTAATCCTGCCAAATCCCATCGCCGCTTCTACCCTTCTTTCATAATCGCTGTCGTTTCGTAATTGGTACATCCAGAACTCAGATGGTTTATTTTCAGTAAATCTAACCAACTGATCGTCAGGCAGGATGTACATGTTATTGATGAAACCCGAAAATGAGAAGGTCACTCGATCACCCAAGCTGGAAACCATAAAATTGAGTTCGTTTGTGCCACCAGAGACAAATTGAATAATGCGTACAGGGATCAACATATCATCTGATGCATTCATTGGTATGAATTCAAGAGATATTCGATTGTTGATTTCATCGAGTTGATAATTCACTGTAAAATCAGTGTATTGCGGTACAGGGTCCTGTGCAATTTCAGGGTAGCTTTCTACTAAACCCAGAATGTCCAGATAATCCTGTTGAGCATAGGAACCTGAAGGTTGTGCAATAAGAGCACTCAGAGATTCTGTACTGAAGGCTTGGAAATCCGGATTTCGCTGGACAGTTGCAACGGCATCCATCCATCGTGAGTGATCCCAGGTACGCCAGGTATTCTGTATCGGGTAGACAACATCTTCCCATATCAAGGACTCAAGAACGACATTTTCATCCAATTGAAGATTCAACGCGGCTTGTGACAGCAGGATATGATCCGATCCGGACAAAGTTTCCGCCCTGTGGTAGCTTCCGAAATACTGAGCGGCAACCGTACGACGAATTTGTGATTCAATCGAGCCAGCATTTTTGAAAATGTAACTGAATCCGGCAGCAAATGACCTGGATTCCCACATATGGTCATCCAGATACACTACATTGTGGGAACCGTACGGATATGTGATTCCGAGAAGTGAATCTGCACGATTTGTGTACAAAATGAATCGATCCAATAGTTCAAATTCGTCCAATTCTGTGGTGATGGCCGACTCTTTATAAAATCTATACTCTACATTCGATCTTCGAACAGAAATAACATCCAACTCCCCCATGGCCATGGAAATGTCTGTAACGGAAACAGGTTGATCCATTTTCCAATGATATAGCCGTCTTTCATCGTGCATCAATGTACTACCGGCAAAAATCCCCGTTGCTACGGCTTTCCAATGGTTAGGAACGATCAATCTGATGTCCGTTTTCACCTGTATCGAAGGATGAGCTATCGTTGGGAACAGATCACTTCGTGCACCAGGCATCAATGAAGTAAATATGGTACCTGATTTTGTTCGATGTGTTCCGAATTGAGGCATCGCAGAGTAAATAACTTCCACTTTGAAAACTTCATCCAGTAGTATCGGTACAGGAAATTGAATGAGAAGGGTATCATTCCTCATTTCAAAATCAACATTCGATTCATTGAATCGTACAGATTTAACATCTGTTCTGAGGGCTATGAGAAATAGTGAGTCGACCTGTTCGGCTGTAGCTCTCATATTCCATGTAGCTACACCCCTAAAGGTGGCTGAATCTGCATCAACTTCCAATGTGAGAAGCAAATGCTCAAATTCATAGGGTAAGTTTAAGGAATCTGAATAGTCGGTGAGTTGTCCCACGCCTTGTTCAGATAGTACAAATCCGAGTAAGAAAAAGAATAGAAACGTTCTTTTCATAAATATACTACTAGTGCTTTCGTAAGATGTTCAATACATCGTCCACAAGACCATCAACGATAGAGATACCGTTTCCAGTATGGATATCAGGTTTGCCATGGACATCAATGAATTTTCCGCCTGCACCTTGTACAACGGGCAATAATGCTGCGGCATCCCAAATATTCAAAATCGGATCGAACATGATATCGGCACGACCCGTTGCGACCATCATATGCCCGTATGCATCTCCCCATGTTCTGTCGACTTTGACTCGCGTCATAAGTTCATTGATTGGGGTTTCAAATCCATATTTTCGGATGTTCTTTCTATCTGTTGTTATCAAGGTAGCTTCGGATAAAGATGCGCATTGTCGAACTTTAACTGTTTCCCCGTTCAACCGTGTCCCACATTCAGCTGAACCTTCACACAATTCATCCATGGCTGGAGCATAAATGACGCCGGCCATAGGTTGTCCATCTACCAACACACCAATCAGAGTGGTGTATAACGGGATTCCGTGAATAAATGAAACCGTTCCATCAATAGGATCCAGAATCCATTTAATATTGGCATCCGGGTTCGTAACTCCAAATTCTTCGCCGATGATGCCATGATCCGGAAATCGCCTCAGGATTTCATTTCGAATGATCTGTTCGGCTTCTCGATCGGCTATCGTAACGGGAGAGTCGTCAGTTTTACTGAGGACCTGAACATTTTTTCTGAAATATTTTAATGTATGCTGTCCACCAAGTTTTGCAAAATCGATGGCATTATCAAGCAATTCTTGATTATTCACGTAAGGGGAATTCGTCATTAGTTGTATATTTGCGCCAAAGAAATCAGTATTTCGATTTATAATCTATATACTGGTCACCCTGAACAATCTGAAAATACTATTTTAAAATGACAGAATCCCAGATCTTCGAATACATCGCCAAAAAACTGAACTTTTCGGTAGCACAGGTTAAAACGGTTTCCAAACTTTTAGATGAGGGCGCTACGATACCGTTTTTGGCTCGATATCGACGTGAAGTAACGGGTGATTTGGATGAAGAACAACTTAGGGCTATCCGTGATGATGTTGATTATGTTCGGATGCTTGAGAATAGAAAAGAAACCATACTCAACTCAATCAGAGAACAGGGCAAACTGACTGATGAACTTGAAAAAGCGATAACATCATGCACCGATCTGACAAAACTTGAGGATCTCTATCTTCCCTATAAGCCAAAAAGAAAAACCAGAGCCAGTATTGCCAGGGACAAAGGACTTGAGCCATTGGCTCAGATGATCATGGATCAGCTAACCATGAAGGGAACCCCTGAAGATGTTGCAAGTGCTTTTGTGGATGTAGAAAAAGGTGTCGAAGATGTTCAGCATGCACTACAGGGTGCATGTGATATCTGTGCTGAGTGGGTAAACGAAAACGCTGACGTAAGAGAGAAGCTTCGCAAAGAGTTCAGACAGTTTGGCGTGATAACCTCGAAAAAAGTATCAACCATAACTGAAAGAACGGTATATGAGGCATATTATGAGTTTTCTTGTAGGGTGAAGTATCTAAAGCCCCATCAGACACTTGCTTTGAATCGTGGGGAGAGAGAGAACATCCTTTCTGTCGGACTGGATGTAGTTGAGGACCAATGTCTTGATCATATAGACTCGGTGATCATCAAAAATGAAGACCATATTTTCACAGACCTGTTGTTGGATTCAATCGAAGACTCGTTCAAGAGATTGCTTTTCCCTGCACTTGAAAGAGAACTCAGGAATGAGCTTACAGAATTGGCAGATGAACATGCAATTGAGACATTTGCTGAGAACATGGGGAACCTGTTACTACAGCCTCCGCTTGCCAATAAAGTTGTGATGGGTATCGATCCAGCGTTCAGAACTGGTTGTAAAGTGGCCGTAATCGACAAAACTGGGAAGTATTTGGAAGGTGACACTATCTATCCTACGCCACCTCACTTGAAAATATCTGAGTCGGAAAAAGTACTTGAAAAATTTATCGTGAAATACGACGTCGACATTATTGCTATCGGTAATGGGACAGCAAGCCGTGAAACAGAACAATTCGTAGCCGAATACTTACAAAAAAGAAAAATAGCGGGTTCTGGCAAAGAACTATTTTATTTGATCGTGAGCGAGGCAGGTGCATCGGTGTATTCAGCATCCACAGTTGCAAGAGATGAGTTTCCCGATCTGGATGCAGCTCAGAGAGGCAATATATCTATCGCCCGGCGTGTCTTGGATCCATTGGCTGAATTGGTAAAAATTGATCCTAAATCTGTTGGGGTCGGCATGTACCAACACGATGTGAACCAGTACAAACTAACAAAAAAACTCGACGATGTTGTTGAAAGTTGTGTGAATCAGGTTGGTGTGAACCTGAATACTGCAAGTGCATCCTTATTGACGTACGTGTCGGGTTTAAGTAAAACGATATCAGAGAATATTGTAAAGAGACGTGAGCAAAAAGGACCATTCAGATCAAGACAGGAGTTGCTCGAAGTTAGCGGTGTTGGTGAATTCAAATATCAACAGGCAGTGGGATTTTTGAGGATACCGGAAGCGGATAATCCGTTCGACAATACTGCGATTCATCCCGAGAGCTATGACGCGGCAAAAAGACTTTGCGAAAAATTTGGAATTGATGTCAGGCACCTAAACTCGTTGCAAGATAAGCTTGCTGAGCAGATCAGAAGTCTGAACAAAAAGAAAGTCGCAGAGGAGATCGGTGTCGGATTACCTACATTGGAGCTGATACTCGAGAACCTGTTGAAACCCGGTCGAGATCCACGAGAGTCGCTACCTAAACCGATCCTCAGACAAGATATCCTAAAGCTTGAAGATCTCAAGCCCGGAGATCAATTGGAAGGTACTGTTCGGAACGTGGTCGACTTTGGTGCATTCGTAGATCTTGGTGTAAAACAAGATGGCTTACTACATATTTCGAGGATGAATGTAGGTAGTGAAAAAGTTCAGAATCCGCATGATGTGATCAGTGTGGGCGATATTATCAAAGTTTA
>CAZDYD010000114.1:0-5419 GCA_964509715.1 uncultured Chitinophagales bacterium
GAGTCTAATTGTCTGAGTGAAGTTAGATTGTACCCATGGCTCGGGCATGGTATCATGAGTGTGTTTTCGAAACCAAAATGGATTAAGACGTATATCCAAATTTCTCAATTTCTTGGCGAGCGAAATTACTGTATCATTCGCCTCTTCCAGTGAAATAACTAAAGAAGATATGGGACCGGAGTATAGCCCACCTGGTGCTCCGGAATAAGTATGTGACATCCCTTTTAAAGCACGTTTCTTCAACAATGGGACAAGAACAGTGCGACGATTATCAATGTTAACTTTCCAGCACTCAGGAACTACACCCTTTCCTAACTGTGCTGACCAAGCTTCATACCAATCAGGGTGTTCATAGAAAGTGGCCCACTCGCAGGACTCCACCTCATTACGCCATTCATGTAAATCCGTTTGGGTCACGGTCATGGAGGTCTAATTTAAAAACTATTTAAAAAAATTATGGAGACACTCGGAAACCCGATCGGCAAAATCCGGATGCTCAGTTATTAACTGCGGATACAACGGTAAACGGACTAAACTGTCACTTTGTTTATCTGTAACAGGTAAAACAAGTTCAGAATGTCCCAATTTTCTGCCATACGGACTTGAATGCAACGGGACATAATGAAAACTGGCGCCTATCCCGGCTCTTTTTAATGCAAGAAGTAGGTCATCACGCAGATCCGTTCTAACTGTATTGAAATGAAAAATATGATAATTTGATTCACAATCATCCGGTATAACAGGCAATGTGATATATCCTTGTGTCTCAAAAGGACTCAATTGGTCAAAATACATCGACCATGCCTGACGACGAAGTTTTTTGATCTCTGCTCTTTTAGCCCATTGAGCGATCAGTAGCCCAGCAAGAATATCTGATTGAATAAAACTACTTCCTTTGTCGATCCAGGTGTATTTATCGACCTCCCCACGAAGAAAAGCAGACCGGTTGGTACCTTTTTCACGAATGATCTCAGCCCGGATCGCGAGATTCTCATCGTTTGTAAGGAAAGCACCTCCTTCACCACAGGTTATATTCTTTGTGTCATGAAAACTATAACATCCAATGTCGCCGATAGTCCCCAACGGCCTTCCTTTATAATATGCATCAACTCCCTGAGCGGCATCTTCAACTATTTTAATATCCCTACCATGGATCACAGATTTGATTGCATCCAGATTAGCTGAAACTCCGGCATAATGCACAGGAATGATCGCACGGGTGCGTGGGGTGATTTTTCTTGCTACATCAACAGGGTCTAGATTCAGTGTTGCCTGTTCAATATCAGCAAAAACAGGTCTACCTCCATGGATAACTACAGCATTGGCCGTCGAAACAAAAGTAAATGAGGGCATAATCACCTCATCGCCGGCCTTCAGGTCCAGACACATCATTGCGATTTCCAATGCATGGGTGCATGATGTGGTCAGAAAAAGGGATCTTACCTTTAAAGCCTCAGTCAAAATAGATTGTGCCTGACGACTGGTTGGTCCGTCGCCTCTCAAAACTCCAGTTTGAAGGACTTTTTGAATGGCCTCTGATTCAAGGTGATCGGTATAAGGTTTATGAAATGGGATGTAGTGTGTCAATGGTGCACAGACTTGTAAGTAGAACTTTTCATGTCAAATATAACTTATTTGATTGGATTCAGATAGCCTCAATTAGCAGGATGTAGCATTAATATCCCGCGTCATAATTTAACATAATAAATCAGGTAAATACTTTGAGCATGAATAGCAGTTTTTGCCTAAATTTGGGAAACGTGAACGTATATTTTTTTCCAAATGTTTGAAAACCAGCTTCATCCACGAATTACCAGAAAAGGACTAACCTATGATGACGTCCTGCTGGTACCTGCCCACTCAACCATTCTGCCACGTGAGGTAGATGTCTCTGTGAACCTGACCCCGCGTCTAAAACTGAATGTGCCCATTCTAAGTGCTGCTATGGATACCGTATCTGAGTATCGATTGGCCATTGCACTTGCCCGGGAGGGGGGGATGGCGATACTTCATAAGAATATGACCATTCAGCAACAGGCTGAACAAGTCCGCCTTGTGAAACGAAGTGAAAGTGGTATGATCGTAGATCCGGTCACGCTAACCGAAGACGCCCTGGTTCGGAATGCCCGTGCATTGATGAACAAGCATAAAATTGGTGGTATTCCAATCATTGATGAAAATCACAAACTCGTTGGAATCGTAACCAACAGGGATTTACGGTTCGAACCTGATATGGATCGCAAGTTGGGTCAGATCATGACCAAAGGTAAACTGGTCACTGCCGGGATCGGAACCGATCTGGCAGAAGCCGAACGTATTCTACAGGAGTACAAAGTAGAGAAGTTGCCAATTGTTGACGATTCGGGTGTGTTGGTCGGACTTATCACATTCAAAGACATTGAAAAGAAAAAGAATTTTCCGAATGCTTGTAAAGATTCGCTTGGAAGATTACGGGTCGGTGCGGCTGTAGGTATTTCACCTGATACCATCGACAGGATACAGGCCTTGGTTGATGCTGGTGTAGATTGCATCACCATAGACACAGCTCATGGACATTCTGAAGGTGTACTAAGAATGGTGCGGCTTGCAAAAAAACATTTCCCGGATTTGGATGTCATTGCCGGTAACATTGCTACTGCATCAGCTGCTAAGGCATTATTTGAAGCAGGTGCTGATGTTGTTAAGGTAGGTGTAGGACCAGGATCGATCTGTACCACCCGTGTTGTTACAGGTGTCGGTGTACCGCAATTGTCAGCAGTCATGGAAGTCGCAGAATATGCTGCCTCTGTAGGATTGGGAGTAGTAGCCGACGGAGGGATTAAACAAACTGGGGAAATTCCAAAAGCCTTGGCGGGTGGGGCGAATGCGGTGATGCTGGGTAGTATGTTTGCAGGAGTGGATGAGAGTCCTGGTGAGACCATCATTTATGATTCCAGGAAATTTAAATCATACCGTGGAATGGGAAGTCTTGTAGCTATGTCTAAAGGTAGCAAGGACCGGTATTTTCAGGATGTGGAGGACGATATCAAGAAACTCGTACCTGAAGGTATCGAGGGTATGGTTCCTTTCAAAGGGAATCTTGGAGAGGTGATTTATCAGATGGTTGGTGGACTCAGAGCAGCTATGGGATATTGCGGCGCAGCTAACATTGCTGACTTGCAGAAAGCTGAATTCGTTCAGGTGAGTGCCTCAAGTTTACGTGAAAGTCATCCTCATTCGGTCCATATTACCAAAGAGTCGCCCAACTATTCTACCAGATAATCAGCTGACTTCGGAGTATGAACTATGTTGAATTTCCTGAAGAAACTACTGAGCTATCGTGATAAGAGTGTTACGGTAATTCTTTGGGACGACAACATGCCTGATGAACCAACGACTCATCATTTCAGGCCATCTTGGTTATATGCATTTTTGTGGGCAATTACTCTCGTTCCTGTCGTTTCGATGGTTATTTTTCTGCGACTGACACCAGTAGGAGTCATGCTGCTTAATTACGAAGAATATGCATTTCGACAAGATTTGATAAGAGTTTCTGAGAGATTGGTTGCCCTACAGGATTCGCTGAATGTTCGCGAAGCTCAAATGGGCGGGTTGAAGGAAGCGATACGAAGTCGAGCTGACACTTCCTTTACAGTTGGTGCGGTAAGAAATTATCAATCATTGACCGATTTTGAACAGCCACGTAACTCTACGATTGAAGTGATTACCACGCCGGAAATTGTAACACTTTCGGGTATTGAAATTCGAACATCCAATCTTAATCCACCTACCTTCCCGACATTATTACCGGTAAGTGGGATTATTACTGCTCGGCATAATCCGTCAGGCGAGCATGCAGGAATAGACATTGCGGCACAGATTGGAGATCCGGTGCGCGTGATTGCAGATGGTGTGATAGTGAATGTAGATTGGACAGTAAATTTCGGTACCGTTGCAGTCGTACAACATAGTGGGGGATACGTATCTGTTTATAAACATTTATCACACACGAATTATAAAAGTGGAGATATTGTCCGAAAAGGTGATATATTATCCGGCATATCTAATAGCGGTCTTCTAAGCTCGGGTCCCCATCTGCATTTTGAATTGTGGCATAATGGGAAGCCATTGGATCCGATGAATTTAATTATAGAATAATCTGTGTGTTATGTTTAGCAATAACAAAAAATCTGTTTCGGAAAATGAAAGTAAGTCGATTCCGGCAATAAATTTAATTAGTGAAGGTACGCATGTTCAAGGGAATCTGACCTCAGACTACGGGATGAGGATATCAGGAGTTGTCACTGGAACCGTAGAAGTAAAAGGAAAGTGTATTGTGACTTCCACAGCGGTCATTCAAGGGGATCTCATTGCACAAGATGCTGATATTTCCGGTAAAATAGATGGTGAGATTATAGTTAAGAACAAACTATGTATCCGCCAGAATGCCCATATAGTCGGAAATGTACGCACCAAGATTATAGTGATTGAAGAGGGAGCCAATTTTGAGGGGACTTGTGCCATGAGCGCCATTCCCGTTCGCAAAGAACCAGAATACTCCTCCGACTTCAATATCAGACAGATTACCAGCGCCAGCCGATAAGCATGGTTGGGCGTGGACCAAATCTACCCAAATACTCAGAGTACCTGGGACTTGGCATACAGATCGCTGCTTCAATGGTGATGCCTTTGCTACTTGGTGTATGGCTTGACAAGAAGTTTGAACTTTTCCCTTGGCTTACCCTCGGGGGTGCCATTTTTGGTATCGTGAGTATCTTTGCCATTATTTTCAAAATAGCTTATATGGCAAATTCAGATCAGAAGAAAAAGAGTGGAGATCTCAAAAAGTGAAACAAGACCTATCACTTCGAGCCTATTCTATCAAAATCTTTAAAATTGATGTAATTCTGATCCTTTTCCTGGTACTTCCATCATATCTGATGTACCCATCCATTCATGCCGTATCGGCACTGACATCCATTCTGTTGACAACCATAAATGCATTGATCGGATACTACTATATTGATCGATATTTTCATGCACCTATGGATGAATTCACATCCTTTGTTTATGGAAGCATGTTCATCAGATTGATTACGTTGGGAGCCCTAATATTTGTCATACTTGCTTTGGGTATTTTCCCACAAATAACTTTCATACTTAGTCTATTTATTTCGTATATTAGCAAATCTGTACTGGAAATTATTTTCATCAATAATAAATCTACCAAACACGATAAGAGTTAATGACTCCGAGAAAATCTTTGTATCTAACGATACTATTATTCGTTGCAAGTTTTTCAACTGTTTTGGCTGCTGCCGGCGAGGAGAATACAAAACAAGTTGACGTTCTCGACAAACTATCCAACCATTATTATCTGGATTTCAAACCTGTTGGCAAAGTCGAATTGCCCAGGATATTCTGGGATGAAGATGGCATT
>CAZDYD010000115.1:0-5379 GCA_964509715.1 uncultured Chitinophagales bacterium
TTGTGGATTTCTAATTCTACTGGGAAAGTCTTGTAATCTGAATCAATCGCTTCAAATATGGGACGCAACATAACATCTTGATCCAGGTTGAAAATGACAACTGTTGAATCAGAGGTGATGTCACCTTCCCATCTGATAAATCTATACCCTTCCGCTGGTGTGGCCTCAAATCTATATGTCAATCCTGTAAAATATGACCGTTGATAGGGATAAAACTGGTCAAGTGGCAGATCTTCAAGCCAAACAGGATTGATGTCGTTGATAGTAACGGTACCGGATGTCGGATCATCAAGTATTATGCTCAGGCTATTCTGGTCAACATATCCAAAATGATTCATGATATGCTGGGTCATAATTGCCGGTCTTTGTCGGGCAAATTCTCGCATATACCCTAACATGACATCCCAATCGTTCAAATTTCTGATCTGTCCCGACTCAGGTTCTATGATGTTCCAACGAATATTATCAGGCTCAATAAATGGTTTGATTCGATCAGCCAGTTTCTCGAGGACTGAGAGACTCCGCTGAGTATCAAATGTGATATTGATCTCTTCTTGAAGTCGCAAGATAAAACGAGTCCGAAATTTCTCGTTTTCCATGAGCTTGCGAAAAATCAGATTACTATTGGGATTCCAACCATGTCCCTCAGGACGAAGAACATGCTCGATCATATCATATTCTAGATTTCCACTCCAGAATCCGACATCCATATCATAAACCACCCAGCGCCAGCGGCCATCATGTCCCAACGGGGCTTCGGTATCAAGACTATCCACTCGTTTACGCCATATTCTTTGGTTTACATTGGGCCAGTCATAGTTGGATACAAAAATATTGACAGCGTAATGATCGAGCAAGGTACCAAAATCAATGATGTCCATAGCCTTGTATAGCATGTCATCTGTTTCGAAGGTATTCTCACTGAAAAATTGAATCAGCTCGTTAAATGCTACATCCTCACCATGGTTGACCTCCCCATTCATTTCCACCATATCAACAAGATCTCGATGGACACCGTAAATGGTCTCAATGTAGTGCTGATCAAGTCGTTCGCGTAAATTATAGAGTCCCCAAAACTCGCCGTTCAGAAACAAGATTACCGGTTGGTAGGCTTGTGATGCCGCGGCATAATGTGATATGAGAGAATAGATGTAAGCATCTCTAAATTTGGAGTCGGCCCAATCTTGACCAGAGTTCCGTAAAATTAGTCTGTTGAAGTTTTCGAGATCCTTGTTGGGGAAAAATCTATATCTGAACCGACTGGTCCCGTACTCATTCCTGGAATAAAGTCTGAGACTTTTTTTAGGATATTGTCTGGTCCAACCACCGTGGATTCTGACCCCGATTGTCTGAGCCAACGCCCTTTGTCCGAATTCATCAAAATACTCGAAATACACCGGACGCTCCCACTCATCGCCACTTTCACGATAATTGGCCGGAGTAGATCCATCAGGCATCACCCCGGGGTTTGACTGAGCCCACTGATCAAAAATGTCACCAAGTGCGTAGATCCCAATATCATCGGCGAAAAAATCATCTTGGTCAATTGTAAGTGACACAACCGGTAATCCAGAGTGTACCCCGTTTCCAATCAAATAACTGGCAGTAATTACATCAGACGAAACACCCGATTGATCGAAAGCCGCCAATCGTATATTGTGTATCATAGGTACGATACCTGCGGGACCACTAAATGGATAGGCATCATGGCTTATATTGGTCAAGAATGAAAGCAGTGGATCACGGTCAGGCTGTTCCGTTAACATGATAGGTCCGGCATATTGGGCACTGTTAACTGTTGGAACCGTTCCATCCTGAGTGTAACGAATCGTACATCCCGCACTTGATTCAACTTGGAGGAGTATGGGTTCTGAGTAAGAACCTGGATTGTGGGACAAACTTATGGAACAATTCTGTGCATATGCCGACCCAGATACCAGCAAAAATAGTGATATCCATCCAAAAAGTAAGGATTTATTCATTTCCAGCTAAATTAATTACAAGCAAAGTTAACATTACTGTGCCGATTCAAGAACATCGGTATTAAGTACAGATTACGGCTTTACCTCTTATCATTGATGGATTAAGACATTAATAAATCCTGTTTTACCAGGACTTCCAATGTTACCTCATAATGTTCAATAAACGAACAAAGATTATGTTAAAGTATGTAGTATATCTTGTTGTATGCCAGGGAGTAGTCCCCCCCCCCTGTTTGATAAAAAAAAGCCAAGGTGACTATAATCACACCCTGGCTTTAGATGTAGCGTGGGGGGGGCTTGAACCCCCGACCTCCGGGTTATGAATCCGACGCTCTAACCAGCTGAGCTACCACGCCATTTTTTCAAAAAATCGCAAGACTCCAAATATAAGCAGATATTCGTCCGAAATAAATGCCTAATAAAAAAAACATCTTCTTTTTCACTGAAGATGCCCGCAATTTGTCGTATTTTTGCACAAAATATTCGAAATTACAGCTCCCGAATACACTGACAACGGGACAAAAGAATCAAAATCATTACATTTTTATGGCCAAGAACATTACTTCCCAGCAAAAAGATTATTCACAATGGTATCTGGATGTCATCAAAGAAGCCAAGCTTGCTGAACATTCGCCGGTTAGAGGGTGTATGGTGATCCGTCCAACAGGATATGCGATCTGGGAAAACATGAAGGCCGAACTTGATAGAATGTTCAAAGAAACGGGACATGAGAATGCCTATTTCCCATTGTTCATCCCAAAATCATTTCTTTCCAGAGAAGCGGAGCATGTAGAAGGGTTTGCCAAAGAATGTGCAGTGATTACCCATAGCCGACTGATGAGCGTTGATGGAGGTGTGGAAGTTGATCCATCTTCAAAACTTGAGGAAGAACTGATCGTACGCCCTACATCCGAGACGATTATTTGGGATACCTACCGCGACTGGATACAGTCTTATCGTGATCTTCCGATTCTCATAAACCAATGGGCCAATGTTGTACGATGGGAAATGAGAACCCGTTTGTTCCTGCGCACCATGGAATTTCTGTGGCAGGAAGGCCACACAGCCCATGCTACTGAGCAGGAAGCCCGCGAAGAGACCGAGAAAATGCTCGAAGTGTACCGAACATTCGCTGAGGAATTCATGGCCATGCCGGTATTAACCGGAGTAAAAACTGCCTCCGAACGATTTGCCGGTGCAGTTGATACCTATTGTATTGAAGCGTTGATGCAGGACGGAAAAGCATTACAAGCAGGAACATCCCACTTTCTTGGACAAAACTTCGCTAAAGCTTTCAATGTAACATTTCAGGATTCCGACGGTCAGGTGAAGCACGTTTGGGCCACAAGCTGGGGAGTATCTACACGACTGATCGGCGGTCTCATCATGACCCATTCAGATGATGATGGACTCGTTCTTCCTCCAAAACTTGCACCGACCCAAGTAGTTATCATTCCAATTTGGAAAAACGAAGATGAGCGAACATTGGTGATGTCTTACATTGATTCAATCCACGCCGATCTGAAGAAATCCGGAATCCGTGTGAAGCTCGATGCCCGTGACAATTACAAACCGGGCTGGAAGTTTGCCCAATACGAGGTAGAAGGGGTGCCAGTCAGAATTGCAGTAGGTCCTCGAGATGCTACAAATGGAAAACTTGAGGTCGCTCGTCGAGATACCAAAGAGAAACAGGTAATTGAGGTAGCCGGAGCCACGGACCACATCCGACAGTTGCTTGATGAAATACAGACCAATCTATTCAACACGGCGCTGGCACGTAGAGATGAGATGACTAGTGTGGCCTATTCCTATGAAGAGTTTCAAAAAATCCTTGACCAAAAAGGCGGTTTCGTTTATGCCCACTGGGATGGAACTCCTGAAACAGAGGCACGCATCAAGGAGGAGACTAAAGCGACGATCAGATGTATCCCATTGAATAACCCACATAAAGTATCGGGAAATTGCATGGTCACAGGAAATCCATCCGAACAAATGGTTGTGTTTGCAAGATCTTATTAAGTAAACTCGAGTAGCGTTTACCCTTTGAGACGAACTGCATGTCCTTTATGATGCAAGACCTTATTAAGTTAACTCGAGAAACATTTACCCTTTGAGACAATATGCATGCCCATAATGCTGCAATATCAAAATAAGAATACTCGAGACGCTGTAATGTACTTTTGCAGCTTCTCTAACTATTTCTGTTGTCCATCGTACATTGCAACATGATGCAAACCAAACAGCACAGCACCAGGGTACTCAGACAAGCCAGATTCATCTCTGCCTTGTTCAATCCGTTGCTGTTGCCAGTTGCTGTGTTCAGTTATTCCTCCTGGAGACTTGAGTCGGATCCATGGCAGATATTGTTGGTTAATGGAATCGGTCTCACGTTCTTTGTACTTATTCCGTTTATGATTCTGGTCAGGATGAAACGCAATAAACAGATTACATCAATCGATGTCAAAGAACGCACAACCCGAAACTTGCCGTTTGTTTATGGACTCATGAGTATGGGAGTCGGACTCTTGGCGTTTCAATACCTACCGGTAGAGCGAAGTCTGATCTACTCTATCCTTTGCATGATATCCATCAATAACACAACCATTGCGGCACTCATCAACCTTCGTTGGAAAATCAGCATCCACTCTATGGCTATGGCGACCACTTGCGTTGTTCTATATTTTTTAAGTGGTCCGTTGGTCCTTGTCTGGCCGGAATTCACTATCGGTTCTGTTTTGACCATACTGTTATTGATTACGATAACAGTAACGGTTCAAATATCACGAGTCATTCTTGATTTTCACACTGTTGCTCAAGTAACTGCAGGTGCGATTCTTGCTGCTATACTAACGGCGATTCAATTATCGTTGTTGATACCTGACACCACGATATATATGAAGGTGTAACAATATATTTTACTAATGAATATCTCGATTTTTCACCACCCTATACTCAAGAGAGCCTTACCATATATTCTGCTGGTCTGGACACTGATCATTTTGTATCTGACCATGGCCCCATCCGACACTCTTCCGGATTCGGTAATATTTGACTACGACAAACTGGGGCACCTCGCTGTTTTCGGTGGTTGGACCATGTTCGTAGGACTTTTCATACTTGTATCACTCGAAAAACTGTATTTTCCTATGAAATGGATCGCTCTATCCGGATTTTTGTTTGGTGGACTGATCGAAATACTGCAATATGTTACTCCTTTTAACAGATCAGCCAGCTGGGCGGATGCAGTTGCAAATGGAATTGGTTGCGCTTTTGCATACTTTGTGCTTAGATACATCCAAAAAGACATGATCGCCAGAAACAAACCTGAGTCAGTCAGATAGATGAAATCGGTTTATTTAAGAAAAAGCATAACATATTGATGTTATTCGCTGGACAT
>CAZDYD010000116.1:0-5370 GCA_964509715.1 uncultured Chitinophagales bacterium
CGGATGGATGCGGCTGGATGGACGCGGCTGGATGACTGCGACCGGATGGATGCGGCTGGATGGGCGCGGCCGGATGGATGCGGCTGGATGCGGCTGGATGCGGCTGGATGGGCGCGACAGGATGACTGCGGCCGGATGGACGCTACCGAACGACAGCGACCTGTTCGATCGTGTAGATCAGATCTGGTTCACCACAAGGCGCGATTTGTTGTAGATCGCAAGTGCACGTCCATGCATCGTACTCCCGATATACGGAGTATTCGCAGATTTGGAATGCACATGCTTGCGCTCGAATGTCCATTTTTCGTCGGTGTTGAACACCGTAAGGTTCGCCGGTGCCCCAACTTCAATCGCAGGAATATCCAACCTCAAAATGCTCCTTGGATTATCCACCAACTTGGAGATCAACGTAGGAAGATCCAGCACTTTTTTATCCAACAGCTGGCGCACTGACACCCCCCAAGCGGTTTCGAGTCCAATGATTCCGTTAGGTGCATAGATAAATTCCACTTCTTTCTCTTCAATGGCATGCGGGGCATGGTCGGTACAGATCACATCTATGGTACCATCCCTAAGGCCTTCGATCATGGCTTCAACATCATCGGCTGATCGGAGCGGAGGATGCATTTTACAGTTCGTATCAAAATGTCGTTTGTCGATTTCTTCATCAGTAAGGTCAAAATGGTGCGGACAAACCTCCGTTGTTACCCTGATTCCCTTTTTCTTGCCCTGTCGGACCAAGTCCACAGCGTTTCTGGTGCTGATGTGCGCAACATGGACATGCCCACCCGTTAGTTCCGCCAGCAGAATGTCTCTTGCAATCATAACTTCCTCGGCAATGGAAGGAGTACCGGCCAGTCCCAATTTCGTGGAGGTCCTGCCTTCATGCATGTGCCCTGGTCTCGATAACGCCAGGTCTTCTTCGTGATTTATGATTGGAATATCGAGCATGGAAGCATATTCCAGCGCGATACGCATCAGTTTACTATCAAAAACCGGATCTCCATCATCACTGAATGCAACCGCACCCCCCTCCTTCAAATCGACCATTTCAGTAATGGAGTGTCCCTTACGATCTTTAGATACGCAGGCAATGGGATGAACATCGACCGGAAGATCAGCGGCCTTTTTGATGATATATTCCACGACATCGCGCGTATGGATCGGCGGATTCGTGTTTGGCATGCAGGCTACAGCGGTAAATCCTCCGAAAGCGGCTGCCCGACATCCACTGGCAATCGTTTCTTTGTGCTCGAATCCAGGTTCACGCAAGTGGACATGCATATCCATCCATCCACCGGAAACAAATGCTCCGTTAAAATCCTGAACAGACTCCGACTCCCCTGCCACAAGATCACGCCCGATCTCAATGATTTTCCCGTCTTTGATACGTATGTCGGTTTTTTCAGTTGAAACTCCTTTGGAGGTTACTGGAACAACGTTTTTTAGGATAAGGTTGGGTGTAAGGCTCATCGATGGCAATATGTTAGGTTAGATTGCAAAGTCTGTTTTGACAGATTATATGGTTTGCTTAAAATACGGAGTTAAAATGCTAAATTCCCAATCATGACGAAGCGAACTTCCATACCTACAGTTTCAGAATTTACTTGGCGCATCAAAGACTTGCTGGAGGGTGAGTTTTCGGGAATCACAGTCAGTGGAGAGGTGAGTCAGCCAACGACCAGTGCCAACGGACATATATATTTTACTCTTAAGGATGAGGGGGCTTCCGTGGCCTGCGTTGTTTGGAGGTCGACGGCACAGCGGCTGAAATCCGTCCCGGCACACGGACAACAAATCAATGTTTCGGGTGATGTGCAGGTTTATCCACCATCTGGACGCTATCAGATTGTAGTACGATCAATCGAACAGGCTGGCGAGGGAGCATTGCAGATGGCATTCGAGCGTCTGAAGTCACGGCTCGAGGCAGAGGGACTGTTCGATCAATCACTCAAAAAACCCCTCCCCCGATTTCCGCACACGATCGGAGTCGTCACTTCGGAGACCGGAGCCGCATTTCAAGACATTCGCTCAACGCTTGAACGACGCTTTCCATTGGCGAACATCAAACTCTACCATGCGGCTGTACAAGGTGTTTCGGCTGCCGGTGAAATCGCCTCAGGAATCCATTGGTTTTCGTCCAAATCGAATGTGGATGTACTTATTGTCGGACGAGGTGGCGGATCTTTGGAAGACTTGTGGCCATTCAATGAGGAGGTCGTTGCCAGGGCAATCGCTGCGTGTCCTATTCCGGTCATCAGTGCCGTAGGACATGAAACAGACTTCAGTATTTCAGATTTTGTGGCAGATGTAAGGGCGGCAACACCCACCCAGGCAGCTGTGCTTGCCACTCCAGATATTCAGGACTTGCGCATGGGCGTGATGGAATGTGAACGAAGAATTGACCAGACCGTCCGTGGAAGCATCGAACTTTTCAGATCCGACATCCGAAAAATGCTAAAAACGCATGCGTTGATGGTTATCGGTGATAAATTGAGATTTAATCGGGACGTATTGCGCAGAAACAGAGTCCAACTGGATCAACTTCTACGCTCGCAATTAGTTCAGTTGAAGCAATCTGTGAATGCGATCAGTCGGACAACAGGTCCATCGTTGCAGATCAGGGTACTGAATGATCGAAAGAAGATCACGTCACTCGAACACCGTGCAAATACGATTATCTCACGATGTATTTCGACATCCAGAAGTAAAATGCAGCTGTTGGACATCCGAATGCATAAAGTTGATCCCACCGAACCAATGGAACGTGGTTTCACCCGTATTCTTCAGGATGGAAAATGGGTGCGACGCAAAGCTGATTTCGACGCGAATCAACCGGTTGCTGTTCAATGGAAGGATGGCGACATCAGTTTGAACCGATCAAATAATCCGACCAACTAACTTATGCCAATTCAAACCGATATTTTCAGCGAAAGATTAGCACGTGAGTACACCCATTTTGATGTTGCTAATCGGTTACTCTTCACCGGACACTCTCATCAGGCTTGGCCGGATGTGGCACTGAGTGGCATGATCGAGGCATTTGATGTGGCCTCAAGGTTGGTCGACAACAAATGGGATATCGTTTTCAACAAAATTGAAGTCATGAGCGATTATCTGAAAAAGTATTATGATGATCCCGACGGACAGTATACTCATGCCGAAAATACACATCATCTTATCGTTCGATGGCTGTCGGCATTGGATCTGAGGCATAAGCGGAAGATTGTTACTACCGACACGGAGTTTTATAGTCTGTACCGTCAGTTATCACGATTATCGGAAGAAGGGATTGAGGTGATCTATGTGCAGGCATTACCACTTGAGGATTTCTCTGAGCGGCTCAAAGGGGTACTTGACGATTCAACAGCAGCTGTTATGCTTTCTCGCGTCTATTTCGAGAACAGTCTGATCAATACCGAACTCACCCAGGTGGCCGCAGATTGTAGAGAAAAGGGAATCCCGCTGATGATCGATGATTATCACGGTACAAATGTTGTCCCTCTATCGGTGAGACTGGCCGGGTTGGAGGATTGTTATATACTCATCGGTGGTTATAAATACCTTCAATGGGGGGAAGGAAACTGTTTCCTGAGGTCACCTCAACATTGTAAGATGCGACCGTTGATCACAGGTTGGTTCTCTGCATTTTCGACCCTTAAACAGCCCAGATCCCGGGGACCAGTACACTATGATGATGGTCCATGGAGGTTCTACGGAGCTACATTCGATGGAACGTCCGCCTTCAGAGGAGCTGCCGTTGTTAAGTTTTTTGAAGAACAGGGACTCACTCCAAAACTACTGCATAAGCTTTATACTGAACAAGTTGCATACATGAAATATAAATTTATGCACTTGGATCTTGACAGGCATACCATTAAACTGGCACACGATTATGAGATCAAGTATAATGGTGGATTTCTCGCCCTGAAATCATCATATGCACAACACTATTACGAGCAACTCAAAGAAGAGGGAGTATTAACAGATTGCCGAGGGGACATCCTGAGATTCGGTGCAGCACCCTATCTGGTCAGCCGCCAGATCGATGAGGCATTTGATATTCTTGCAAATATTGTGAAAAAAGAACCAGTTTTGTAAGGAAACTTCATTTTGCGACTCTTATGGATGTAAGCAATATTCTCTATTGACTTCTTGAAATAATTACATATTTTACACATATATCAGAATTAAACATCAAAGTAACTCCACTATGGCATCAAACAATGGAAACGGTGAACGACTAAAAGCATTAGACCTGGCAGTTGGTCAGATCGAAAAGAACCACGGTAAAGGGGCAATCATGCGCCTTGGTGATAATCCAGTGGTCGATATCGATGTAATCTCAACCGGATCGATGGCAATTGACCATTGCCTGGGTGTTGGTGGTATTCCTCGCGGACGAATCGTTGAGATCTATGGACCGGAATCAAGCGGTAAGACCACATTGGCTTTGCATGTCGTGGCCGAAGCACAAAAGAAGGGTGGTTATGCAGCATTTATTGATGCTGAGCATGCTTTTGATGCGAAATATGCCCGAAATCTGGGTATAAACACAGAAGAAATGCTTATTTCTCAGCCGGATAGCGGGGAACAAGCGCTTGAGATCGCTGAAACATTGATCCGCTCTGGTGCGTTGGACGTGGTGGTCATTGACTCCGTTGCAGCTCTTGTCCCACGTGCCGAACTGGAGGGTGATATGGGTGATTCACACATGGGTTTACAGGCCCGACTTATGTCACAGGCTCTGCGTAAACTTACCGGTGTGGTGAACAAGACCCGGACATCGGTCATTTTCATCAACCAGGTGCGTGAAAAAATCGGTGTAATGTTCGGTAACCCGGAAACTACAACTGGTGGACGGGCACTCAAATTCTATGCATCGGTGCGTATTGATATCCGCCGTATTGGTGCCATTAAAAAAGGTGAGGATGTAATTGGTAACCGAACCAAAGTCAAGATTGTCAAGAACAAGGTTGCTCCACCATTTCAGGAAGTTGAATTCAATATCATGTATGGTAAGGGAATATCTCGACTTGCAGAGATATTGGATATGGCTGTGGAACATGATATCATTGAAAAACGTGGTAGCTGGTTCAGGTATGATGGAGAACCCATCGGTCAGGGTGCCGACTCTGCGATGCAATTCCTGGAGGAAGATCCTGAGCTTTGTAACAAAATCGAAACACAGGTCAGAGGTAAACTTTTCCCGGATAAATACCCTGCTCCTGCTGTCGTAGCTGATAAAAAGTCCGGTGACAAATAAGCAGAATAAAGAAGCTACACAAAATTTAGGGGACCGTCTCAATGAGATGGTTCCCTTTCTGATTTCAGAGGTTTTGGTACAGGTTCATGATACCTCCAGAGTCT
>CAZDYD010000117.1:0-5279 GCA_964509715.1 uncultured Chitinophagales bacterium
GTACGATTGATTGATCAAACTTTTTTACCCTCTCGCACCGTTTTTTTGGATATTCGCGATGTTGGCAGGATGTGGGAAGCAATCAAAAGTTTAAGAGTTAGAGGAGCTCCCGCGATAGGAATTGCAGCAGCTTACGGACTCTATCTTGGTATCAAAGATCTTCCTGATCACTCGTACCAGAGTTTTGAAGTCGAACTGAATAGAGTAAGTGAATACCTAGCTGGATCGCGACCAACGGCTGTGAACTTGATGTGGGCATTGGATCGTATCAAACGAACGGTACATGCACACCGCGACGAACCGATCGAAAGTATCAAAGCACGCATTCTGAAAACTGCCCAGACCATTCATGAAGAAGACAAGCGAATGTGTAAAATGATCGGATTGAATGGTGTCGAATTGGTTCCACAGGGTGCCAATATACTTACACATTGCAACACGGGTGGACTGGCTACCGGTCAGTATGGCACAGCGCTATCGGTTATTTACCACGCACATGAAATGGGCAAAAACATCCACGTTTGGGTTGATGAAACACGTCCCTTGCTTCAAGGAGCCCGCCTGACCGCCTGGGAATTGATGCGGGCGGGGGTGCCAATGCATCTGGTGACAGATTCAATGGCCGGACATTTGATGTCGACAGGAAAAGTAGATCTGATCATTGTCGGTACCGATCGGGTTGCTGCAAATGGAGATATGGCCAACAAAATTGGAACATATTCGCTGGCCGTTTTAGCTAAACATCATGGTATACCCTTTTACGTCGCCACACCAGCTTCCACGGTTGACCTTAACATCAAGAGTGGTAGTCAAATACCGATAGAAGAGCGAGATCCAAAGGAGGTTTCCAGTTTCGGTGGACATGACACAGCACCGGCCAAAGTCCCGGTGTACAATCCGGCTTTTGATGTCACTCCAGCTGAATTAATTACGGCCTACATCACTGAAAAAGGGATTATCAAACCTCCATTTGAATCAACACTTGGCATATTCAAAGAACGCAATTAATCACCCAGACAAATACCGAGTTCACGGGCAGTGAGTACACCCTGTCCGTTAACCGGTACGCATTTCATTTTTCCTGCGATTTCAGGTATGGGAACCCTTTTGACCTCCATACCCTTTACTATCACCAGTTTGTTGAAATCACCCTCTTCAACCATTTTGACCGCTTCGGCGCCACATTTCAATGAGATCAACCGGTCGAATGTACTTGGCGACCCCCCCCGTTGTAAGTGTCCCAGTACTACATGTCGGGTTTCTTTACCGGTCAGATCACTAATTCTTTTGGATAGGTACTCCGCTGCACCACCGAGTTGTTCGGCCTGACCCAGTGCCTTCCCTTTTACAAAATGACTATGCCCTTTTTCAACGGCACCTTCAGCAACAACGATCATGGTGTAGTGCCGTCCGGCTTCTTCCCTCTCATTGATTTTTTTCACAATGGATGACAATTCATAAGGAATTTCCGGAATCAGGATCACATCCGCTGTTGATGAGAGTCCGGCATGAAGTGCTATCCAACCTGCATATCGACCCATCACCTCAACAACCATAACTCTTTCGTGTGATTCGGCCGTCGTTGTGATACGATCTATAGCCTCGGTCGCAATTGAAACAGCTGTGTCGAATCCAAGGGTAAAATCTGTCTCGGGCAGGTCATTATCAATCGTTTTGGGAACACCAACCACAGGGAGTCCCTTTTCTATGAGATGAGAGGCGATTCTCATGGAACCATCACCCCCGATAGCGATGAGTGCATCAATGTGCTCCTCACGGAATCGCTTGATCAACAGATCGGATTGGTCTTCGGTAGTCCAGCTACCATCGGCCCTCTGGACAGGCATTTCAAACGGGTTACCCCTGTTGGCCGTGCCAAGAATCGTTCCACCCTGCATCGTGATCCCTCGGACAGTATTTTTATCAAGCTTGACAAAAGGGACTTTTGGATCCAACATACTACGATATCCATTCCGGATACCAACTACTTCCCACCCACGGGCTACTCCAGCCAGTGTTACAGCTCTGATAACAGCGTTGAGTCCGGGGGCATCACCGCCACCGGTGTTTACGGCAATTTTTCGAATCAAAATGTATCCTCCAAGTCTAAATCATAATTCATTATAGTAAAAGCTTCTTCAACCGCTTCGAAATCCATACCTTTTCTATGGATTCGGGCGGGCTCGTTGGTCAGATCGATCACTGAGGTCTGTAGATCAGAAAGAACCTCGTCATTTTGGCTAAAATCATCGTCAATCATAATATCGACTCCATGCTCGTACGATGAAAACAAATCTGATCGATAGATTCCTTTTTGGGGTGAACCAACGTCGAGTCCAGGCTTTGCAGAGACAGCCAGTAAAGGTTCGCCAAGCTCTCTGATGATCTGTTCGCATATGGGATAACCGGAAACACGGAACCCAATGGTTTTTCTGCGTGGATGCAGAAGTAGTTTGGGGACCTCTTTTGTAGCCGGCAAAATAAAGGTAAATGGTCCCGGAATCAGCCTTTTGATCAGTTTAAAATTTTGGTCGGAGACATTCGCAAACTTCGCGATCCCGTTCATTGAGTCGATGAGGAGTGTAAAGGTGTGCGATTTATCGAGGTCACGAAGCTGTCTTATTCTTTCAAGTCCCCTCTTATTAGAATACGAACAGGCAATTGAAAACTGTGAATCGGTGGGCAAAAGACATATCTGTCCATTCCTGAGTGCATCGACAACCTCGAAAATAGACCGTTGTTGAGGATTATCGGGATGAATTTTAATCTTAATTGCCATAATATTGAACGTTTTTCTAAAAATGGGGGTAATGAAATCAATATCTGCATATCTTTACATAACCCTCAACACATGTATTTATTTGATACACTATGAATAAAAGTTTTCAAGAGCAAGTTACTATAGAAGCTCTAAAAAATGTAAGTCTTTATAAGGCGCTGGTAATAATATTTTTGATCAGTATGGTGGCATTTGTTTTTTTGATCTGGCTTATCTATTTCAAAACAACACCAGATGAAATACAGGACTGGGTCAGATTGCTACCTGCGTTAAACGCAACCCTAAACAGTATCAGTACCGTTTTGTTAATTGCCGGATTTTTACAGATAAAAAAACGTGATTTCGACAAGCATATGAAATTCATGCTTGGAGCCTTCATCACCTCCACACTCTTTTTGGTGAGTTATGTGATCTACCATAATTTCATTGGTCATACGCCCTTTCCTGGGCAAGGCTTTATACGCCCGGTGTATTTTTTCATACTCATCACACATATTGTATTGTCAGCTGCGGTTGTACCATTGATCCTGACAAGCTTTTACTTTGCATTCTCTGGTAACTTCAAGTCGCACAGAAAAATCTCAAAATTAACTTTTCCGATCTGGTTATATGTTTCGGTTACCGGAGTAATGATTTTCTTTATTTTGGATGCGTATATCTAAAAAATTGAAACCAAAAGTCTTATTGATGGCAATAATTTAAGACTTAATTCTCATATTTTTAAACACTTGAACTATGCCTATAAATAATGGCTAAAGAGTGTTTATTTTCGGGTTTTTTATTTTTTTACGATGTATTTTTAGCGCTGATTTATGAAAGGGTCCGGTACAATATCATCTTGTTTAGATTATTTACAAATAAGATGATTTAGGTCTATCCGAAAGCCTTTAAATCGTATATTTGCGACTTGTATTTGCACGGGTACGATTCAAATCGTACGAACACGAATAAACACAACAACTGGTCAAACATGGCTCAATTATTTCCTGAATGGAGTAATCGCGTACCGCGGGTTATACTCATTGGATTAATACTATTGTTAACATCTATCGTCTTTGGCTTCTGGTACTTTGCTTCCCCGAAGTTCATGGAAGTAGGATATGCCCCAAAGCAACCTATTGATTACAGCCACAAACTGCATGCCGGACAGCTTGGCATCGATTGTCGCTATTGCCATACGTCTGTTGAGGTATCGGCGGTAGCCTCTATACCACCCACACAGACCTGTATGAACTGTCATGCTCAGGTTCTTCCTGAAAGTGACAAGCTCACTCTCCTGCGTGAGAGTTGGGTTACCGGTGATGCCATTGAATGGGTGAAAGTACACGACATCCCGGATTACAGTTATTTCAACCATGCTGCCCACGTTAATGTGGGTGTTGGATGTGCCTCATGCCACGGACGAGTAGACCGTATGGAAGTAGTGATGCAGATGCAGCCTTTGAGTATGGGATGGTGTCTGGATTGCCACAATGCTCCTGAAGCAAACCTCCGTCCTGTTGATCAGGTATTCAATATGGGATGGCAAGCACCCGAAAACCAATTTGAACTGGCATCACAAATCATTGCCAAGAAAAACATTGCGCCGCCAATTTACTGTAACGCGTGCCACAGATAAAATCGATCTTAAACGTATACAACAACGCTAATAAGCATGAGTAAACAGCAACAGCAAACATACTGGCGAAGCCTCAACGAACTCGCTAATAATGATGAGTATCGCAAGTTTGTTGACAGGGAATTCCCTGAAGATGCATCTGAACTGAAAGACGGGTATTCACGCAGAAACTTTCTGCAGATAATGGGAGCTTCAATTGCTCTTGCCGGTTTTGCCGCATGTCGTAAACCTGTCCAGAAAATTGTGCCTCAAACCACCATGCCAGAGTACACGGTGGCGGGCAAACCATTGTTTTACGCTACCAGTATCCCATTTCTGGGGTATACAACCGGACTTTTGGTAGAAACAAACTCTGGTAGACCTACCAAGATCGAGGGCAATCCTGAGCATCCTTCCAGTTTGGGATCGACCAACATCTACCAGCAGGCCAGCATATTGGATATGTATGACCCTGACCGTAGTCGTAGTGTGAAGTACAATGGCGAGAGAAGATCGTTCAGTGATTTCATATCAGCTGTTGCAGAGAATCTGAATGCTACCAGCAGAGTTGTGTTTATCAGCGAAAGCAACTCATCAATGACATTGAATCGCTTCAAGAGAGAAGCGTTGAGTAAATATCCGAACAGTGTATGGGTTAATTATGAACCATTCGGTGAAGAAAACCAATTGCTTGGATCACAGATCGCTTTCGGGCGTAAGCTCAGAGTCTCCCCTGACCTCTCAGCAGCTAAGGTAATCATCAGCCTTGATGCGGATTTCATGGGCACCGGTGCTGACAACGTCAGAAATATCAAAGCTTATACAAAAGGAAGAAAGATTCAGTCCACCAGCGACTCTCTGAACCGCCTTTATGTAGCTGAAGCTAATTACAGCCTTACCGGA
>CAZDYD010000118.1:0-5232 GCA_964509715.1 uncultured Chitinophagales bacterium
GGATGTCGTCTACAACCACACATCAGCCGCCGGACTTGCCCAACGTTCTATACTCGATCGTCTTGTTCCGGGGTACTATATGCGCAGAGAACCGGTATCCGGAAATGTTGAGACCTCCACGTGCTGTCAAAATACAGCAGCTGAGTTTCGCATGATGGAAAAACTTATGATCGATTCTATTGTTCTTTGGGCCAGAGCGTATAAAATCGATTCATTCCGATTCGACCTCATGGGACATCATCCGGTATATGTAATGGAGAATATATTGAAAGCCTTGGCACAATTGACTCCTGAACGTGATGGAGTAGATGGGAAAAACATTTATCTCTATGGAGAAGGATGGAATTTCGGTGAGGTGGCCGATGATAGAATCTTTGTTAACGCAACTCAATTTAACACGGCCGGAACCGGAATTGGGAATTTTAATGATAGAAACAGAGATGCAATTCGGGGTGGAATGTTTGCCGATTGGGGCAGAAACCAAGGATTCACAAGCGGACAATTCCTGTTCCCGAACGAAGATGTGGAATTATCAGCTGATGATCAACGAGCACGACTTCTGGATTACACGGATAGAATCCGGGTCGGTCTGGCAGGAAACTTGAAAACATATCCCTTTGTAAACCGATTCGGGAATCGTGTGATAGGCGGTAATGAGGGAATCGGATACACGTTACTGCCTCAAGAAAACGTAAACTATATTGATAAACACGATAACGAAACCTTGTGGGACAATACCCAGCCAAAACTCCCAATGGATATGACAATCTGGGACCGGGTATATGTTCACACCCTGAGTCAGGCCATCATCAATTACAGTCAGGGAATTCCATTTCATCAGATGGGAACCGACATATTGAGATCAAAGTCGATGGATCGTAACAGCTACGATAGTGGTGACTGGTTTAATCGGGTTGATTTCTCAATGGGTACCCATAATTGGGGGAAAGGTCTTCCACCAGCATGGGATAATCGCCGTTTGTGGGACGAACAACGGCGACATTTGACCAATCCTGAGATCAATGTCGAAATAGAACACATGAGTTGGGCTCATGAAGTATTCATGGATCAGCTTCGCATAAGATATAGTTCACGGCTGTTTCGGCTTGCAACTGCAGAAGATGTTCATAAACGTGTGGTATTTCACAATTCCGGAAGTGAACAAGAGCCTGGAATCATAGTGATGAGTATTTCAGATGGGTCATGTGCCGGAAATGATCTGGACCCGGATCTGGATGGCATTCTGGTCATATTCAATGCAAAGAATACGGAATTTGAATATCGTGCCGACCTTTCGGAATATAAGATACACCCGGTTTTAAGCAATGGTGCTGATCAACGAATGCACACCCTCACAGTCGGTGGACAAGGAATTTTTGTACCCCCTCACAGCTCGGTCGTTTTGATCAAACCCCAGCAGGGTGGAACTCAAGGTGCATTTTCATGTAATCTTTGAGATAAAATAAGATGAACTTTTACAGAGACTACATCCAGAAATTTGTTTCAAATCCGTTACAAGTCGTAACGGGTCTGTTTGCTCTGCATATCATATTTGCTATATCAGGATGGATAGACACTGATTGGGTGATGGGTTCAATGTTGCTGATTTGGATTTATCCGCTGGTTTTCAGCTCAAAAGAAGGCAGAAAAGAGATCGGGATCAGATTGCCTGTGCATTGGTCCTGGTGGCTGGTCGGGCCAATTGTTGGGGTAACAACGGCCGTATTAGTGATCACATTGGCATGGTTTATACTCGGTCTCAGCGATGCGAGCTGGCTCGTACAAATAGGCAGAAACTTGGATTGGCAACTGGGTGTGGTCCCGTCGGACCTTCATACGGACACAAAATTCTGGATTTTGATATTACCGCCGATTGTGGTACTTCCATTGGCTATGGAGATACTATATCGAGGCTACATACAGCGTTCAATTTCTGACAAAGTATCGGGTAGTAACGCTGCATTCCTACAGGCCGGGTTCCATACATTCATTGCTCAAATAGTGTACGACGGATTCGGTGCTGATGTACTAGCTCTATGGATTCCAAGTATGTTAATAGTGTACTGGAGTTTCGGTATTATCCGGTTTAAAAGTGCCTCACTATGGCCATCTGTACTGGGGCACACGATATATCTTTACAGCGTACTTTGGTTTGTTTACTACCGAGTGATGTAAAATTTGTTCGATGATCTGTTGAAGATACCAATAACGGCCAACCAAGCTCAGTTTAGATTGTGAAATCAATATTTTGCCGGTGTCCCCGGAGGTGGTATCGACTGGCGGATAAACTCGCGAATGTGTTCATTTGAAGTGGCTAAATCTTCTTGACGCAAGTACATCATATGACCACTGTGGTACCCTTCAAATCGCATACGGTCTTTTAGTTTACCACTTGGATCCATATGCCACATTGTGTATTTGGCATTGAAATAATCAGTTCCGCCATCAAAATATCCAGCCTGAATCATGGTATGCAAAAAGGGATTCTGAGCCATAGCCGATCTTAAATCCTCACCGGTAGTATCTCCGGTGCGATCCCACGGATGTACTGGTCCAAATAGGTTGTACTGCAGGTCTGTTTTATAACCAAGAACTTCGCGTAAGTAATAGTTGATGGCGGGAGCGAACGCATGGTTCCAGGCCGTCAATGCCGGATCATGATCGTACCGGTCGCCCGCATCCTGACGATCGATCCCGCGATATCTGGAGTCTAAGCGACCTACAGTCAGACTCTGGTCGCGCAGTAGTTCTTTCCAGAAAAAGGATGTTGGTACCGCAAGATTGTGCTGAAGAATTACATTCTTATCCATACCAGAGTAGTAGGCCATTTGGGAGGCAATTTTATCTCGGCGGTCTGGATCAATGAAGCCACCCATTGCCATGGCAGGCAAAAGTGAGTTGATGGTGTAGTCTTCAACCTCAGAAAGCAGATCCTCTAATTCGCGTTGCTGTAACTCAGGGCTCAATACTTTATGATACCAGGCCGTAGCGGCGTAATATGGCAGATAATTTGCACGTGATACCGGACCCCCACGCTCTATTCCAAGCCCGGTTGGAGATACCAAAATTACGCCATTAAAGAACATCCAATGTGAATTTTGTAATTGTCGGGCAAGTCCGGCCACTCTGGTAGTACCATAACTTTCCCCCTTCAGGAACTTAGGAGATGTCCAGCGGTTGTATCGATTTACGAACGTATTGATCCAGTCGGCGAGATACCGTATATCGGCATTTACACCGAAAAAATCGGTACGTTTGGCATCCTCACTCAAAAGTCTGGAGAATCCGGTATTCACAGGGTCGATGTAGACGATATCGGCCACATCCAGAATAGAATGAGGATTTTCAACAACGCCGTATGGCTGAACTGGATTTCCTTCTGCATCGATATTCAGAAAACGCGGACCGGTATAACCAATGTGCATCCATACCGATGCTGATCCGGGTCCACCATTGAAAGAAAAAACGATGGGTCGTGTGGACTTATCACGGACATCGGTTCGTTGGTAATACACAAAAAACAGAGATGCTACGGGTTTGTTCTCTGCATTATATACTGGCAACGTTCCAGTAGTTGCAGAATAGGGAATGCGTTGACCCTTAACGGTAACGGTAGACTCGGTGACCGTAGTTCGGTCCAACGGTAAATTTCTGGTAAATTCCTGTGCTACAGTGACGGAAGCAAATGCGGTCATGAACCAAATCATGAACCAAACGATACGCAATTTTGAAGTTCTCATACTCTATATCTGACTGACGTTTACAATGAGGTGGGTGTCTGGCGAAATTAGACACTTAAATCGACGGTTGCAAAAAATCACATGTCAAAAAGTGTATCTGCGTTTGAATGATCCGCTTCGATAAGATCGATTTGTGTATCTGCGTTTGAATTATCCGACTCAATTGGATCGATTTGTGTATCTGCGTTTGAATTATCTAACTCAATAGGATCAATACGTGGCAGATCACCGGTGGTATCGGGCAAATCAATCAGATCATCAAAGTCGTCGGTGATATCAAATAGATCAGAATCTGAAAATAGAGTCGCAGAATCAGGCGCGGATTTTGCAGAATCTGGTAGTGGTTGAGTGGTACCAAACGACACTCCGGTAAGTTGGCGCATCTGCCGAAGAATCCACCGACTTCTCTGATATGCATATGGAGATGGAGGTTCGACGCGCATCCGCTTAGGGCTCGGCAATACGGAAGCCAATCGTGCCGCCTGATCTGGTGTGATTTTCGAAGGATCAATATTCCAATATGTATCGGCAGCTTTTCCGACCCCGAAAATCCCGGGACCAAACTCAGCAATGTTAAGATACACCTCAAGAATTCGTTCTTTGGACCAAAAAAACTCGATCAGTATCGTAATACCAGCTTCAATACCCTTTCTTGTGAAAGATTGCGACCCCGAAAGAAACAGATTTTTTGATACTTGTTGCGAAATAGTGCTTGCCCCGCGGGTTCTTCTTCCAGCCTGATGATCGTCCCATGCTTCTTGAATAGATTTGACATCAAAACCTTTATGTGTCCAAAATAGTTGGTCCTCGGCGGCGATTACGGCCCACTTCATATGATCAGGAATATTGTCATAATTGACCCAATATTCACGCAGATTGTAGGATGACTTCTCAAGCGCTGACCAATCCTCACGGACGGTGAAACTCGTAAATGGAGGGTTAACAGTTCGAAGTGATAAAAGAAGTCCCAAGAACAGGACAATAACCAAAATAATGGTGACGAACAGGTACTTAATGATCCTAAGACCAATATGTTTCTTTTTGGTTACTTTCACAGAGGTACTTGTCATTGTGATCATTGAACTTGAAATATAAGTGCATAAAAATACGAAACTAAAGTAGCTGGTGACCATTAATATTTGGTAATAAATCTGGGGTAGAATCCTACGATTGGAATTTCTACTTTAGGATTTCGTTTAAAACAGGAACAGTCAACAGATGATGTACAAACTCATTACAATAGGTTCGCTGCTACTTGGATTGATTGCCATCGGAGCAGAAACTCAGGATAGAATTCAGGCCAGTGGTATAGCACAAAACCAGAATAAATCATATGAAGTAGGCGGGCCACAGCACCAACTTTACCATGGATTTTCAACGATGGATGGGTATGAGAATGGGGAGTCACAGTTCGAACATCACCACGATGTGTATGAAGTTGGGGGGGCACAGTTTCAACTTTACTACGGACTTACATCACCGGATGGATATG
>CAZDYD010000119.1:0-4988 GCA_964509715.1 uncultured Chitinophagales bacterium
GATCCATTAATCAAAATGGCACTCCTCCACTATCAATTTGAAGCTATTCATCCCTTTGTGGATGGAAATGGTAGAACGGGCCGAATTTTGCTTCTTGTTTACTTAAAACTTACCGGCTTATTGACAATCCCAGCAATCTTTTTGAGTGATTACATCATTCGGAATAAGCAATCCTACTATCAATTATTACGAGGCGTAACCGAGCAGCAGGATTGGCAGCCTTATGTCATGTATATGCTCGATATGGTTGAGGTCACGGCACAAAGAGCTTTAGAACAAATTCATAATATTACAGGCTTGATGGAATCAATAAGTAATCAGATCAAGCAACAAGTTCCACTAGCATACTCTAAAGAACTCATCGAGATTTTATTCCATTTACCATATACAAAACGTCAGGTGTTGGCTGATGCAGGTTTGGGTACCTTGAAGACTGTTGGGAACTACTTGTCACAATTGGAGGAAGTGGGGATACTTGAATCAGAAAAATTGGGTAAAGAGAAGTTATACATCAACAAAGCTTTATTAAATATTTTAGCGAATAATTGAGATAAATGCACTGTAACATCATTTAGAAGCAAAAAGTCAATAGGTCGTATTACTTCCTGACCGTAGGTTGTAACGGTTTATTCATGGTTCTCACATTCATCGTCATTTCACTGCCAGTGATATTATTTAAATTCGATTAATGTGAGTTCATCTAAAAAAACGTTTGGCAACTTGTTAAAAACTATTAATTTAGTCGTGGGTTCGTCAATTTAATATCAGACCGTTTTTAGGCTTTTTCATTCTATCTTTTTAAATGTAACTGTATCTCAACGGTTGACTTAATCGGGTTCAAATATCAAACATATGAAAACTACTCTGAAGTTTCTTGGTCTTATATTCGTGATTCTTTTGATTTTTGGAATTGGCGCATATTTCGCCTGGTTTCATAATCCCCACCAGCATGAGCTCAAGCTTGTTCCCTCTGAAGTGTATGCTTCTGATAATGGTACCGGCTATCTGATTACGAACGTTCATCTTATCGATGTTAAATTGGGTGTGGTTCATGAAAACCGCCATGTTCTTGTGAATAACGGTGTATTTGATCGCATCTTTGAGGGTGCTATTCCGGATAGTCTCTTTGATAGCTATACAGTGATAGATGCAGATAATAGCTATATGATGCCCGGTATGATCGATATGCATGTTCACCTCAACAGTGGCGGACTGATTCCTCCTGACGCGTCTGTCCGACAGGTGGCTCTGGAGCAGCTCGCCCGTTATGGTGTGTCTCTGATTTTTACTCTTGGTGGTCACGGATACAATCAGGAAATCACCCGTGATTTGATCAGAAAACAACAAAACAAAGAGATTGTAGCACCAATCATTTTCGCCACCGGCGACATCCTAACTACCCCCGATGGATACCCCACCAGATTACTACCTTTAATGTTGGGTGTCCCTACCGACAAACTCGATCTCAATGAAATTGGAATACTAACCGTGACCGAGGAAACCGATCTGGATGCCCTGATTTCAACCAAGCTTGATCTGGGTATGAAAGGAATTAAGGTGATGGTTGAATCAGGCTTGGGAGGTGGACCCGAGGAGCCTCGGTTGTCAATCGAGTTGCTCAGGAATATCACGCAGAAATCAACTGAATATGGACTCCCAGTATTTGCTCATGTTTCCCGCCAAGCTGATTTAGAGGATGCCATCAACGCTGGGGTTGATGTGCTGGTACATACCGTCGGAGATCAGGTTTTGACACATGTCGATTCGTTGCTCAAGAAAATGAGAGAAGATTCTATTTACTTTACCCCTACTCTTTCAATTGCTTATATGCACCAGTATTTAGAAACAGCTGAGATTCTGGATGATCCATTCATGTTGCAATATAGTTCTGAACGCACAAATCGGAGTTTAAGAAACTGGCCCATACGCCAATTGATGGTTAAAAGCGCCGGAATTGATACCGACAATCTCAAAAAATTTATGCTGCAGAATTTTGCAATCTTCTATGAGGCTGGAGTACCTATCCTTATGGGATCAGATGCCGGGAATCCATCGGTAATACCCGGCTACAGCTCTCACAAAGAGTTGGAATTCATGGCACTGGAAGGTATGTCAAACGCTGATGTGCTTCGGTCGGCCACGATTGTCCCGGCTCGTTTTTTAGGGTTGGCCGATACAATGGGAAGCATCGATGAAGGGAAAGTGGCAAGTTTTATCCTATTGGATCGAAATCCACTGGAGGATGTTAGAAATTCCCGTAGCATAAACCGTGTAATGTTGGAAGGATACTGGATCGAATGAATTTCATGCGCATTTTTCTCATATTTTTTTGCCTGTTATTGGCACCATCAGCGTACGCTCAACCTGATACATCTGTTTCTGGTCCCGATGGTCAGTTGGTTTTAACGTTTGACGTAATCAACGGTCAACCGACATTCTCGGTGACGCACAAAAACAAAATCATGCTCATGGACTCCCCACTGGGTTTACTCACCAATGAAGGGGATTTCAGCAACGATATGCGATTCGTGGAAGCATCATACGGTTTCATCGACAAAAGTTACTCAGAATCCAAGATCAAACGGTCCAACGTAAGGTATCAAGCAAACACGATGACAGTGACTTTGGCTAACGCACAAGCTAATGAAATCTCGATCCACTTTCAGCTAAGCAATAATGATATCGCATTTAGGTACGAATTACCCGCATGGCAAGAGACCTTGGCTGTTGTAATGCATGAGGAAACAACCGGTTTTACATTCCCATCTTCCACTAAGGCCTTCCTCTCCCCTATGATGGAGCCTATGACAGCCTATGCACGCACTGCCCCAAGTTATGAAAGTAGATATGTAGCAGATGAAACCCTCGAGAATACTACCGCTATCTATGGTTATGTGTTCCCGGGACTTTTCCGCATTGGTGACGACGGGTGGGTGTTGCTCTCAGAAACAGGAGTAGGAAGCAACTATTGCGGATCTCACCTGAGTCCATTCCAGAACGGTCGATATACCATTGCCTACCCCGACCCGGGACAGAATAATGGATTTGACAGCAGTGGTGCACAACTTGGACTGCCCGGCACAACTCCCTGGCGAACAATTACGGTTGGCGAAACGATCCAACCAATAGTTGAAACCACCATCATGTGGGATGTCGTTGATCCGTTATATGAACCATCTGTACCATATGAATTCGGTCGCGGCACATGGAGCTGGATCATTTGGCAGGACGAAAGTATGAACTATCAGGATCAGGTCACATACATCGAGCTCGCTGCCTCTATGGGATATGAATTCATATTGATCGATGCATGGTGGGATGCAAATATCGGCTATGAACGAATGGAAGAGCTTGTTGAATTCGCCCGATCTAAAGGTGTTGGCGTGTTTCTCTGGTATAACTCAAATGGATCATTCAATGATGCACCCCAGACACCAAAAAATCGTATGCATACCGCCATTGCCCGAAAGCAAGAGATGGCCTGGCTACGTAATATCGGTGTGAAAGGTATCAAGGTCGATTTTCTCGGTGGAGATAAACAGTCCACCATGCGACTGTACGAAGACATTCTATCCGATGCCAATGATTATGGATTACAGGTTATTTTCCATGGCTCTACACTCCCACGCGGATGGGAACGAATGTACCCGAATTTTGTGGGTAGCGAGGCGGTTCTTGCCTCCGAAATGCTCGTTTTTAGTCAGGAAGTGCGAGATCAAGAAGCTTTTTTTGCAACGTTACATCCTTTCATACGTAATTCGGTCGGTAGTATGGATTTTGGTGGAGTCGTGCTCAACAATTTCATCAATCGTGGAAACCAGGATGGACAAAAGCGCCTGACTACTGATACCTTTCAACTGGCCACTGGAATTCTGTTTCAGAATCCGGTACAAATGTTCGCCCTGACACCGAACAACCTTCACGACAAGCCGGAATTCATGCTGGATTTCATGCGTGAGATTCCGACCACTTGGGACGAAACGATTTTTATCGATGGGTATCCTGGTAAGTATGTCGTTTTGGCTCGTCGAAAGGGAGAAAAATGGTATGTTGCCGGTGTCAATGCTGAGTCAACGATACGTTCCATTTCTTTGGATCTTCCCATGCCAACCGGAATCGAACTGGTGCTGTATAATGATGATGGTCACGGTGTAGCGTCCATGGAAAGACTGAATATGCCGACACATGGAACAGTTACAATACAAGCCCAACCCTCCGGTGGATTCATCCTTATAAATGAATAAATCGTAACAATCCTTGGATCTATTATCATCCGGTTCATTATTTAACAGTGAATCCAGATTTAACAGTAAATCCAGACTGGGTGCTCACCTATGAACCCACTGCCGGACAGCGCCTCACCCGTACCCTGACCGTGTTGAAGCAAGCAAGCCGAGAGCTTATCATCAGGTAATAATGAGTGATAATTCATTCATTATTACCATATAACTTAGTTAATGTGCTATATTTCATACCATAACATGGAATTTGCACTATATCATTGACATTCATCAAAAATTGTATTTTATTGTATGTTATACCATACATTATAATCCATAATATCTATTTATGAATGATTATTCATACATCGACTGGTACTCAATGAGTGATGATGCCTTATCAGGTTACATCGGAGCATTTGTTCGTCATCATCGCCTTGAGCAAAACAAAACTCAGGAAATGTTGTCTTATGAAGCCGGCATCAGCCGTTCAACGTTGAGTCTTTTGGAAAGAGGCGAAACCGTTACACTAGCCACGCTCATTCGGGTCTTACGCGTGTTAAATCAGCTTCAGGTCATGAGTGCTTTCGAAGTCCGCAAGACCATCAGTCCGCTTGAATTGGCGAGAGAGGAGCAATCCAAGAGAAAACGTGCCAGAAACTCCTCATCCAACACATCCGAAACATATGATTGGTAGTGTATGAATACCGCTTTAGTGAGAATATGGGGTGAACTGATTGGTGCAGTGGCCTGGAATCAGGCTACAGG
>CAZDYD010000120.1:0-4596 GCA_964509715.1 uncultured Chitinophagales bacterium
ACTCAGTAATTGCGGTTATTTCATCGGATGTGAATGCACTTAAAATGGGACTTACCCAATTTACTTCGGGTGTATTCGCGTTGTTTACCGGATTGGAGATAACAAGAATCTTTACATCTGCAAGTGATGATGCACTGAAAGTTTGGGTAAATGGCTGAACTTCAAATCCATCGTTTCTGACAAGGTCAGAGAAAGGTTTGAATCTTTGATCATATGTATGAAAATTGTTGTGCGCCTGATCAATATATATGACGGTCCCACTATTGAACGGGATGTAGGGTGTAGGTGCTACATAATTAGGATCATATGACTGGACATTTAGGAAGGTCCAGTCGGGCATTTTGTCGACTTGTGACCATGCTGGAGTTACGCAAAGTATGACGACCAGGAAGCTTAGTATATTTTTTATTTTCATTGTTACCTCAGTTTGTGTTGTGATTCGAAATTAGTACAGGAATAACTTTAGTCCCTTTTTCGTATTCGTGTTTAAAGGCTTTCTGCAGATATTTGTTGTCTTTGCTCAAGAATGTTCCATCAGATTCAAAATGGCGCTGAAATAGCTTTCCGACCGCATAAACAGATATCGCCCCAGTTAATGAGTAAATGCTTGATGCAATTAAATGACCTACGATAGGTATGGCAGATACAGCCGCTTTGGATTTTAGTGCAAAGTAAACCGGTCCGATACTTCCTATTACAGATACGAGAATTTTTAAAGCGGCAAGTTTTGTTGGGAATGGGAATTTATAATTTCTGGCAAGTTCATCGATCATGATTAATTCAAGTGCTGCTATTCCTACAGAATTCGCAGTTGGAGACGGTAACACACCAACACCTGCTGCAACAAGAGTGTAACGATTGATGATCTTGTCAGCTTGCAAGGTCATTGAATTGTCAGTAACGGCTACCTGTGACATATTCCTGAATTATTTTGTCGACTTAAGCTTTTATAAATTAAATATATTCAACTTCTGTCTGTTGTACATTAAATAATAAATATTTTTTAAAATATTTATTCACGACTACTCTCAATAATGTACCGTGATACGGTGTCAAGATTTTCGAAAAAGCCAAAATGTCCGCCACTTTGGGGAATGTATCGTACGGGTAGTGTTGACTCAGATTGCCATGGTAATAGTTTATGAATCGGTGTTTCAGAGTCTTTTATACCATAAAATACAGTCAATGGGACATCCAGTTTTTGTTCAGGTTCTTTATATACATACGATTCCAATGCCTGAATATCAGCACGGACTATCGGTTCGAAGTAACTCATGAGTTCTTCATGTTCTTTGAGTTCTGGCGGTAACGCCCCAAGACTATCAATGTAGTTCCAGAAATCATTAGAAGTTGCTTTATATTTTGGGATTTCACCGGGTTCTATCTTTGGAACCAATGGTGCTATGTGACCGCTACAATAGAGATGTTTCACGGCAACGGGGGATATTTTTACCGATTGGTGTGTTACCAGATAAGCTATGAGGGCACCCATACTGTGACCTAACACAGAATATGGTTCCCCTTTGGACATTTTTTCGATATGAGAGTAAAGATCAGAAGCTATATCATTAAGATCCTTCAATAATGGTTCTCCAGCCCTTTTTCCGCGTCCCGGGGGTTCAAGCATTTCTACTCTTACATGGTCATTCAGCAAGTTTTTTAGATTTCTAAACACAAGTGAATGTCCACCTGCATATGGAATCGCAAAGAGTAAGTGTCGGTGTTTGCCCATGAATTTAATTTAAATCTTTTCGTCTGTTGCTATTATTTTGTTTAATTCTTCAGCAAGATGTTGAACCTGGGGTGGATTTAACATCGTTAAGTGGTCCCCGGGTACTTCCACCAGATTGACCTTTTCTTTTGACCATTGAGACCATCCCAAATCGTGATTAGACCTGATTTGATGTACTTTAGGGTCATTCAAATGTTCAGGTTGCAGGTCCTTAGCTCGAATTAATGTAATTTGAGTACTATTTAAAACACTTTTTGGGTTGTATTCCATTTTGAGATTAGATCTGTAAACATCTACAAACCCTTTAAGAAAGTCTGCATCAGTACCATTTGGGAAAATCCCTGCATCGATTAGTGAGTCAAGCAACTTGCTGATTAAATCAGCATCGTCAAAGTGATCGGTTTCGACAGAATTGTAATCCCAGTTCAGTTCTGTTCCAAACTGGTGTGACGCAATTTTGGCTATTTGATTGAACCATGTACCAGTTGACCAATCAAGTCCGGTAGGCTCAAACCACTGCGGTGCTGCTGTATCAAGGATAACCAATCTTGGTTTACTTATTTCATCGGAGTAGTTTTCCATCAGACGTGATATTTCATATGCTACGAGACCTCCGAAAGAGTGTCCAACCAAGGTGAATTGCTTTCCTTTAACCTGATCCTCGATGGAATTGATATAATATTCAGCGAGATCTGTAACGTTTGTCAGAGGCGGTGTCTTGCCATCTAAACCTGGTGGCTGAAGAGCATATACTTCGGTCTCCGGATCGATCAATAGTGCCAGGTGCTGTAAATAGACAATATTTCCTCCGGCTCCCGGTATGAGGTACAGAATTTTCGATGTATTCTTGGTTGGGGTTAGTGGTACAACACCTGACCATGTAAAACCTTCGCGGATTGAATTCCTTAGTTTGTCAGAAAATGATTCAAATGTAGGGTTCTGAAATAGCACTGCAAGTGGGAGGTGTGCCCCAAAACCTGCATTTATTTCAGCCATAAGTTTAACTGCCAACAGCGAGTGTCCACCGAGTTCAAAAAAGTTGTCTTCCAATCCAACCTGGGAAATGCCTAAAACTGACTTCCATATGGATGATACTTTTATTTCAAAAACATCACGCGGACTTTTTTGATTGTGGTTGTCGTTTAGAAGTTCTATCGGTCTTTTGCTGAGATTGTTTCGATCAAGTTTGCCATTTGGTGTCAAAGGAAGAGTAGCTATCCACTGAAATACGGTTGGTATCATGTATTCCGGTAAATGATCACGCAGTTTCGTTGTAATAGTTGATGTTTCGGGGTTGACTGAGCTGGCTGAAACCATATATGCAACAAGCCTGGTAATGCCGTTAGTTTCATTCAAAACCACAGCTGCTTTTGAAACATCGGGGATGGAATTAAGATGGTGTTCTATCTCCTCCAATTCAATTCGGTATCCTCGCAGTTTGATCTGTTGATCTTTTCTTCCCAAATATTCAATGGTTCCATCATTCCTGTACTGAGCCAGATCACCTGTGTTATACATGATCGGTTTGTTTACATCCAAAAACCTGCTTTCCTGAAAAATGCTGGATGCGAACGGATCAGGTATAAACTTTTCGTCGGTGAGATCGGGGCGATTCAAATATCCTTGGGCTACACCGAGTCCACCGATGAATAATGTTCCAGGATATCCCGCAGGAACAGGGAGACCATTCTCATCCAGAATATAAATAGAGGTGTTGTGTATCGGTCGACCAATGGGTATTGGTTGATTGTTTTGAATATCTGCTTGACCAATTCTGGCGATTGTAGAGTAGACAGTTGTTTCAGTTGGACCATACATGTTCCAAACAATACCCGAACGGGGTACCAGTTTTGCTGCAAGTTGTTTGGAAAGTGCCTCTCCACCTGTGATTGCAGTAAAGGTTTCGGATCCATTCCAACCAGCATCTATGATCATTGTCCACGTTGCCGGTGTAGCCTGCATGACAGTTATGGTGTCACTTTGGAGTCTATGTATCAATAGCTCAGCATTCTTGACAGTTTCCTCGCATGCAAGTTCAACAGTTGCACCGTTTATCAGATATCCCCAAATTTCCAAAACAGCAATATCGAATGATATCGTTGTGATTGATAGAACTACATCCTCGTGAGTAATATTTAAGATTTCGGAAGTTGATAACAGAAAGTTCGTGACCGCTGTATGTTCGACCATGACACCTTTCGGTCGACCTGTACTTCCTGATGTGAAGATCACATAAGCCAATGGTGCCAAATCTAAAGGAACATCAATTATATCATCATCTGATGTTCCAATCATATCACCGATTAAGAATTTTCTAATACTATCCGGTATAACAGAGTACGTTTCATGATCGGTCAAAACAACAGAAGCGTTGGCATCCTCTATGATCATCTGTATCCGCTGGGTTGGGAAGTTTGGATCCACCGGCACATAGGTATGACCAGCTTTCCAAATAGCCAGCATCCCAACTATTAATTCCGAAGTACGGCCACAAGATACTAAAATGAGTGAGCCTTTTGGCAAATCAAGTGCTATGATCTGATTAGCTACATGTTGTGATTTTTCAACTAACTCTCTATACGTTAATTCACCGTTTCTGGCACGAATGGCAATTTTATCTGGATTCTTTCTTGCATGAGCAAGGATGAGTTCAGGAACAGAAGTATTCAGATCAAAGGTACTATCTGTCTGATTCCAATCGTGAATGATGTTCTGTTTTTCCGATGGTGTCAGGATATTGAGCTTTTTGATAGGTACATTGGGATTACTGGCAATTTCCTGAATTAATTGCGCAAAATGAGACGCCAGTTGTTTAATCCTCCATTCGTCGAAAATATCGGTACTGTATTCAGCATAACAAGCCA
>CAZDYD010000121.1:0-4115 GCA_964509715.1 uncultured Chitinophagales bacterium
AAACTATCTGATTTCAATTTTGAGAATAGTAAATCAGAAAGGTTGGAAGGAGCATTGTAACCATGCCCAAAAGGAGAAGGAATTTCAGCAGGGTTTCGGGTTCCAGGCGATACAAAAGACTTTTTGTTCTTGGAGTAGAAGGATCAGTTACCGAACCGGGATATTTTGACTTATTCAATTCTGACGAAACCGTTCTCAAAGTAAAATGTCTCAAATCCAAGAATGACAGTTCTCCGGATCGCGTACTGGAACGACTTAAAAAGTATCTTGATGAAAATCCATTAAGAAAAGACGACATGGCATGGGTGGTTATCGATCGAGATAGTTGGGAAGAAACCCCCATTCAAAAAGTGTTTGATTGGTCAGCTGAGAAAGCCAATCGTGGATTCGCATTAAGCAATCCAAACTTTGAATTTTGGTTATTACTACACTTTGAAAATGGCTCTGGTGTAAGTTCTTCACGGAATTGTAAAGATAGACTAAATCGATATTGTTCTAATTATGATAAAGAAATCAATGCATCTATTTTTACAACCGAAAGGATTAAAACTGCAATAGAATACGCTAAACGATTAGATCCGCCTCCTGGTACCGACTGGCCTAGACGAAATGGATCTACTGTCTATAGACTTGTGGAAGAGATTCTTGCAAAAAGAAAATAGTAGTAGTCCATTATCAAGAGAATCCATGAACTACCACAACAAACGCTTCCGGCCAGTGAGTACTTCCTCGAATGGTGAGGTCTCGGAGGATACGGTGTTTCATTATCGGCAGTCCGGAAATGTGTTGACGTGTGAGTATTCGGGTGAGAATATCGTGGCTGGACACCTGATCGGAATCGTGGATCCGGACGGGAATATCGATATGAGGTATCATCAGGTGAATGCGCAAGGACAACTCATGACCGGAATCTGTCATTCTCGTCCGGAGGTGCTGCCTAATGGGAAGATCCGGTTATATGAGTCATGGAAATGGACTTCGGGGGACGGATCTGAGGGACAGTCCGTGCTGGAGGAGTTTTGAATAGCTATGGCATGAATGAGAAAGTGATCCCCATAATCTTAAACGCACACTTTCTGATCGTTCAACCTCACTTAAATTATCAATTCCAACGGCATCTGCATACGCATTCAAATACTTGAGTGGAGAAAATACAATGGCTGAATCCCCGACCGGAATGGTCATTTCATCTTGAGCTGAAACTTCATAGCTGCACAGAACCACTATGAGGAGTGTTGATATTGATATTTTTTTAAGCATTACTTTTCACGCTGATTTAGGCAAATTACATCGGTTAACAACGAGTTTAAACCTCTGCTGAATCAATCAGTTGAAGTTTGAGCGTTTTCCCAAATGCGCTGGCATATTTCTCTAAAGTGGATAATCTAATGTCTTCGGCATGATTCTCAATTCGGGAAATTGCTGTTTTTTTTGTCCCCAGAATGCGTGCTAACTCTTCTTGTGTCATTCCCGCATCTTCCCTGGCGATTCGCAACATGACACCAATTTTGAACTTTTCGTATCCACTGTCGAACTCTCTTGCAAACTCTGAATCGGTTTGCTTTCTATTTTGAATATATGCTTGTAAATCGCTCATTAGTCCTGTCCTTTTCGTTGCAAATAATCAGTTTTTCTTAGTCCGGCAATCTGAATTTCGTTCGCCGGAGTTTTTTGTGTTTTTTTCGTAAATCCATTAGTCAGAACAATCAGTTTACCTCCATCCATAAATCCGAGTAGCCGAAAAATATCAGAACCAGATTGTATTCGAAATTCCCATAATCCTGATGTTCCAGAAAGCTAATTCCATATCTTTGATCATGTCTATCTGCTCGAAGTCCACAAAAGGTTCATAAGCAGCTCACTGTAACCTAATCACTATTTCGGTTGTCCAATGGGTACACAAGTACTCAAATCACACTAAAAAAAGGACAACTTCATGAGAAAACTTCTTTTTTGCTGCTTATTCGTTTTCAGCATGCTCCAAACTAGCTTAATGGCCCAGAGTTTTAATTCTGAAAAATTGGATAGTCTATTTCATTTGTTGGAAGATCACGACACAGCAATGGGCAGTTTATCTGTTTATTATAAAGATAAACCTGTTTATCCACGCACTATTTGACGGGAAATTGGTTACTGAATCATCTCTGGCTCTTATGCAACAAGAACCGGGTATTGGAATGATCCGTATTCCGGTGTTCAGGGAAGAGAGCATGATAGGACTCATGGGTGGTATGGATGAGTTTAGATCACTCATGGTCTATATGCCAAACCAGGAAATGACGTTTGCATTTTCATTCAATGGGATAGACACTTCATATCAACAAATTGTAATGGGAATCTTCTCTATTTTGTTAAACAAGGACTACGATTTACCCAAATTTGTCTCAGAAAACTAAGTTGGTCTTCACTGTAACATTTTCACTGTAGCGGTTGTCCAATACTTACACAATCACACATTAACGTTTAATCCAAACCTCTATGGATCCAATTATCATCATATCGACCGTGTTCGCTTTTTTTCTGACCATGTTACTGTTTGCGTTCTTTGTATGGTACACCGTACACCGTTCAAAAGAACGTGAACGTTTGCTTTTGCTGGAAAAAGGCATCGAATTCACGGAACTTCCACACAGAAGTTCCTTCAGTTTTAACTGGTTGAAAATGGGATGCCTAGTCACTAGCGCTACTATCGGACTCATTCTGGGTAGCTTTCTGGAGGATTCCTTCAGTGATGCCACCGCAATTGGAATGTTTCTTTTCGGTGGCATTGGACTGATAATTGCGCATTACCTGGATACTACCCGTGAGAAATCCTGAGGATGGCAGATAGCGATATACAAAAAGTGCTGGATGGCGATACTGACGCATTCCGGTTTATTATCCGCGAGCACAAGGACAATGCCTGTTCCCTTGCCTTATCAGTGTTGAAGGATGATGATCTGGCTCAGGATGTGGTGCAGGTCGCTTTCATCAAAGCCTACAGAAAGCTGGATTCCTTCAAAAAGGAGTCCAGCTTTTCTACTTGGTTCTATCGGATCGTAATTAACGAAGCCTTTAACATGCTCAAAGCTGAAAAGAAAAAGCCGGATGCTCTCGATGTAGCAACTTCAGACGAAATTTCTGTTGAAGAACTACATAATGAGTTTGCAAATTTGGAACAGATGGATCGTCAACACTACATTAATGCTGCGCTTTTGCGACTTCCAGCCAATTACAGCCTCGTACTTAGACTGTTTTACCTGAATGAGTTTAGCTTAGAAGAGATCACTCAGATTACCGGATGGACAAACTCCAATGCCCGGGTACTGTTGCACCGGGCCCGATCCGAGATGAAAGCCGTGCTGAACTCCCTTTTACACCTCACTAAAGATGACCTATACTGATGAAACGAACTGAAGACGAATTATTTAAGGATTTACTGTCCAACAGCACGATGAAAGTCCCGAATCATGACTTCGAGGACCAGGTGATGATGCAGATCAAACAAGTAGATGTACATCAAAAGCTGGTGGTTCCACGAGAAATCAAATGGTCTTGGATTGGTATGGGACTGGTTATAGCACTCGGTATTACGATATCAGTACTGTTTGCTCAGCTCCCAACGGTGTTGTTTGACATTCCTTTGGATGGTCTTAAAACCGTTTTTGATTTCAGTTTCATTACGTTCGTACTTATGCAATTGGATTCCCTAATCAGATACACCTTCAGGGGTGACACCTATCAACTCAAGAACACCCTCCATGAGTCTAGAGCCGATTAATTCGGCTTATCGGTTCATATTTTTGAATTCTACAACTGTAAGATTTACAATATGAAATCAGTGACCTGTTGTGTAGATTTTTTGTCCTTATTTAACTAATCACCTAACACAAAAAAATGGAAATTCTTGTAACGATTATTATTGGTGCCGTAGCCGGCTGGCTTGGAAGTACGATCTACAAAGGCAGTGGCCTTGGCATCATCGGAAATATTGTGGTCGGTATTATAGGTAGTTTCGTCGGATACTGGATTTTAGGTGAACTTGGAATTAGTTTTGGCACAGGACTGATCAGCGCAATCTTAACTGGTGCTCTGGGAGCCATTGTAATTTTAGTCGTTCTAAATTTGTTTGTCAG
>CAZDYD010000122.1:0-4006 GCA_964509715.1 uncultured Chitinophagales bacterium
ATAAAAGGTAATTTTAATAGAGGAAAAGCAATCATTTTGCTCGGTTCACGGCAAGTCGGAAAGACTACTTTAATCCATGAGTGTTTAGCGGATAAAGAGTTTTTATTTCTGGATGGTGATGATCCAAACGTTCATGAGTTACTTCACAACGCAGGAACGTCAAAGCTGAAATCAATCATTGGTAAATACAAATGGGTATTCATAGATGAGGCTCAACGCATCAAAGATGTTGGTTTAATCGCAAAAATGATCATTGATCAGTTCAAGGATGTCCAACTTATAATCAGCGGATCATCTGCATTGGAGATCAATCAATCTACTCAGGAACCACTAACTGGGCGAAAGTACGAGTATCAGCTTTTTCCCATTAGCTGGCAGGAGTTTGAGGACCATGTTGGATACCTGGAAGCCTCGGCTCAATTGAAAGAACGGTTAATATTTGGGATGTATCCGGATATTATCATTAATCGCTTTGAATCGACCGAGTTACTAAAACAGTTGACATCCAGTTATTTGTACAAAGATGTATTGTCTCTTTCGGGCATCCAGAAACCGGAAGTCCTCGATAAGCTTTTAAGAGCACTGGCGTTACAACTAGGGAGTGAAGTCTCCTATAATGAGCTCTCCAATTTGCTTGAAATCGATAAAGCTACTGTATCAAAGTATATCGATTTACTGGAAAAGACCTATATCGTTTTCAGGTTACCGAGTTTTAATCGAAATAAACGAAATGAAATCAAGAACAATCGAAAAATATATTTTTACGATAATGGTATCCGAAATTCAATCATCCAAAATCTGAATTCCTTTGATCTGCGAGTTGATAAGGGAGCGCTTTGGGAGAATTTCCTTATCAGCGAACGAATCAAGTTACAACACTATAATAGAATGTTCACCTTGAACTACTTTTGGAGAACCGTTCAAAAACAGGAAATAGATTTTGTTGAAGAACGTAGTGGTCAGCTTTCGGCATTTGAATTCAAATGGGCAAATAAAAAGAAAACCAAGATTCCGGCATCATTCATTGAAGAATATGGAGCTAATGGTTCGATCATTGACAATGAGAATTTCAGAACATTTGTGAGATTTGAAGAATCGTCTCTAAAAGATTCTATTAGATATGAATCCGATTTGATCACTCCAATCGGAGAAGATTGGGACACTGAATGAGTATGCTGGCCACTATTTACAATTAGATTTTGAATGTTTATAGTATAAAACAACCAGCTTATCTTACTTGTTTCATAAATCCCACGGATTTACCAGATTTACTCCGGTTCTTTCGAAATCTTTGATATTTCTGGTCACCAATATTAGATTATGTACGATGCAGGTAGCTGCAATCAATGCATCAACGGCAGGAATGGGGCACCCTTCTGACTCCATCTGACCTTGTAGTCGTCCCCACTCTGTTGTAACTCGTTCATCAATTGTGAGTATTCGATGTCGAAACCTATTTTCAAGGTCGTTCTTGATCCATTGGGTGAGATTGACCTTCCTGGCTGAATCAGGAAGTTTTGCAATTCCCTTCACTAACTCTCCAATAGTAATTACACTCAGGTACATATTGGACTCATCATTATTACTGAACCAATTGACTACATTCTGATCCGGCCGGATACGGGTCAATTCCGAGATACAGTTTGTATCAATCAAATACATCAGAGCTCCGTTTTTCTGCCCAAGGAGGTGTCCCGTTCGAGGGGGAATTCATATTCAGCAAGTGGAGAATTGGCCATGAACTCTACCAAAGAAGTTGAAGGTTTTTCCAATTTCCGATAATCCTTGATCGAAATCACAATAACCGCATCTTCTCCGTGTTTGGTGATGGTTTGTGGACCTTCAGTTTGTGCCTTTCGAATCACTTCACTGAATTTATTTTTCGCTTCTTGTAGTTGCCAGGATTGCATGAGATCATTAATTATTTCCAAATCAGTCTAGACTGTCTAGATAATATAGCAATTTGAGTCAAATTATGGTACTCAAAATTAAAAACATTGATGATTTTGGTGTATTGGGGGAAATAAATTCTCCAAATAATACATAATTGGGGGAGAATATCGATTCATAAGTTATTTCAATACTTAGCTTACCACTTATTTTGTTCCATATTCTTGAAACACTCTCTGAATTCCTCAAATATTTGTCAATAGGTTGCTTTTTTTTCGTTGTGTACATTGTCGTAGTATTACCAATAAATAATAGATATGAAGGAGGCTAATTATGGGCAATAAAAAATTTGTGTATGCATTTGGTTTAATTGTGGCTGTAGTGTTGTCGGTGAATTACTATGTGAGTTCAAGCAACTCAGCTCAGAAACTTGAATTAGGTATAATGACAGAGGAAATTAATCTAAAACCTTGCGATTGTCCAGATGGCTACACTAGTATTGTAGAAGTAAGTGATCCAGATGCATCTACGTATGATTTATGTAGCTGCACTAAAGTTACCGGATTCAATCCTACAGGATCATGTAAAGGTGAATGTTAATATGCAATCAAGTATCCATAAAACTTGGTTTCTGAGTAGAATTAAATATCTATACTCTGTATTGCTTATGATCTCAGCGGTAGCATGTGCTCAAGTAGAGGAGAAGCGAAATATCCCAATTGAGAGTGAAGCTATTGTTGATTCTACAAAGATTACAAGCTCACAAATGTCTGATTCTACTCTGATTCCGAGTTTTTATGGAACTGAAATCACCGATAACGTTGGAAGAATCGAAGACCTTCAGGTCGTAGGTGATTACTTGCTAATAACTTCTGACCATACAAATGGATACATAAGCGTATTTAGTGTCTCAGTTACTACCCAATTATTGACTTTTGCAGGAAGAAATGGCTCTGGGCCACATGAGTTTCAGAGTCCACCGAGTATGATTCGTGTACGTGGAACTGATGATTCCATTCAGTTTTATGATTTTTATTCCAAGAAGATTGTCACAGCTGATGCATCCAAACTAGTAGATTCCGGTGAATTCGACCAAACATTTCTTTTGCCTTCCAGCATAGGATCTTCGCAGCAATCTGCTGTAATCGGAGAGGGTTCAATAATCATAGGCAGAGGTGGAGTTCAAGGTGGGGCGTTAGTAAGGTCATCAACAGCATCTCTCTGGATACCAAATTTTGCTTCTTTCTATCCTGTAATGGATGATATTGCTACCGGTGTTCGTGTTTCACATATCTACGAAGGAACATTTGCTGTTGACGAAACTGTGGATCGAATCTACTCTGTATCAAAATATTTCAATCATCTTGAGATATTTGACACCAAATTGAACCTAATTCGGAGAACCACATCTGATCGCACGGATTTTCCCAACTTTGAAATGATAGGCGGTGAACCCCGAATTGTACCTGGAGTAACCGTATTTCGATTCACAGACATCGAATTATCAAGAGATTACATTTTTGTTCTGGATGCGAATCGGATTGTTGGATCAACGGAATCCTGCATGAATAGCAAACTTGTAGTGTATAATTTCGATGGCGATTTGGAAAGAACGTTTGATTTGGATGGGTGTCCGACTCGAATTACCTATGACGCTTCAACTCACAGAATCATATCATACTTTGCTTCAGCAACAAATTTGGACGAATATGTTGGCTACTACCAGTTGCCTCATTTCAAAGATGGCTTGTAAGTGGTTGGTTTTAATCATCATATTTTCTCTGATTATATACTATAAATGGGGAATTGATTCTCCAAAAATTATATATAATTTGGGAAAGTGTATTCGATTTGACCTCGGACTGATACCCAGGCACGAACTCAATATCTAGCTTCTCACAAAGCTTACGGTGATTGACTATTTTGTGATAAATTAAAATGCTTAAAACTACCAATTGATAGTGTAGTTCGGCGATTTTGTATTGTAAGAGATAAAAAAAGTTGAAGTTTCGTTATTGTCGCACAATGTGTTAGGTGAAATGTGAACTTGCCTAACAAAAAATGTTTGCATGTGTATTTTTTTACTCTTTCATTGCTATAAAGCATAAGCTATAAT
>CAZDYD010000123.1:0-3937 GCA_964509715.1 uncultured Chitinophagales bacterium
AAATATATCACATTAGTCCTGATATTTTTGTCAAGCTCCCTAAATGGACAGAGTTTCTCGGAAATTGAGCCAGGAAAGAATGGTATTCCAAACGCTACTTGGCCACCTATCTATTTTAATTCATTTGATCGAGTAATTGCTGCCTTAGAAATCTTGCCCTTGCGTGATATTGAACTTGGTGAACAACACAAAGAGATTAGATTTTGGACAGGTCTGAGTATTGGTGCTCCAAAATCACTCTATATAATTACAAAAAATGAGAAAAAAGTCGAAGGAAAACTCGTCTTGTACTGGAATGCATCAGATATAGATAGACAGCCGGAAGGCGAATCATTTCATGACCTGATGATCTATAACTTATCAGGAAGTTGTGAAGATTTTACCTTATATGGGAATTTGGGATATTGTATTGCTGTTTTCGAAAATTCTCCTGATTGGGAGGCTATTATTCATAATGCATCAAAAGCAGATTTATGGGATTTGCCAGATGAATCAGAGCTTCCATCAGAAGGTTTTTTCTTAGATGGGTGGAGTCTTGTAGTCGAATTACATGATGGTAATCAATACAGAACTTATAAATATAGTAATCCCAATAAACGTAGTTGGCCAGAAGCCGCAAAGGCGGTCGAAATTAATTCCATTGTCAGTTCTTCAAGACAACATATGAGATCTTCGAATGTGAGGAGGAATTATAAGGGTATCACTACCGGCGAATACAGATCTGCGTTTTTAGATTGTGAAAGTAATGAAGTTTGGGCATTTCGTTCCTCGGATTATATTGAGAGTTTATCTGAAAGTGCTGAAATTGAATTACCTAAACCCGGAGAATTTGGATATTTGGTTGAGGTTTTTGGTGCACCTACACCCGAATGGCTTGCCAGAAAATGGGATTCTGATTTTATAAGAGAACTTCAAACAGGCACTTTAATTTCAATTGAACCCGCAACATCACCAAATTGCAAATAACAAGCGTGCTGACAGGTGCTGTCGTCGATGCTTGAACAAAGTTGGCATTCCCTACAGCACAAACGCAGGGCGTTACACAACAAATTACATGTTAATCATAAAGTAATGCTAAATATTCGTACTCATGTTCTGCTATGTATAACTTTAGGTATATTTTTTGGGATCGCTTTGGTGATTAGTCTTCAGCCCGTCTTTTCTATGTTAACAAGTCAATCTGAAACCAGTATTCCAGAAAATGTTGTCTTGCTTTTCTACATTAACTTTGGGGCATATTTTATTTATGCACTCATAGTACTGTATCGTGTGATTAAGTACGTTCCTAAGAAGCAGTAGATTTAATCATTAAATACACTGTAAATTGATCGTTGAAAATGTGGCTCTTTTGTGCTACAATCTATCGTCATTTCACTACCAGCGGGCTGATTCTGATCTCATGTTGACGCTACCGGCGTCTGAACATCTTTGCGGGCTTGGCGGTGGGGATCAAATCCGCTCGCAGTAGATCGGCCAGCGTTCGTGCATCTACGGCATCGGTCTTGACCTTGGCATAGCTGATGGCTTTGAGCATCTTGGCGTGGGCCAGATACAAGGGGATTTTGTGGTCAGCACACCAATCAGACAGCCAGAACCAAAAGCTGGTACATTCGACCACGGCCTGAACGGGTCGGGGTAGATCTGCGAAGAACTGTTCGAGTAGAATCGGTGAGTTGGAAATCTTGCGTTCGGCGATGAGTTCGCCGTTGTTATTTACAGCGGCAAGTGTCATATTACGTGAGTGAAAATCGATTCCTACGTGGATCATGATGTCCTCCCTGGGTTTGGTGATTGTTGTGAATTACAATCTAGGGCAGGACATCCTTTTAGGAAAGATCAATGGTTTCGCTTCGCGACCGCTGGTTCGCTTCGCGGTACTTCGTATCATGCCGACTCGCCTACCGGGTTTTGGTGGGTTTAGAGTTTGCTAAAAGAACAAATACTTTAAATTAATTCGTAGGGAATCGCCGCTTAAACGCTGGGCCGTTAATTGCTATTCTTCTACCAGCCAGAAAATCAATTCTCAACACGAATACTACGCCATTGACTTATATGCGCCAATGGCGTACATTTAGATAGTTCAATTACAACAAATGCAGTTTATTGAAACACCCATATTTACGAAACGGATTACCTCACTGTTGGCCGAGCAAGATTACAGGTTACTTCAGTTTGAACTTGCTCTTAGACCAGATAGTGGGGATTTGATCAAACAAAGTGGGGGTTTGCGGAAGATTCGATGGGCTGGTTCTGGACGTGGCAAGCGAGGTGGTATTCGTGTTATATATTACTTTGTTGACGCCAAGCATCAGATATACATGCTCTTCGCTTACGCCAAGAATGAATCGGACGATTTAACGGCTGAACAACTAAAACTGTTAAGAAACATGGTTATGGAGTATTTAAAATGAAACAAGAACTGTTCAACGAGCTGCTGGAAAGTATTCGCCAGGCTGGCGAGATTCGCAAAGGCAAACAAGTTGCTTCACGAATGGATATCATTGAAGATCCAGACGTACGTCAAATCCGCGACTCGTATGATATGAGTCAGGATCAATTTGCCAGCTTACTTGGAATTAGTGTTGCAACACTAAGAAATTGGGAACAAGGCCGGCGCAAACCACAGGGGCCGGCAAAGGTTTTACTAAGAGTAGCTGCCAAACGTCCAAAGGCTATCCTTGAATCGCTATAACCAAGGTTAAGTTATGCGTAATATTTGACGCAAATTATCACGCGGTTCAATTGGACAGTGGCTGCCTGGCATTGTTTGGTTTTGGCGGGCAACTCACTGCATTGCGGTTGTTATTAGCACCATAGCCACAGCCGCTTAACCGCTGTGCCGTTACTGCGCATTAGTTTCATCCCCACATTTTGCTTATTGACAAAAACCAGTATGGGGTTATCTTTCCTTCATGAAACCTAAAGTTTACCTTGAAACCTCCGTAATTAGCTATTTAACTGGACTTCCATCCAGGGATCTAATTACTGCGGGGCGCCAACAAATTACCCATCATTGGTGGGAGACTCGAAAAAAAGATTTTCAGCTATTCATATCTGACCCTGTTCTGGACGAAGCTTCTTTGGGAGACCCAAAAGCTGTGGAAAAACGAATATCCGTTATTAGAAAAATAACCCAATTAGAAGTTTCTCCAGATGCTCTTGAGTTCGCTAAGTTTTTGATCGCCAACACGCCATTTCCGGATAATGCGCAAGTTGACGCCCTTCATATTGCTGTAGCCGCTGACCAACGAATGGACTATATATTGACTTGGAATTTCAAGCATATTGCAAATGCATCCATTCGGTCGAAGTTGGAAGTACTCGCCCAAAGCAGGAATATTGAACTTCCAATTATTTGTACTCCTGAAGAATTAGTATATTACTAACATGGAACAAGATCCAATCATAGCGGAAGTGCGAAAAAACCGAGAAGCATTGTTGGCGAGATTCGACAATGACTTGGACAAGCTGTACGCCCATATCAAAGATAGAGAGAAGAAGTCCAAGGTTAAGCTGAAGAACTTTCGTCGTAAGAAAGGTTTGAAGTCTGGAGAATAATCGGTTTCCGGAGGCGCAAAATTGATTCTAGCATTTTTCAATGCAATCAAAGAATTTTTGGCCAAAAGTAGCAATTTTTCATTTTTAAATAGATAAAGCTCCGATTTGATAATTGGCAATTCGAATAAAAATGACGCACACTAACATCTTTTAAAAGGATAAAGTCAATAGGACGTATAACTTCCTGACCGTTGATTGTAACGGTTATTTCATGGTTGTCACATTCATCGTTATTTCACTGCCAGCGGGCTGACTATGATCTCATGTTGACGCTACCGGCGTCCTGCTTCCCACTTCTTCGTTTGATCTTGTTGTAGAATTCGTGTGCTGGACCTGTCGGATCTGTCCAATGAGTAACCTGGTTTCCAGATGAACGGCT
>CAZDYD010000124.1:0-3877 GCA_964509715.1 uncultured Chitinophagales bacterium
ATGATTATAATTTATCGACGCTTTAAAATGATGAAATTAATATCACTTTAACCAAATCTCATAAAAAAACACAATGAGCAAGCACTACCGCAGATTTAATCCCTTACTGGCAGTAAGACAAGTTGATACACCTTTCAACATCAAAAACTATAATATCCCAAAGATTTTTGGAGAAAAGACCCTTCAGTTGGAAACTCTCAAAGAGCGTTTACCTAAAGCTGTATGGAAAGAGTTGAAAAAAACAATCACAGATAATGAGCCACTGAATCTCATGGTGGCCGATTCTGTTGCCGTTGTCATGAAGGATTGGGCTGTTGAGCATGGTGCAACACACTATACCCACTGGTTTCAGCCATTAACTGGATTTACAGCTGAAAAACACGACAGTTTTATTACTCCAAACAAGGGTGGTGGAGCGATCGCAGAATTCTCAGGTAAAGAACTTATCCAAGGTGAACCTGATGCTTCCAGTTTCCCATCCGGCGGACTTCGTCCGACCTTTGAAGCAAGAGGGTATACCATTTGGGATCCCACATCACCTGCGTTTATCGTTGAAAGTGAAAATGGTACCGTACTCTGTATTCCAACAGCTTTTGCATCATGGACAGGTGAAGCATTAGATCATAAGACTCCGTTGCTTCGCTCTACTGATGCGTTAAACACTTCTGCGATCCGTGCACTCAAATTCTTCGGTTCAGACGGTGCCAAGAGAGTTTACCCAACTGCAGGTTGTGAGCAGGAATACTTTCTCATTGATCAGGAGTTCTTTTACAGTAGACCTGACCTTGTCCAGACCAACAGAACATTAATAGGTGCAAAACCACCTAAGGGGCAGGAGATGGAAGATCACTATTTCGGATCCATCCCCGATAGAGTACTTTCTATGATGATGGAAGCTGAATACGAGCTATATCGTCTTGGTGTACCTGTGAAAACACGTCACAATGAAGTGGCACCCGGACAGTTCGAGATCGCGCCAATTTATGAAAATGCAAACGTAGCAGCGGACCACCAGCAACTAACAATGATAGTTCTGAAACGTATGGCTCGTAAATACGGATTGGTTTGCATTCTACACGAAAAACCTTTTGCCGGAGTGAATGGTAGTGGTAAACATACCAACTGGTCGATGTCGACCGACAACGGTATGAACCTGCTCGATCCAGGAGAAGATCCACATTCGAACATGATCTTTTTGTTTTTCAGTACAGCAGTAGTCAAAGCCGTACATGATCATCAGGACCTTTTGAGGGTTTGTGTATCGTCGGCAGGGAATGACCATAGACTTGGTGCCAATGAAGCCCCACCGGCCATCATATCTATCTTTACAGGTGAGCAACTCGCCGATGTGTTCACTCAATTGCAAAATGGTGGTGCTAAATCATCCAAAAAAGGTGGACTATTAGGACTTGGTGTTAATGTGTTACCACATTTCCCTAAAGATGCGGGTGACAGAAACAGAACCTCGCCATTTGCGTTCACAGGAAACAAATATGAGTTTCGTGCGGTCGGCTCTTCACAATCCGTTTCCTTTCCTATCGTCGTATTGAACACAATAGTTGCTGATGCTATAGATGCTATGTCGGATGCGCTCGAGCATGAGCTCAAGGGTGGACTGGATATCGAGGCCGCATTGGCTAAAGTGCTCAAGGACACGCTTAAGGCAACATCCAAAATCATCTTCAACGGTGATGGTTATTCCGATGATTGGCAAAAAGAAGCCAAAAAGCGTGGACTCTTGAATCTAAAAACTACCATGGATGCTCTTCCATACCTGAGTAGTGAAAAGAATGTCAGATTGTTCGGCAAATACAATATTCTGTCATCACGCGAGATCGAGTCCCGTAAGGAAATCATGATCGAGCAATACTTCAAGACGATAAATATTGAAGGTGAGACCACTGAAATGATGATCCGAACGATGGTCATTCCTGGTGCGGTTCGTTATCTGAACGAATTAGTGGCTCTTGCAGACCGTGGTAAGACGATTGGTATGGATGTATCCGGTACTCAACTCACAGCTAACGAAGTTAATCAGACACTGAACGAACTGATTATAGCACTTGGTGAACTTAGCAAACAAAATGCTGAGTTGGGTGGAGATGATGTTCATGATAAAGCACATCATGTCTACACCAATGTGATTCCGGCCATGAATGCGGTAAGAGCGAAAGCTGATAAGCTGGAGAAGTTAGTTGCCGATGATTACTGGCCAATGCCAACATATCGCGAGATGTTATTTGTGCGATAGTCCGGTTATTACTAGTTAAAGTAAATTGGGATTCGGTAGAAATATCGGATCCCTTTTTTTTTGATAACTATAGTAGCTGGAATAAATGGAAACTGGATATTATATCGAGCTTTCGAAACTCCAAGTCTACTACATGATATGAGTATCCCGTACAATAATAAGTTGCAATCTGTCAACTAATTTCAAGATGGGAAATTGGAATAAAAAAAGGCATCCGAAGTGTATTCGGATGCCTTGACTTTTTGTTTGTAACAGCGAAACCTTATCTGAAATCTTCTACATAAGAATCGTCAAACAGAGTTTTAGCAGTCTGCAGGATATTTGCAGTCATTGAGAAACCGGAATATGGTCCGATAAGCACAATGTGCCAAGTTCCTGTTGGGGTCTTGGTAATCACATAGTTATGGTTACCTGGATTATTACGCTCGAAATGCGCTTTGGTGAGCTCTAATGCATACTGTGCACGCTCAAGTGTATAATCTGCGAAGACTTGAACATAATAACCGGATGGAACTTTCTCCATGAAATAGCCATCACGACGAGTAGTTGTCGAATGTTGTTCATGATGCATGGATTTCATTTCATTGAGCTCATTTGAAAGAGACTCAACCTTTTGTTGCAATTGTTGAACAGTACCGCAACAGTCATTCTGCTTGATTCTGTCTATTTCAGACTCAAGGGTGTTGATTGTGCTTTCCTGCTCTGACAAACGACGCTCATACTCCAACAACATAGAGTTGGTTCTGTTGAGTCTTTCGTTCGTTGCATACATGGCAGTATTACTTGGATACCACTCTGCATGAGGTCTGTTCGTACGACCAAGTTTGAAACTCACACCAGCTGTAAGGCGTCCGAGTCGATCGGAATCAAACTCAAATCCATCCAGATCACTTTTGGTGAAAATGTGATAACTATATTCTGCGTACAAGTCGATTCTATCGGAGATATTACGACGAATACCTGTACCCAGGTAGTAATTACCAGTGTTGATGTCTCTGTCTGGAGAGCCAGTTACATTTGAAAGTGATCCATAAGCCCGGCCAAATCCAAAATGGAAATTCGGTGACCACTTTGGATTTCCAAACTCAAACAATCGTCCCAAATAAACATTGGCACGTAGAGTAAGGTTCAAAAGATCATTGTCGAACGTGCGTGTAGACTCTCCGTCATCAGAAAGTTTAACGTAGTCGGCGCCTAACTGGAAGGAGAAGGCAGGAGAGAGGTAATACCGGATATTAGCTTGAATTCCCGGGGTAAAGTATCCGGCAGGGACATCCATTTGTCCGGTAAATGGCGACCAGGTATCAGACTTCTTACCCATGAAACTACTAACACCCACATCAATACCCCATCTGTTAAAGTCAGGGCTTTCCTGAGCTATTGACTTTTCCATTGGTGCTGAAACCAACATTACTGTTGCTAATGCCGCACCAATTCCTACGACTGAAATACGCTGTAAGAATTTTTTCATAATTATTCCTGTTTGTTGAGGTTTTTGTTTACGTAACCCATATGCAGGTTTTAAGCGATAGTTCACTAACGATGTATAATCAGGATATCGTATCCGTTTTGTAAAACTTTATAAATATACTCAATTTAGTACCCGTTAACTAATGCTACTAAACT
>CAZDYD010000125.1:0-3863 GCA_964509715.1 uncultured Chitinophagales bacterium
ATCCATTTGGAAACTCTGCAGCCGGAATTTCGAGATTGAATCTAACTAATGCATAGCGTGCCTCATAATTACTCGATGGGGATGAATTCAAACGTGATCCTCTGTTTGTGGGTGCTATATTTAAATTGATCACATCTCTATTGAGCGACACACTTGGAATACTACTCCCACCAAAATCAAAGTCGACTATCTGTTGTGAATATTGGTCAATATTTCCCAATCCCAGATCAAAAAACTCGTAAGCTCCTATAAATGCTCGATCTCTGGAAAGATATAACCGAGCATTAAAATGCTCCGAATAATCTTCTCTGTCTGCCCGTCTGGCTTGCCCCCAAAACTGATTCTGAACGAAAAATACACGTAGATCAGACTGAGGGATGATCGATGTATCCTCGTATCGATAATTCACAAAAAGCTGATGATGTCGTAAGTATCTTGCATCCTGGTTGAATAACTCTTCCATGGAAATGACTGATTCTCCCGTGTTCTCATGAACAAAAAATGGCATAGAGAACAATTTCTGATTATTGTGTTGTCTGTACACATGCATCATGAAATTTCCACTTCGTGTTACACGCATTTGCGAGTTCGGAAAGGTATAGGTGTACGTGAGATAGGATGGATTCTGCGATCGAGACTTATTACCTCCACCGAAGGTATCTGTGTGAAATCCTTGAAGAAAAAAATTAGGGAGTAGTCCGGAATCTGACCAATCTGAGTTGTGGTGAGTGATTTCAACACGAAATTGATCTAGTTCGGAGTTCAGATCATCGAATCTCAAGGTTAGATTTTGTCCACTTCCCAACTGTAAAATGGGTGCCTGACCAGGAGAATTTCTATATAACTGAACACTTCTGACCATATCAACTGCTGTTGTCTGTCCGGGGACCGTAAATTCGTTTAGGAACGCAGAGGACGGTCTAACCCTATTATCCCCACTGTAATATCCTGTTTGACTCCCTGAGCACGCTGAAACGAGTAACACCAAAAATATTACTACCTGATTAAATTTCAATTTCACCATGATAAACGATATCTGCGGCTCCAGTTAATGTAAGTTGGTTGAATGAATTTGTATTTGGATTCCATACGAACGATGTGGTCAATATTCCCCCTGGACATTCCACAGAGACATTTTCCATGGATTCATTGAGTGCATGGGTAATACTTGATGCTAATGCACCGGTCCCACAAGATAAAGTCAAATCTTCCACACCGCGTTCATAGGTTATCATTTTAATGCTATTCTTGCCCGTTGGATAGTAAAAATTCACATTTGTCCCACTCGGTGAAAAACGGACATCATACCTCAGTTCTTTTCCTTTTTCTCTGATCCAATCGGTATGATCTGTTTTCTCTGGACGATCTAACTTGATGCAGACATGCTCCGTACCCGTGTTCAACACAGAAATCTCACCAAAATAATCATCCTGAATAAATGTAATAACTGGTTCTGCTGGCAAATGAAGAGTGACAGAAGAGGATGATACCTCAGCTAAATATCGCTGATCTCTCACATTGAAAGTATGCTTAGCATCAAATCCAAGAAAATGTGCCAATCTGGCGATGCATCTTCCACCATTTCCACACATTCCAGCGTCGCTACCATCGGCATTCAGATAAACCATGGTATAAGAACTATTGTCAACTTCCGGAGGGAAAAGGGCCAAGATACCATCTGCTCCGATACCGGTGCGGCGGTGACAAAAGGCTGGTGTGATGGCTTTCAGTTGAGCCATCGACAAAACAAGATTCCTGTTGTCGATAGCTACAAAATCATTTCCTGTGCCTTGTAACTTAAAAAATGGCAATTGCATACTGGATAGACTTAATATTCGAATGCAGGTAAATGTTGGTGCTTGTCACCAGCTGGGATGATCGTGTTGAATCCACGCATCAAATAACCGAGTCGTATGGAAAGTACTGTAAGGATGTACTTCGGCTGGACATTTTGCCTGATATATATCCTTGCTGGTTCAATTTGAGCAAGCATTTCATCAATTTTTGCGTCTTTCAATGATTTTACAAAGCGGGAAATAGTATCAGCCTGATCTATGTTCACAAGCAAAGTTTCATCGCCAGTGTGCATAAAGATCATAATGTCTTTCAAAAGGACTTCGAACATATTCAACAAGGTAATCATACCCTCAATATTATAGTCGGAAGACCATTTATTGACTAAAGCTGAAATTTCAGAAGCATCTTGCAGGTACGACATGCGCAGGAAAGTCATGATTTCAGATCGCACCTCTTTGATTTGCTTTATGTCGAAATATCTGGCCAATGCATAATTTCCACCGGAGACTCTAGCCATGTACTCAGCATCGTCTTTGGTAAGTCCATCTTTTTGGATGAGCCCTTCTGCCAATTCATCATTGCTTAATCCATTGCATTTCAAGATCTGACATCTGGATAGAACAGTAGGAAGGATGGTATTCATCTGGTCAGTAGTCATTATGATGAGTACATCTTCCGGTGGTTCTTCCAATACCTTCAAAAAAGCATTTGAGACCGGTGTCTGCATGGTTTCAATATTCGCGAGTAAGATGATATTTCTTTTGCCTTCATTGGGTCTCAAGAAGAACGAGGGTCGGATATCGTCACGAAAATAATCTATAAAATAGAACGCTTTTTTGTTTTTACTGTCACTTTCTGAAGAAGAACCAGGCCTGTTTGCAAAATCAACTATGGCATATGGGTCCTCAGAGAGCATAATTATTCGTTCTCTGAGTTCAGTATGGCTGACATTTTTGGGAATAGGTATAAAAAAATGGATGTCAGGATGATTCAACCAAGTGCTTTTGGAAGAGTAAGCTGATTCACCAAGAGCGCTTAGATTCTGGATGCCGTTTACCGCTTCTGCAAAAGCGAGGGCAAGTGCTTTTTTTCCGGATCCTGGGGGTCCGGCAAAAAGATATGCATGACCAAGTCGGTTCGATTCCAGGATTTTTGACAAATCCTGTTTGACTTTTTGTTGACCAATAACGGAGTTTTTTGCGATTTCAATCATAATTGCTAATCATTCCAAACAAAATCAAATAACAATGATCCGGCGGTGATCGTCACACCACAATAACCGATAAGTGCAGCTGTGTCACTCACATAAGAACCATCCGTGTCTCCAAAAAATCCGGTGAACGTCAATTTTGAAACTATAAGAATCAGAGGGATTAGCAATGGTATCGCAAGCACTGAGAATATAGCTCCACGTTGATTTCCTTGAGCTACGAGCGAAGCTAACAGAGTAGAAACCGAAGCGAGTCCAAGAGATCCAAATACCAATGCAATTAACGTAATTGTAAATAGAGTTACGGATATGTTCAGGAAGAAAATGTACAGAATGAACGTGAACATGGCTACGGCAAGCGTGAACAAAAAATTATAGATCAGTTTTCCCGTATAGATATGAGTGGCCGGAAATCGCAACCTCAGCAATTCCAGTGTGTTTTGATCTGATTCGCTTACAAATGAACGGGAAAGTGATGAAAGGGCAGCAAAAAGTACGATTATCCAAAAGAGTCCACTAACTGCATGATCAGGAAGATCGCCAGCTCTGAGCGAGAATATAAGTACCATCAAAGATGACAAAACAAATGCCAAAATAGTATTTACCCCGAATTTGGTTCGGGATTCCAGAATCAAATCCTTTCTGAAAACGGCAATGGCACTTTTTATGGTAATCATGACTCTCAATTTACGAAAACTATTGGCACAGTACCCAACCAAAAGGGTTGGTAGTGTTAATTGGTGTTGTCACTTGGAAGATAACATCAGTATATTTGAGGCATAAATACGAACAGTGTTATAATCCATGAAAATCTCAGATTTACTAAATGCTCAGAATATAATCCCATCCCTGGAAG
>CAZDYD010000126.1:0-3763 GCA_964509715.1 uncultured Chitinophagales bacterium
AACGTGTTGAAAAAAATTCAATTATTCCCTCGTGTTTATATATAATTTAGATAATACGAAATAAAGGATTTGCACATTTTCTCATATAAAAGTCATCCTCCTTCGGGTAGTTGATTTACATCAATAGGGACGCACCCACATGATGGACTCCGAAGTGCATTACAACAGGAATAATAACCATTACCGCAAGAAACTGAACATTCTACACCCAACACGGATAATGAACATGCTGTAGACCCTACACCACCTCCAGTACAACTCACTTCCAATGTATAATTAATTGGTTTGATACTAAGTGAAAAGCAACTCGCAGTAGCATTATACAATTCATTACTTATGTATAAATGAACTATTTCATTTGAATTAAGAATTTCATTGGATAAATCTAATCGTTCAGATGTATTGTACGTCATCGAAGAGATTAACAGAATTATATAGATAACTAAGATTTTCATTAGAACTCCACTATTTTTTATGTTTCATCAGTTATTTATAACTGTAGTTCATAACAATCTAAAACTAACAATTTATAAATTTTGGACTCTTCCAAGTTAAATTTTTATTTTAATTAAGTCTGTAACAAAAATTTGGTAAAATAATAGCTGTTTTTACTTACTGTTATTCTTTATTTAATTCCCATTTAACTATGCCCCTGGTCTCTTAGTTGAGTTTGGTAGAATGATACTCGTAAACTAGTGTTGGAAAATTACAGGAACCCAAAAAACGCAAGGGAATTAACAGACCACGGATTTGTGACCATGGCATGTCCATTCTGCAACGCAGCAAAATTACACAATTGGATTGGTCAACGATTATCAGAATCTTCATAACTCAAAAATGCATACATATTTTGGAAAGTAACTAGAATAAGGGATAGCAACAAGAATCTATGATGGACTCATATTTATGTGAGAATTACCTGAACTTTGGAGTATTTTCAAAGCATATAATCCTGCATATTAGTAACAACCAAAATTCATAAATCAACCAAACAGATGGTTCCAGGTACACACAACGCGATCGATGATCCGCGAAATAACGAAGTTAAGATATTTATCAATGGGACACTGTTCCCGAGGCACGAGGCTCGGATTTCGGTGTTCGATAGTGGATATCTGGTCGGAGATGGCATCTGGGAGGGCATTCGGGCTCATGGAGGAGTGCTTTTGTTTGTCCGTAAGCATCTGGACCGCCTCTGGCAGGCAGCTAAAGTCGTAGGGATACACCTTCCTTTCACTCAAGACCAGCTCATAGCTGACATCCATCGCGTATTGAAAGCCAACTCCATGCGAGATCATATCCATGTGAGGGTTATGGTCACTCGCGGCATCAAGAAAACGCCTTCTCAGGATCCGAGGCTCACTATTTCCGGACCCAATGTGGTGATTATCGCCGAGCACAAGCAGGCGTCACCGGAGACAAGGGACAAGGGAGTCACTTTGTTTACCTCAACATTTCGTCGAGGCTCACCTGATTATCTGGATCCGCGGCTGAACTGTCACAGTAAACTGCATGAAGTCCAGGCACTCATTCAAGCATTGGAAGCAGGCGCTGATGAAGCATTGATGTTGGATCCACATGGATTCGTTGCCACCTGCAATGCGACCAATTTCTTCATGGTCAAGGGCGACGAAGTATGGACCTCCACCGGACAATACTGCATGAATGGCATTACTCGTGGACACGTCATAGAGCTGTGTGAGTCCAACGGAATCATCTGCCATCAAAAAAACTTCTCACTTTTCGATGTCTATGGCGCAGACGAAGCCTTTGTTACCGGCACCTTCGGCGGGCTCACCCCCGTCACCAAAATCGACGGAAAACCCATGAACAAATCCGTCCCGGGTCCTGTCACCCAACGCCTATCCGACTTTTACAACCAACTCATCACCACCGAAATCAACCGATCATGAGTGATGACGCACCTATAAAACGAATATCGCTTTGGTCGGGACCGAGGAATATCTCCACCGCTCTGATGTACTCATTTGCCCAGCGAAGTGACACCCGGGTGATTGATGAGCCATTGTATGCACACTTTTTGAGCCACAACGTGGAAGCTCAGGTGTATCATCCCGGTGCCGATGAAGTGCTTCGAACCATGGAAAACGACGGAAATAAAGTTGTAGAAATGATGATCAGTGCCTCCGACAAACCCGTCATGTTCTACAAAAACATGACCCATCATCTGCCCGGACTCGACACCGGATTTCTGCCCAAATTGATCAACGTTATTCTGACCCGTGACCCAGTCGAAATGCTTCCTTCCTACGCAGACGTCATTGAAACACCGTCGATAGAAGATGTTGGCTACCGGATGCAAGTACAACTTATGGAAGAATTGGAGCGAAGAAACCTACCTGTTGTAATTGTAGACTCTGCCGACGTACTTAAGAATCCAGCCGGACACCTTAAAAAACTCTGCAATGCAGTTGGAATTCCATTTGAAGAAGCCATGCTCAACTGGGAGGCCGGTCCACGTCCCGAAGACGGCTGCTGGGCGTCCTACTGGTACAAAAACGTCCATGCATCCACCGGATTTCAGCCATACTGCCCCAAAAAAACTCCTTTTCCTGAGCACCTCAAGCCCCTGTTAAACGAGTGCCGACCATATTATGAGAAGCTGGTAGAAAAGAAATTGTGAGCACTAAGTTCTGAAATATAATAGTTCTGTTACATAGATTATCATTTCAAATTTCTCAAATTTATCATGCCAATTGTATTGGTATTATTCGATAAATAGAGAATATCTCTGACAAGATGAATTCTTGAAGCCTTAAAATGATTACCAGAATCACCAATTAGGAAAGTCCCAAAATGTGCCCATCCTTTTGAAGATCGTCTCAAGGTGATAAGTTTGTTTCCTTCAGTTGCAATAATAAAAAGCCATGATTGATTTACAGCTATGGATTGAATAGCAGGAGTTCCTCCAACTGCTAATTGAACATCTGATTCGATTGGTTCCAATGGAGGATTAGTTAATGAATTTATACCGCCTAAACTTGAAAACTCATTTTCTTTTCCCATCATTTCAAACAATGAAGACCCCAATCGGATGATCTTATCTGGTTGAGACTTACCAATACTTTTAGCATCAAAAATGTATATAAATGGCAAATATCTGCTACCAACAATCAGCTCATTTCCATTACTTTTAATAATGACACTATTGTAAATACGGGGCTGTAGGTTATTCTTTATGAGTTTTTCAAAAAACTCAATACCTGATTTTTTAGATGAAGTGTCGAATAACCTTAGTATAAAATCGGTATGATTTAATGTTGTGTAGATAATATCTTGATTTATACTCGCAAAATCACCTAAACTCGGTCTAATATCGGGAATATGATAATCCTCTATATGATTAAAATTAGTATCGTACGAGTTAATTTTGAATTTTGGTCCGTCTAATAGGTACAATGTGCTATCGATAAATGTCAACCCAAATATTTCCGCGTATTCTCCTGGTCCATTACCTTCAGCAGCAAATCGATATTTTAAATCAGGAATTATTGTCCCATCATCCTCAATCGGATAGACTCGGATACTTTTCCTACTACCTGAAATTATATAAATATACCTATCGAATTCAGATATAATTGATGTTCCATAATCTAATTCATCATCAATTTCTACAAGTTCAAGAGTTGGATATTGAATAGTATCAGTTTGTTCAGAAATATAAACATACTCAAATTCGGAATCAGAATAAGTATCATATACCAACTGGTATTTAGAATCTTCTAATGAAGACTTACATCCA
>CAZDYD010000127.1:0-3595 GCA_964509715.1 uncultured Chitinophagales bacterium
AATAGTCCAACCAGGATTAGAATGATGGTAAATGATGACCTGTTCATGAAATGTTATTATGAAAAAAGGAGATTGTAGTTGCTTGTATTCCGTAGAATACGGGGTAATTCTTAAAAGTACTATTGTTTCCGGTTGCGAAATGTTCGTATATTTAAAATCTACGCCGAAGTGGTGGAATTGGTAGACGCGCACGTTTCAGGGGCGTGTGGGGGCAACCTCGTGTGGGTTCGAGTCCCACCTTCGGCACAATACAAGAAGGCTAAGACTATGGCAAAAGTAGTGTTAGCCTTTTTTGTTTATGCTTGAGCGATAAGTCAGCGATGATAGTTTACCCCATATTTGTTTATACTTGAGCGATAAGTCAGCGATGATAGTTTACCCCATATTTGTTTATACTTGAGCTAACAGTCAGCGAGGTATGTTCATACCTTTTTCAATTAAAACTTGAGCTAACAGTCAGCGAGGTAAGTTCATACCTCTTTCTGTTAATTCTTGAGTGAACAGCCAGCGAAGTAAGTTCACACCTATTTGTATATGCTTATGAAGCTCGATTAGACTTTGGCTACTTTATTCAATTGGATCGCTTGGGTCAGATCTTGCTGGCTGAAGGGTTTACTTACATAATGATTGAATACTCCGACCCCACCGGCAAGTTCTATCTGATCAAGACTGTATGCTGTGATAGCGATCATACGGGTTTTTCCATATTGAGAAGTATCGCGCAGTTTTTTGGCCAGTTCGATGCCGTCCATCCCAGAACCAAGGTTGATATCGATGAGCAGGATATCAAATGATTGTTGCTCGGTCAACAGTAACGCTTGCTCAGCCGTTGCGACTGTGGTGATGTTCAATTGTGGGAGCATGGATTTGACAAGTTTCCTAAGTACCGGATTATCTTCAACGTACAGGATGTGCGAGCTGAATACATCCTGATTTTGTGGATCTTCCGTCGTATACTCCGAATCTTTGCCACTTTTGAGTGGAATTTCGATCTGGAATATGGTGCCACCAATCGGGTTTGGTGCTATGTCGATGATCCCTTTCGCCGAATCCGTGAGCCGCTTGACAATGGATAAGCCAAGTCCGAATCCCTCGAAGTTTCTATCGATCCCGGCACTTCCTTGAGAAAACGGTTCAAATAATTTCCTGATCTGGTCACGCTGGATCCCGATTCCGGTATCACTTACCGTTAATTGAAACAATTCTTCATTGACTACTATATCAACACGGATTTCACCTACCTGAGTAAATTTAATCGCATTACTGAGTAGATGCCGAATTATACTTCGTAAGAATCGTTCATCACAGTAGACATAGTCACTACCGCTGTAAGAATATTTGAATCCCAATCCTTTGGTAGTTGCCTGACCTCTGAAACTTTCAATGATTGGGTTCAGCACCAGGCTGACCAATATGTATTTAGGTCGGAATTCGATCGAATTGACATCATAATGTGCAAACTCAAGCAGGGATTCCAGCGTGTTTTGCAATCTGCGTGCGCTGGTCTCAATGAATCTGACCGAATCACGGGTCGATGGTTCTTCTGTATCCTTTGCAATGATGCTCGAAAATCCGAGAATGCCTGTCAATGGAGTCCTGAACTCGTGATCAATATTGGATATGATGTTTGTTTTTAGTCGGCTGACTTCTTCCGTGGCTTTTTTGGCTTCTATCAGCTGTCGTTCATACTCGATTCGTTCCGAAATATCCCGGAAAATAGTGTAGACTCCGGTCACTTTTTTCCTGTTTTTCCCATTGTTCTCGGGTGTTGCCGAAACTGATAACCACCGGTGTCTGTTAACGGCTTTGGAATAAATTCCAAGGACTACGTCCTTTACCGGTTTTCCGGTTTTGATGACTGACATAAATGGCAAATCATCGATTTCAAACGGTTCGTTGTTTTCATGCAGAAAATTCCACTCTATATCTGTTGCACCACGATTCATCAATTCATCGCGAGAGAGTCCCAATATTTCACACGCAGCCTTGTTGGCATTTTTGATTGCCCCCTGGGCATCGTGATAGACAACTCCATCCGACATGTTCTGGAACAGATCCATATATTTGGAATCTTCGGCTTTTAAGCGGGCCTCCTGATCTCGGCGAAGCAACAACGTACCAATCAATACCGAAGATTCGATAAGCAATTCGACTTCAGGTAGCATCCAGGTCCGTTTGACCGTTGTACTATCAAAGCCCATAAATCCCACCAGCTGATTTTCAACACGTATAGGAATTATAAGTATCGATTTTATACCTTGTGGATCGAGTAAGTCTCTTTCAATTTTCGGAAATTCTTCAATATGCCCACTGATCCATGAATTACGCTGAAATGTACTCACCCATCTGTCAAAGTAAGGCGACATGATGACACCCTGTAGATCCGGGTTGTCGATTTCAGCATGCACCCCGGGAGCACAATGCTCGTAGATCTGATTGGCAAGTAATCCAAGTTTCGGATCCGTCCAAAGCTCGAATATATACACCCTGTCTACTCTGGTAACCTCTCTGATTATCCGTAGTGATTGATTGATTCCACTGTCGATATCAGGTTCCTTGAGTAGAATACCTGTAATATGTCGTATCAGCTCATTGATCGATAGTGACGATCGGTCATGATTCATAGTCATTTATTAGTTTGGCTTTTCTTTAAAGATACAACAAGATGTACGCTACACAACTACCCAGGTTTCGTCACCACTCAATAATCTTGCCAGATCGGGTTCACCATTTTTTTGTTTTGCATAGGCCATCTGCGAGGCTACTTGTTCTTCATAAGTGGCACGCTTGTGCTCGAACAAGACTCCGAATGGTCTTGGGAAACCATCTTGATTTCCTACGGCAAAGAACCTGCTCAATAAATAGGATTTGATATGATCCCGTTCGTCGTGAATCCACAAATCTTCGGCTGAATACCCCTCATCCAATGAAACGATCTCCGGTTTTAATCCATCCAATCGAATTCCTTTTTTATTGTCCTCACCAAAGATCAATGGTTTACCATGTTCAAGATACAATGCCGTTGACGGACGACTGGTCTTATCTGTATAGATGTCAAACGTTCCGTCGTTGAAAACAATACAGTTCTGATAAATTTCTACAAAAGACGTCCCTTTATGTTCAGCTGCACGATGTAAAATGGTGTTCATGTGTTTTGGATCCCGATCCATAGCTCTTGCGACAAACCCACTGTCTGCACCCAGTGCGAGTGAAAGGGGATTAAATGGATGATCGAGCGACCCATATGGAGTGGATTTTGTTTTGGATCCCTCTTTGGATGTAGGTGAATATTGGCCCTTCGTTAAGCCATAGATCTCGTTGTTGAACAGTAAGATATTGATGTCAACATTCCGGCGCAATACGTGAATAAAGTGGTTTCCGCCGATTGAAAGACTATCGCCATCGCCTGTGACCAGCCAAACACTCAGGTCAGGTCGTGAGATTTTCAGTCCACTGGCTATGGCCGGACCACGACCGTGGATGGTGTGCATCCCATACGTGTTCATGTAGTATGGAAATCTGGAGGAACACCCTATACCTGCGACAAATACGACGTTTTCTTTCGGGATTCCTAATTCAGGCATCACGTTTTGAA
>CAZDYD010000128.1:0-3532 GCA_964509715.1 uncultured Chitinophagales bacterium
AGTCTCTTTTAATATCACTTGCAAATCATGCAGGAGAATTGATTACTGTTAAATATACTCAACTGTAACTGTAAATGAACCTTCAAATGTACCTGTCTTTGGTATGTTGTTGGTATCGAACAAGTCAGTCAATTCACCACCGAATTGAACAACTACTCCCTCACCACCATCTTCGCCAAGTTCAAGGTCAACTTGTTCATCATCAATGTCAAATGTGCCTTTAGCTGCACTTCCACCAGCAGACCAAGCTGTAGTGTAACCTTTGAGAGTAAGTGTGATTTCATCACCATCACCATTATCAAGAGTCAATTCACCATCACCGTTGACGCCTGTAATTGTTAGACCGAACTGAGCGTAGTTCATACCTGTAATCTCAACACTACCGAATCCACCACCAGCGGTTACATCGATATCAATATTCTCTCCTGTAGCATTTCCAGCATTTTGAGCACTTTGGATAACCTTGGCACTTGCGAAATCAGTAGATGCACTGGATGCACCAAGAATGGTGAATGTACCGAAATTCAGGTTCCCACCAAGATCGATTGCAATCGGTGTTACGTTTATAGTAGCACTTGCTTCTACTATTTGATCCTGCGCGTATGCAAAGTTTGCTCCGAAGAGTACAACTAATGCTAAAGCGATTAATTTTTTCATTTTATTTCCTGTTTTGTTTTGTTTGTTGATCGTTTGAAACTGAGTTTTAAAATCCTTTGATTTCCGCCCTTTATGTTCTTTTAACCGTTGGGCTTTCATCTCGATACTAAATTAGGCTGACTTTAACCCTAATAAAATTAGATTTCATTAACAAAAGGTGTGAATTAATCAATAATCGACTGTAATGATTAAATCTCCTTCATAATTCCCTGCTCTGGCTCCACGGGTTATGGCGATACCGTGGACAAACATATACAGGGTAACTATTTCCTGCGTTGTCCCTCCGGGCGGTGACAGACTCGTGATGTAACGCTGCTCATTCCCCAATCGTTCCTCAATCATTCCAAGGTTCTGTACCGTGTTGAGTATGTAGCTAAAGTTCAGATTTAGGCGCGTTTCGATACGACAATCATAGGTTTGACAGTCTTCTTCACCGACTAACGTAAGAAACTCAGGTTGCAGAACAGTGACAGATACTTGTTGATCTCGTATACCAATGATATTCATGATACCCATGCGCAAATCCCCGAAGTTCACAGCGACCGAGTCCACCGACCCGATTTCACCAAATTGAAGGGCGCTGATCTGTCGGACTTCCACTTCAGGCTCTATCTCCATGAATAACTGAATAAATTGACCATAACCACACATGGGAACTGCCAACACCGCAAATAATATGATGAAGACTAGTCTTCTCATCAAAAATATTCCACTTCGATTTCAATGCTTGCTGTGTACGATCCCCCCTGATTATTGATATTCGAGACCACAGATCCGTAGAAATAGATATACGATGTTGAGGTAGGAAGATTTACGTTTTCCGGTAAGTTAAAATTGGGTGTTGGTGGCACGGGTGGACCTCCCATCCGGGCAGCTAACGGAAATGTGATCGTACTTGATGTAAATGATACAGCAGAAAAGTAATCCTCAAAAGTGGATCGATTATTATAACTGGTCTGCAGATTTAAGACCATTGCACATGAGGTTATATTCTCTGGCAGACATGGATTACCGTTAAGCGTCAGATGTGTCGGCTTGGTAATCGTTACAACAACGTCCAAAAACCGAATCCCGGTTATCTCAATGCACCCTTGATCAACATCACCGATGCTGACCGTACCTGTATCGCCAAGTTCTACTTCACCAAAGTCCAGGTGACACCATTCAGGAACTTCCACCTCGAGTGTTGCTCCATCATAATATTGACCAAATTCAATAGCCTGAGCCCTGACTCCCACGAAAGGAATCAGTAAAACAAGTATCAATATGTGTAGATGTCTGTACAAAGTATATTATAAATAGTCAATTTCGATCGTAAATTCACCCTCATATTGCCCAAAGACAACACCTTCAAGATTCATACGTCCACCAATCCAAAAAAAGTATTCACCACTCGGACCCAATCTGATATCACGGTTTTCTTCTCTAAGCAATTCAGCTGTTGTTTGCTCTTCTATTGTATTACCCGAAATCATGTAGGTGAAGTTGAGTATCGCTCCACCACCCACTCTGATCAATTCGCGACTGGCTTGAAATGAAATCCGAACACTTGCATTAGGTCGACCGGTCGCTCGCATAAGTCCGGCACCCGGATCTGTCAAAGGATCCACGAACACTTCAACCTGATTTTGGGTGATCTGTCCCAGGTTCATGTTGGTCACCGTGGTGAGTTCTACCGCCGATTCACTAGAATTGATCGATACACTCACTCCGACATTCGAAGTAGTGGACACAGTACCATTTTGTGCCTGAGCATGAAGGACATTTGTTGAAAAAAGTAATAAAGTCACCAAGAATGGAAGTACCCACACGCCAAAGGCAGTTTTGGGGTGGCGAATCCATAAATCCGGAATAAATACAGAGTTTCTCATACTATGAATTTAGGGACCCCACACGTGTAATTGAAATTAGAATTACATAAGAATGACATCCAAATAGATCACAATTCTACTTTTACCAGTTCATTACATTAGATTTTTATTATGCAATCGTGATGAAATAGTGATCCATCAAAATAGGGCGTAGCAACTGAATTTAAAATAAAATAATAAAGCCGACCCATTTTCAGTGGGCCGGCTTATGTGAATGAACCACTCCTAGTTCACTTCGCCTGTTATAGTTTGCAGGAAAATCTATGCTGTTGTAAATGGGCTATAACCGTTGTTCAATTTCATGTGAGGTCTAATCCGCTCTCCGCTCTCCGCTCTCCGCTTCCAGCTTCCAGCTTATTTAGTTATAATCAATACTAACCAGGTAGTCGCCTTTGTATTTGGCTTGAGCTACTTCTTTGTCGCTTTGGATCATTCCTTCGATCCATATCGATGTTTGTCCTTGTCCGTATTGATTCATTTGGTCGAGCTTGAATTGTCCGCTGATCATTCCATTGGAACCAAGTCTTGTCTGACCGACTGTGATCACTGGTGTGAAGTACAGACTGGATCCATCTTCATTTACCAAAACCTCAGGAGCTTTGAAACTGATATTGACTTCGAGGTTTGCAGAACCACTGATGCTGAATCCAGCGGCTTGTTCGGTTTGGGCAGTGAATCCATCGGCAGTTGCTGTAAGATCACTGAATTTCATTTCTGGCATGGCTTGAAGGGAGGCGGACTCAACAATAGAAGCTTTAATGGTCATTGATGCAGTTGCCGATTTCTGTGCCATGACATCGTAAGTCAGGGTAGAGAACATTGCTAAAGTTGCCATGATCGTGAAGTATTTAAGAGTGGTTTTCATTTTTTTCTCCTCTGAGGAACTTGTTTTTGCCCTCTGAGAGAATGATAAGAGAATTTTAATAATATGTCAATAGTTTTATTAAGATTTCTTCATATATATTTTAATGAAGACAGCTTATTAGTTTGACGATCCTGGAGCA
>CAZDYD010000129.1:0-3236 GCA_964509715.1 uncultured Chitinophagales bacterium
GATAGCTTTTGCGGATGTCTTTGTCATAACGGATATCGCTGAAATCGCTGAATGAAGTCAGTGATGAGACGCCTTGTGAATTTCGCTCTGTGATCCACATTTCATCACGACGGAACATCTTTTGATCCATTAGAAGCATATTGTGGGTGGTGAACAACAGTTGCTTCCGACTCTTTGGGTTGCAGCTGTCAAGATATTGCTCCAAAAGCTGTTCAATTAAAAGGGGATGGAGGCTTCTGTCGATTTCGTCTATGACATAAACTACGTCTTGATGCGAAACCAAATCAAGAAATGCTGGTAGCAGATCGATAACACGTTGAGTCCCATCTGATTCTTGATAGATTTCAAACTTCACGTCATTTCCATCAGTAGATGGATGGTATGAAATTAACTTGTGCGCTACCAAGTCATCATCTTTCCTTGATACAATCACCCGATTGTTGAGTCGCTCGGAATGTAACCGAACAGATAAACCTTCTTTAACCTCAGATATTATCTTCTGCTTTAAAGCAGGTGGTACATTGAGGCTATCGAACGGGATTGATTCACTACCGAGACGCACGATTCCGGTATCGAGCTTGTAAAGAAGCTCGCTCATAGAACTATTTAGTGGATTAGAAGTATCAAGGAATTGATCAAACGGCTCAAACCTGGAGTCTGGAGCTACCAATTCAAGTTTATTCCTGAACCAGTTATGAATCTTTTGAAATCGTTCTACACCTTGTGAAACCGAGTTTGTCAGAAATAGCTGATTTGGCCTGGTTCCTTTAAAGGCGAACTTCAAAAAATTATCATTTTTCAGAGATTTATCGAAATTAGGTTTGCCATCGAGTCGATGAAACAGTGTCTTTTCACTGGTACTTGTAATCTGAATAAGCTTTTCCTCGAGAACTGCCTCGCGAGAGACAGAAAAACTGTATTCGTAGATGATTTCATCGATAAGTAACTCAAACTTTAACCGGACAGGTTTCTTCAGACTGACTCCATCTAAACGAAACGGTTCGATTGGAATCAAGCTATCTAGTGGAGTGCCTGAAGTAATAAACGTTCTTGCAAATGACAGCGCTTGAAAGAAATTAGTTTTTCCGGAAGCATTTCCCCCGTAAATCGCGGCGACAGGGAGGATTCTGGCTTGATACTTGTCAACACTGGGTACACGTTCGCCATGCTGCTTTTCTCGGGTAGCAGTCATATTAAAGCGAGTAGTATCCCTAAAGGACAACCAGTTTTCTAATTCGAATGATACTAACACAAGAGTACTTCGTTAAGTGAATGAGATTTTAAATATACCTTAGTATTAAAGTATACTTGAGTAATCTGTAAAATACAAGTGTATAACGAGGAATAATCTCATTAAGTATTGGAAAACAAATAATTAAAATACTTGCTAAACCCTCATCCCCAAAAACACGAAAATTCATCGCGATCGACCAAGATAAAAAAGTCATTTACTGATTTTACGGTGGGAGCTTCCGGATATACATGCCATTTGAGGTCGGCTCGCATCCAGTACACTTTCCAATGGTCTTTTTGTTTTACAAACGTAGTTTTTGCGACAGGGATCTCAATGATTTTATCTGGATTATCCCAAGCTGGACGAATCTCAAAAATAAAAACACTTTGTCCTTCAATTCGATAACCCACATCCAGTTGCTTGCGGATATGTTTCGGAGGTTGTCGAGCAACTAAAAAGGATTTTGCAGCGGAATTGATTTCAAGTATGTGTTGATCTGACAGTGTCATTAGGTTGTTATTGTATGTGTATTTGTGCTACGATAACTCAAAAATATCAGTAGAAAGTAAGGGCTAAATCCTTACTATATTTGTACGTGCCTCAGATTGTATTATTGGCTCCATAAAGCTGATCCGTGAAGTTTGTGAATAAATAGCTTATCGAGAATCATTGGTTAATTATGTTTTTCACGACCTAACTCTTTCTAACTCTTCAATTAAATCGTGAACATTTGATGATGGATTTGTTAAAAATGCATTAGCTCTCTTGGTCATGAAGAATAGATTTTATGGTTTCAATGGAGTCATCTACAAATGGCACTGCATCGAATCTACCTTGTAGATAGGCTTTTTCCAAATCCATGGTGTCGCGGAAATCCCTGAAATCAACGAGCGAGTATAGGTCAGTGGATGCGTCTTGTTTCTTGTTGACGAAGTAGATCTGGTCTTTTCGCATCTTCTTGAGATCCAGGAATCGGGTATTGTGCGTAGTACAAAGTAACTGAGCTCGGTTTCCGGCTCTGAAAAAGTTAAAGATGTATTCGATGATACGTGGATGCAGACTTTCTTCAATTTCGTCGATGAGCAGGATTTTGTTGTGCTTCACGATATCGATGATTGCCAGCATGATGAAAAACAACTTGATGGTACCCTGAGACTCCTCCGACAAGAAGTTGAATCCGACATGCGGATTGTGCTTATGATAGGTCGTGATTTCAATAGCTTCGTCAATCACATCCTCGACGGTCAGCGTGAGAGTATCCAGATTCGCATTGATGTTCTTGATCGGATTCTTTAGCGACCGAAACTTGACATCAACAATATCACTATCTGCAATTTTCAAAGCATCAATAAGTTGTTGCTTTGTTTTTGGACTCAGATTTTCAATCACAGACTTTCCAAATCCAGGATACTGTAGAATGAAAGTAGAGTAGAAGTAGTTAAAGATTTCTTTTGGAATGTCGCGGTCCATTTGGCTGGCTCGGCTGATGAAGAGCGTCTTGTTGGATGTACTTTCTGCAACATCCATAGGTCTTCGGATCACATCTCCGAAGGTGTAAATCTCGCTCTTGGACGAACCCTTTGTTTCATCGCGAGTGAAAATCTCCTTTATGCGTCCCTTTGGATAATAAGACAGACTCTCGGTCAGAATTTGATTCTGTGTCAGACTGAACGCATACTCGTACTCGATATCCTTCGAAACAAATCGGATGAAATAGGAGCTGGGTTTGCTCGTAAATCCATCGAACTTGAACGGCTTAAAATTGAAAACCGTGTTTTCGTTATGCATATGAGACTCAAACACCATCGCATTACAGAAACGGATCGCCTTGATCACATTACTTTTTCCTGAAGCATTAGCTCCATAGAGGACTATCGTTTTCAGGATATCGGATCCATCAAATTGAAACACATTGTCATTCAATTCCCGGACGGTAGCGGATTTCAGATTGGCAGCCCGAAAATCGATCGACACCTCATCCTTGATAGAAAAAAAATTATAT
>CAZDYD010000130.1:0-3162 GCA_964509715.1 uncultured Chitinophagales bacterium
TGGAAGTCGAGGAGGTTGTCCGTACAGGCTCCAGCCTTGAAGGCGTTGTTGTCGGAAAAGTCATGACTTGTGAGAAGCATCCGAATGCAGATAAACTCAGCGTCTGTACCGTAAACACAGGTAGCGAAACCGTTCAGATCGTCTGCGGTGCACCAAATGTAGCTGCGGGACAAACCGTGGCTGTAGCAACCGTTGGTACGGAGCTTCCCCTCCAATTACCCGATGGATCCAATTTGGTCATTCGAAAGTCCAAAATCCGTGGCGAAGTTTCAGAGGGAATGATCTGTGCAGAGGACGAATTGGGAATTGGAAATGATCATAGCGGAATCATGATCCTGAGTGATCAGCATTCCGCCGGGACTCCAATCAGCCAGATCATTTCAACCAATGTGGACTTTGTTTTTGAAATCGGCCTGACTCCAAACCGTCCCGATGCAAGTTGTCATTTGGGTGTGGCACGTGATTTAGCCGCTGTGCTCAATAAAAATCTTAAAAAGCCATTCAAAAGCACTGGATCGCACCCGTCAAACGACCTCAACGCCAATGTGACAGTAGAAATCGTAGATACCGATAAATGCCATCGCTATGTCGGAATGTTGATCCGAAATGTTACCGTTAAGGAGTCCCCTGAATGGCTTCAGAACCGACTCAAAAACATTGGTCTCCGCCCTATAAACAACATCGTAGATGCTACGAACTTCGTACTGCATGAGTTGGGACAACCATTACACGCTTTCGATTTCGATTTATTGAAATCAGGGAAAATTGTGGTTCAAAGTTTCGATCAGCCTGTAAAATTTACCACACTTGATGAACAGGAACGTGAAATCCCGGCAAAGAGCCTGTTCATTTGTGATGGCAACACCCCAGTGGCCTTGGCCGGAATCATGGGTGGAATGAATAGTGAGATTTCCGATGAAACCAAGAATGTGTTTTTGGAGAGCGCTTACTTTGAGCCGATCGGTGTTCGAAAAACTTCTAAAGCAGTCGGACTTCAAACAGACTCCAGTTATCGCTTTGAACGAGGTATTGATCCTAATATTACCTATGCCGCCGCACGTCGTTGCGCCGAAATCATTGCCGATCTGTCCGGGGGAACCATCGAGAACGGACATATTGATGTCCACCCTGTAGTCACCGAACCGAAGCAGATCGATCTTCGGTTAAGTCGTTTGAACAAAATAATTGGGATGGAATTCACCCAGAACCAAGCCGTTTCTATCCTGAAATCACTAGAGTTCGATGTCAAAAAGAATGGTGGAGATGTACTTGAGTGCGTGGTTCCAACGTTTCGTCCAGATGTTACCACCGAAATCGATCTGATTGAGGAAGTAGCCAGAATCTTTGATTACAACAAGATCCCAAATCCCGAGTACATCAAATTCTCCCGCCCCGAACCGTTGTCCTTCAGAGAAAATTTCCAGGAAAGGGTTCGACATCTTGCGGCCGATATGGGATTCAGGGAAATCTACGCCAACTCCCTGTTACCGGTGCAGGTTGCTGAATTGTTCGCCGATCCCGCCGAACTCATTCCAACGTTGAACCCGATCTCCAAAGACACCGCCGTTATGCGGCCATCCCTGATTCCGGGGTTTATCCGTGCCGCAGCCTATAATTTCAACAGGGATGCCAACAGCGTCGCTTTTTTTGAAATAGGAAACGTGTTTACCCGGTCTGAAACCGGGACGTACCATAAAGGTGTGCGTGAGGTAACCCATATTTTGTTTGGTGTCGGAGGTAAACATACTGAACAGAACTGGAACCGAAAAGAAATTTCATATTCAGTATTCGATGTCAAGGGTGCCGTTGATCGTCTATTTTCCGATCTTAAATTATCGGATGCAGTTACCACCGAACGGGTTTCGGATCAGAAATTGGTATACAAGCTCGACAATCAAATCATTGGTGAGCTTTTGGTGCTACCAGGTAACCAGAAAAAGATTTTCGACACAAACGAATCACTTTATTGTGCAGAGTTGTCGCTGACCCATGTACAGGAGGCTGCTGAAAAACTTGATGCACTCAAGTACTCCCCGGTTCCAAAATTTCCTGGTGTGGAATTTGATCTGGCGATCGTAGTCGATAGTAACGTTGACGCCGGGGATATGACGAACATCATACGTCAGACAGGCACTTCCCTGCTTAAGTCTATTTCCATTTTTGACCTTTTTGAAGGAAAATCAATTGGAACGGACAAAAAAAGCATCGCTTTCAGATTAAAATTTGTTGACGAGTCCAAAACATTGACTATTAAAGATGTCGATAGTATTATTGGGAAGACTGTAAAAAGGCTTGAGAAACAATTTGGAGCTCAATTGCGGTCGTAAAACGGTTAATAAAATCATATCAACCACCACGTGCAGTCCGTGAAACGGTCATATTACGATGAATTACAACATGCCCTGGACCAACTCGAAGGGGCGTGTAATGAATTACGTGCCGATAATCTGAAACTGACCAACCGGATTCAGGAATTGGAAGCGGAACTCAAGGAATCTCGCACCGGATCTGGAGTCTCCACTGATCATCTAAGTGAAGTTGATCGCATTGCACTACGCAATCAGATTGGAACCTATATCAAGCGAATCGATAATCTTCTGGGGACAGCATGAATTCTATCCGTGTAAATGTATTGGGCAAATCTTATCCTCTAAAGGTTCAGGAAGGCGAAGAGGAGCTCATGATTCAGATTGCGGAATATGTAGATAACCGATTCCAACTTTTTAAAAGAGAACTTAGCACGCATCCTGAGCAGACCATCATGGTACTTGCCAGTCTGAGTATAGCCGAAGAACTTTTCTCACAACAGCGTAAAGCGAACGAAAACAGTACTCAAGGACTCACAACCGAACAAGCCGAGACGATTTCTGCAAGAATTCACCAACTTTTAGGTGAAATTAAGCCGTAGATTTTGCATATTACACTCAAGTTAATCGCTATTGAGGATTATAGGTTAAGACAATAACTATTAACAATAACCTAGGGATTTGAATCTTTGATTGGCTATAACATGCCTCACCGTTCGCGGTCCAGTGGAAGTTAGCCCCAATTAAGCCTTATCCCGCATTGTATTACAGGGTTATAGTTCTTCTCCTACCTCAATAGCGTTTTTTATTTCTACCATGCGATTTTCTTCTCATATATGTCCCAACACATCACGGT
>CAZDYD010000131.1:0-3128 GCA_964509715.1 uncultured Chitinophagales bacterium
GGAAAACTTGCTTCATCTTTCAGTGAACTTTCAGCTTTCAATGGCTACACAAACTCCTTCTCTCAACATGAGTGGGTGAGTGTACTTGCTGAAGAGATTCTTAACAATCAAGGTACTTCCGTTTTGTTGGCTGGTGCAGACCATGACGCCGAAACACACGCGGTTGTTGCAGCAATCAACACAGCTGCGGGTAATTCAGGTCAGACTGTCAAATACCTTGAATTACCACATGTGGATGACGCTAATCAACATGAGGCATTCAAATCGGCCGTCGCTGAAATGTCATCCGGTGCCGTCGATGCCGTGATTTTATTGGGGACCAATCCCGTATTTACCGCTCCAGCCGATCTTAACGTAGCCGATGCATTATCAAAAGTTCCTTTCACAGCCCATCTGGCAAACCATTTTGATGAAACATCCAAGGTTTGTAAATGGCACATCAATCGTGCAAGTTTTCTTGAGTATTGGGGTGATGGATACGATTTTACAGGCGTTCCTTCCGTGATTCAGCCTATGATTCAGCCTTTGTTTAACGGTAAAAGTGAAATAGAGGTACTTGGTGCCATTGCTACGGGTTCTGAAATCAATGCAATGGAAGAAGTCAAGTCATCATTGGGACTACTTGTTGGAAATATGAGCAACAATCAATGGAGATCTGTTCTTCATGATGGCTTACTCAAAGGATACACCTTCCGTGATTCCAATGTTTCGATCAACTCTGGTTTTTCGACAACAATTTCTGGTTCATTTGCGAACGTAACTGTTGCCGGAAATGAGTTGGAAGTCACTGTCAAACCAAGTGCAACACTATTTGATGGTAGATTTGCCAATAATGGCTGGCTCATGGAGTTACCTGATCCAATTACCAAGATTACTTGGGATGCCGTTGCACTCATGAGTCCTGTTACCGCAGAGTCGCTTGGACTCAGAGCAAGGAAATTTGGTGACTACATGTATGAACTCGTAAACATTGAGATACAAGGTCGATCGGTTGAAATGGCAGCCTGGGTATTACCGGGACATGCAGACAACGCTGTAACCATTACTACTGGTTTTGGTAGAAATGATATCGGTCGAGTAGCCAATGGTGTTGGATTCAACAGTTGGAGTGTTGTTGGTTCATCTAATCCACTTTTCTCGCGTACTGCAAGTGTAAGCAGAACCGGTAAACGATATGAGATCGCAACCACTCAGGACCACCACAGCATGGAAGGTCGACCTTTTGTACGTGAAGCTTCTTTAAGTGAGTACAGAAATGATCCAAGATTCGCTGCAGACATGGTCTATGTGCCAGGTCGTAAAGAAGGTTATGAGCATGCGATATCACTGTTCAGCGAACAGACCTATCCCGAAAGAGAACCCCAATGGGGAATGGCCATTGACCTGACATCATGTATCGGTTGCGGTGTTTGTACTATCGCATGTCAGGCAGAAAATAACATTCCTGTAATTGGTAAGAGAGAAGTTCGACGTGGTCGTGAGATGCATTGGATACGAACAGACCGTTATTTCAACGGAGATGTGAATGGTAATCCAAAGATTGTGCATCAACCGATTCCATGTATGCAATGTGAGCTTGCTCCGTGCGAACAAGTTTGTCCGGTCGCAGCAACGACACATAGTGATGATGGCTTGAACCAGATGACCTATAACCGTTGTATCGGTACACGTTACTGTGCCAACAACTGTCCCTTCAAAGTACGTAGGTTCAATTTCTTCAACTACCCGATTGAGTTCCTCACTGGTGGAGATGACCCTGAAGTAGTACAAATGGCAATGAATCCAGATGTATCCATCCGATTCCGTGGTGTCATGGAAAAATGTACCTACTGTGTTCAAAGAATCAGTCGTGCGAAAATCCAGACAAAACTGGATACAGGTAATTCAATCAAGCCAAAAGACGGCAGCGTGAAAACCGCATGTCAGCAAGCTTGTCCTGCAGATGCCATCACTTTCGGTGACTTGACAGATAAATCAAGTATTGTCTCGAGAACCAAGGCAAATGAAAGAAACTATCTGTTGCTGGAAGAACTGAATATCAGGCCACGAACATCATATCTGGCCAAAATCAGAAATCCACACGAGAAATTAGCCTGACCAAAACGGAATTAACCTAAGAAATATTATTTCAGATGAGTCAAAAACTAACCTATATACCCGAACCAGAACTGGTACAAGGTAACCACACTTTCGGAAGCATAACCCGATTAGTTGGTGATATAGTGGAAACTCCCGCCCCAAAGTGGTGGTATATAGCATTTGCTATTTCAAATGCACTATTAGGACTTTTACTGGCAATGCTGGCTTACCTGATTTGGGAAGGTACCGGTGTCTGGGGTCTAAATAACCCGGTCGGATGGGGTTGGGCAATCGTTAACTTTGTATGGTGGGTCGGTATAGGTCACGCCGGTACATTGATCTCTGCGATCCTCTTCTTGTTCAGACAAGGTTGGAGAACCGCGATCAACCGATTCGCAGAAGCAATGACGATTTTCGCCGTAATGTGTGCGGGTATCTTCCCCGCGGTTCACGTCGGACGTATCTGGGTCATCTATTGGGTATTCCCACTTCCAAACCAGATGCAAATGTGGCCGAACTTTAACTCCCCGCTTTTATGGGATGTTTTTGCAGTAGGTACATACTTTACCGTTTCGCTGTTGTTCTGGTATGTTGGTTTGGTACCTGATTTTGCTACATTACGCGACCGTGTCAAAAGTAAGCTCGGTGCCAAAGTCTATGGATTTTTTGCACTTGGATGGACAGGTGGAAACCGTCAGTGGCAACATTATGAGAAGGCATACATGATTCTCGCAGGACTTGCTACTCCTCTTGTACTTTCTGTACATACCATCGTATCCTTCGACTTTGCGGTGTCAATCGTACCTGGATGGCACACAACGATCTTTCCACCTTACTTCGTAGCTGGTGCGGTATTCTCCGGATTTGCGATGGTTATGACACTCATGCTCATAACCAGGAAGATATACGGACTCCAGGACATCATGACCATCAACCACATCGAGAAAATGAATATCATTATCTTGGTAACTGGTAATATGGTAGGATTTGCATATATCATGGAATTCTTCATTGCATGGTATGGTGGTGTTGAGTACGAGAAAGCTGCA
>CAZDYD010000132.1:0-3006 GCA_964509715.1 uncultured Chitinophagales bacterium
GGCCACGACGGTACGCGCTATCTGCTTTCCGCTTCTTCGTTTGATCTTGTTGTAGAATTCGTGTGCTGGACCTGTCGGATATGTGCTATGAGTTCACCGTTGTTATTTACAGCGGCAAGTGTCATATTACGTGAGTGAAAATCGATTCCTACGTGGATCATGATGTCCTCCCTGGGTTTGGTGATTGTTGTGAATTACAATCTAGGGCAGGACATCCTTTTAGGAAAGATCAATGGTTTCGCTTCGCGACCGCTGGTTCGCTTCGCGGTACTTCGTATCATGCGGACTCGCCTACCGGGCGATGCTTTGCACAAAGTTTGCTAAAAAGGGCAAAGTCTTTAACTTGTCCAATAGGCTCACCGATTAAACCAAAGGCCGTTATGTAACAAAATGATGCTGCTAAAGCAGGTTTTCGAGAAGTTTGGCAGTGTTCTTCAGATTGGATTTTCTAAACTTTTCCAGTATTTCTCCAGCAGTAATTTGCGGGTTTCTCAGATGTTCTATTTGGTTTAAAAAAGCTTGGTTAGCTTTAACAGGGAACTCTTCGATTAGTGACATCAGAAATTCATCGGGATGTACCACTTTTAGGCCATGTTTTGCCAATTCTTTGGAAGGGAAATCCTTGAGGTTAAAGGTTACGATAAAGTCGGCATTACTTTTTATCGCTGCAGCCAAAACATGAATATCATCAGCATCAGGCAAGTATAAACCTTTTGAAAACTGCTCAAATCCTTTGACATTAGCTCGTGGAAATGTGTCATTCATCATAAAACGAAGTTTGTCAAAACTACGCTCGTTTAAATCTGGGCGTTTTTTGAGCACATTTCGAATCCATTCGTCGTTGATCCGATCACTCCAGCGGGGTTTGTAGAGTTTCTGCTGTGCCAAATAAAGTAGAAAATCGCGAAGGGGTGCCGAATACAATACACATGCGTCCAGAACAACAATCTTACGCATGAGGTTTTAGTACAAATTCAGAAGTTGGGACTCTTCGGAGAGTTTTTTCAGCTTTTGCAGGGCGATTTGTTGCTGCTTTTCCTCATAGTGTTTCAGCTCGGAGAACAGCACTCGGCGGTGGCGACCTACAGTTTTAAAGGGTAGCTTACCAGCTTCCAATAAGCGAACAACGAAAGGTCGCGAAACATCAAGATAATCGGCGGCTTGTTGCGTGGTCAGATATTGATTCTCGCTGAGAATTTCGGAATGTTTGCCCTCGGCAAGGTTTTTCAGAATGGTTTCGATGCTGTCTAAAGCAGAAACAGGGAGTTGAAAAGCCATTCCATCCTCTTTAACAGCAAATTCAATGGATTTCGCGTTGTTTTTGTAAAGCTTTGAAAGTTTGCGAAAACTCTTCAGAGAACGTTTTGCAAGGTCTTGGTCAGTAGTCGTTGGATTTGCCATGGCGATATAGGTTTGTTGAATTTCGTACAATATACGAACTATTCGAATTATTCGAACTATAAGAGACAGTATCCGAGGTAAGTTTTGTTACATAGCAATGCAAATCAAGCGGATGTGTATTCGTTTTGTTTCTTATATTTAAGTACTTAGACGTACCGCTTATTTGCAGGACCGTTACAGTTCAAGAAAATATTCAGGCCATTTAGCCTACTTGCTTTGAAAGTTTATTGAATTGTTCCTCAGCTTTAGAACATGCTTTATAAAGATTGCCAGTAAACCAAATGCGATCAGAGACAATGCTAAAACTGGTGTTAATTGGTCCATAAGTAGCTCGTGTGAATGAACCGGAAATATTTTTGAAAGAGAAGTTATCACGAACAGAGCCAGAACATTATTCAGGATGTGCATGGCTATAACCAATATAAGTGAGCCTGTTTTTAAATAGACCAGGCCATAAACCATGCCCAGTATAAATGCACCGAGAATATTTGGGTGCAAAAACGCAAATATTGCACTTGTAATGACGAGGGCACTGGTTTTACCCCACATAGAAGCCCAATATTGAAGCAACATCCCACGAAAAACAACCTCTTCAAGGATGGGGCCAAACAATATTAAATTAAGCAGGAGTATCACCTTGATAATGAAAGGTTCGATTGGCCAGTAGAATGTCCCTTGTTCTGAGAAGGCATCAAAATATGCTGGACTAAAATACCCTGAGATCATTAGAGTGAGCAAGGTTGTTGCCACGGAAGTCAATATAAGTATCGGTGCACCTGCCAGTAGATACCAAACAGAAGTTAAGCTTTTCCAGTTACCCATCAACAATCTTGGGGAAATATTGAAAGCATACATCACGGCAATTACAACCAGTGACAAAAATACGATAAGGAGTAGTTCACTCAGAATTGAGGTAATATCTGATTCACCCAATACATTTCTTAAAGCGTATCCGGCAATACCCGCTATTATTGAAGCGAAGATAAACCCTAAGATAACGTAACAACCTACACCCATATCAGGTTCAGGAAGTGAGTTTGTTTTTTGTGAATCCATGGAGTTGATAAAGAATTTTTGAAGTAGTCTGACAGTATACTAATATTTTGGAAGTAGGTCAGAGAGTTAATGTCAATCTGTTTGGTTAAAAATTCACGTTGCTTAAGGGCAAATATCCAGTAATTGTAGACCTGTATCAATGAACTATGAACAAAAATATCGTACTACTTGTTAAAACTCAGTTACCTGATCTGTTAATTATTCTTAAAGTGTTAATATTTCATATACACCCAATCTGAGTGGTTTAGTCTAGTATAATAATAAAAGAACGTAGTTTGTTGAACCGAGTTCCAAGCCAGTTGGCGGTTTTGATCGACTAATAAACCCATGGAATCCAAAAGAAGTATAGATCTATTTATTAATAAAGTTAAAATAGCGTAGAGGTTTACACTGTAACATCTTTTAAAAGGAAAAAGTCAATAGGACGTATTACTTCCTGACCGTAGATTGTAACGGTTAATTCTTGGTTGTCACATTCTATCGTCATTTCACTGCCAGCGGGCTGATTCTGATCTCATGTTGACGCTACCGGCGTCTGAACATCTTTGC
>CAZDYD010000133.1:0-2844 GCA_964509715.1 uncultured Chitinophagales bacterium
AGCACAACCTTGCCAAGGTTGGGGTCGCGGGTTCGAGTCCCGTTTCTCGCTCACTGCATAATAGATTAATAATCAGCATTTTAGGCGTTTCTTTTTACCGAGAAACGCCTTTTTTGTTTATATTATCTGAAAATCAATACATAGTATTTACATAGAATTTATCATCATGAGCAAAGATTTTCAGGTAATATCTATTGACTTCAAGAATCCTCTCACCGGCGGGCGCCGGTGTTGTCATGGGATTGGGTAGCTTTGAGGGATCGATTCCGCGGGTTCTTGTCCCGCAGCGCTAGTTAGTTATTTGCCTGAAGTCTGTTCACATACTCAGGACTCGCGAATATTGCCACTTCAATTCTTCGATTTTTTTGTCGACCAGCATCTGTAGCATTATCACCGATTGGCTCTAATTCTCCTCTACCAGTAGTCTGAATTCTTGAGGATGGTAATCCCTGCGATTCCAAGAATGCTTTAGCCGATTGCGCACGTCGTTCACTCAATCTCAGATTGTAGTTTTCATCCCCACTTGAATCTGTGTGACCTACGATCATCAGGATGGTGTCGTTGTCTCGTTTTAAGATGGTTGAGAGCTTTCGGAGATTGTCGTATCCAACCGGCCTTAGATTGGATGAGTCGAAGTCAAAAAGTAACCCACTATCAAAACTTACAGCAATTCCTTCTTCAACACGTTGTATAGTTACTCCATCCATTTCACGTTTTAATTCGGCCGCTTTTTGATCCATGTTGCGCCCAATGATGGCGCCAACGGTTCCACCTACGACGGCTCCTGCAATCGCACCGGCTGCTGTGTTACCAAGCGTTTTCCCAATGACAGCTCCAACTGCTGCACCTGCTCCAGTCCCAATGACTGTGCCTTTGGCTGTTTTGCTCCAAGTGGTACAACCCGATAATAATAACGCGACTGCTAAAATTGCAGGTATAATGAATGTGGATTGATGTTTTATCATATTCTTTGACTTGATGAATTTTTGTTGTCTATTGATTCGTTACTCTGAACCGGACGAATAATCGGTGTAGATGGAACCATTATGAGCCCAGGAGTTTCCTCCGGAGCTCACTATGGAACTTGATATCAGTTTATTGATATACCACTTTGTGTCATTTCTGCCCTTGCATCTTCAATGGCAGATTGTAGATCGGATAACGCCGATTTCAGTTGACGACCGTTCTCAACGGTTTTATCAGATAGTGATGCTATAGATGAGATCCCTTTACTGGTTAGATCGTTGGAAATAAAACTGTTTATTTCATTTACATCAGAAACATAGATCCTGAACGCTTCCTTTACACCAACATTATTTTGGGCAATTCTGTCATAGATTTTACCAAGTGCAGCTCGGCGTTCATCGCTGCGTTGTTGAATTTCAGAATTGTCATACTGATTTTTCTCTTTATGCCATGACTCAAAGTAGGCCTTGCCACTTTTGTCCATTTTATCGGCATCCTTAGAAAATGTTTTTTCCATTTTTTCAATTTTGGAGACATTGTCTGAGTACACATTCAATGCTTTTTTTACGTCCGCTTGACCGGGTTTTGTGAGCTCATCCAGAGATGCACCAATTGCGTCTAATTGGACAATGATCAGTTTGATATCGTTATCGACCGACTGCATAGTTGACTGGACTTCCTGAGATTTTTGCATTCGGGATGTTGAACATGCCGACAGGGTTATTGTGACTGCAAATAATAGTATTGCAATCGGGTAGTAATTCTTTTTCATATAGAGGCCTTAAAAAATTTCGCTTATCGTGTATTTGAGTGAAGTAATTATCACCCTTTAATATCATCATTACCGAATCCAAAGTAGTTACACAATACCTCATAGAGGTTACACATTTGACAGATACGATAAACATTCACTTTGATAAGCTTTTGAATATTTACCTTAATACAACGGACAACCTCAGGTTCAGGTTGCCAAAGTATGATCATCGAATTTGGATGCCAATTTCTGACGTTCACTTTTTAGTCGTCTGTAATAGTCGGGAGTTAGACCAGTCGATTTTTTGAACTGAGCGATTAGGTGTTGGTCGCTCTTGTATTTTAACAGTACCGTAATTTTTGATAAAGGTATGTCATCATATAATAGCAGTTCCTTTATTCTTTCAACTTTCTGAATAACAATAAACTGGATTACTGATAATCCCACTATCTCCGAGAAAATTTTCAAAATCGACTCATTCGTCTCTCCGAAATTCTTTGCAATGATTTCAGAATATGTAAGTCGAGGTAGCTCATCAAAGCAGTGTATTACTTCGATGATGGTACCAATAATCTTATCAACCAGCATACTTTCATGTACATCAAGTAACTCCATTCCTGATTTTAATAAATTTGCTTTGAGCTCAAGAATAGTATTTTTGGAGTTCTCATCATGAAACTCTATGGCTCCATATGGTAAAATAGAGTATCGAATCCCGGATTTTATCAATTCACTATTCGCAATGGATTTGCAGCGAAGACTCAACATGTATCTAATGTACAATCGGGTCCCATGTTGTTGTGGCCAGATTTGGGGTGTATGTACTAAAAGAGGGTTAATTAAAGACATGGATTCGGCATATTTGTTACAATTCTTAGTTATATGCCTGGGATGACATCAGTAAACTCAAAACAAAATTCAAACTATGTGTGGTATTCATTGTAATAAATAGTACTAAGATTCAGAAAAAGAACGCTTACAGATTCCCGGGATAATGTTACAGATATCACAGGTTGAAATATGGAATCATTCATTTGACTAAATCAAACGAGTTGTAAAATCCTAAATATTATACTTGTAACAGCATACTTCACCCGTTGCACACATGATTCTGTAGTGATCTA
>CAZDYD010000134.1:0-2667 GCA_964509715.1 uncultured Chitinophagales bacterium
TTAGTATTAATTTTCTTTATCAGCAATCGTCTGAATAGCACCAACGATAGTTGAGCCTTGAGACTGAAGTGCACCAACAATGTTCGATACAGGTGACAACAACAATCCTATGATATCGCCGATCACCTCATCCTTAGTCTTCATTGTAGACAGCACATCAAGCTGGTTGCTGCCAAACAACGCTTTTTCGATAATGGCAGCTTTGAACTCGGGCTTGTCACCTTTTTTGAGAAACTCTTTGAGAACTTTTGCCGGACGTGCAGCGTCACCGCTCATAAATGCAAAAGCAGTTTGTTCCTCAAGATGTGGATAAACTGACTCGTAACCACCGATGGAATCCATGGCTTTCATTACGAGTTTGTTCTTGAATACCCGGTAGGTAATCCCACTTTTTCTGAATTCTTTACGCAGTTCACTGATCTGAGCTACCGACATTCCTTTATAGTTTGTCAGATACACAGCTTCATTGTTGTTGAGAATATCAACCAACTCATCGATAACTGCTTGTTTTTGTTCTTTAGTTGCCATTTCTGTTGTGCTTTAATCCTTTTACCTTAAATATTACTGAAATCCAACTCGGGAAACAGGAATACTTGGTCCCATGGTCGTGCTGATGAATACACTTTTGATGTATGTACCTTTTGCACTTGATGGTTTTAGCTTAATTACTGTTTGTATGAAGGCATCTGCATTTTCCTTGAGTTTATCAGCATCGAAGCTAACTTTACCCACAGATGTATGAAGAATACCATATTTGTCAACCCTAAAGTCAATCTTACCAGCCTTGACTTCATTGATAGCATTAGCTACATCCATTGTAACTGTACCACTTTTTGGGTTTGGCATCAATCCTCTTGGACCTAATACTCTACCAAGTTTACCAAGCTTACCCATTACGTCTGGGGTAGCAATGATAACATCGATGTCTGTCCAACCAGATTCAATTTTTTCCAGATAGTCGTCGAGACCGACATGATCTGCACCTGCGTCACGAGCTTCTTGTTGTTTGGCAGGATTTACCAATGCAAGTACGCGAACACTTTTACCAATACCATGTGGAAGAGACACCGTACCACGGACCATTTGGTCTGCGTGTCGTGGATCAACACCCAATCGGATGTCAACATCTACCGATGAATCAAATTTGGTAGTGGAGGTTTTTTTAACGAGCTCAGCTGCGTCAGCCAGTGTATATTCTACACCAGGTTGAACCAACTTCACTGCATCTGCATATTTTTTACCGTGCTTCGCCATTTTTTTAACTAATTATATAAAATACTTATTTGCTTCTGTCTACACGCAAACCCATAGATCTTGCGGTTCCGGCAATCATTTCAGCACCGGAAACTTCGTCGTAAGCGTTCATATCAGGAAGTTTTTCCTTCGCAATTTCCAGGCATTGTGACCAGGTTACTGTACCAACTTTATTTCTGTTTGGTTCGCCTGATCCAGATTTTAGATTTGCGACTTTCTTAAGCAAAACTGGAGCTGGTGGAGTCTTGGTTACAAATGTAAATGATTTGTCTGTATAAACAGTAATCACTACAGGGGTAACTGTACCTGTTTTGTCCTGTGTCCGGGCATTAAATGCCTTGCAGAATTCCATGATGTTTACCCCAGCCTGACCCAATGCAGGTCCTACTGGTGGTGCTGGATTCGCCTGACCGGCGATGATCTGCAGCTTAATTAGTTTTTGGACTTTCTTTGCCATTTTTTCTTTTCTTGAAATGTTATCTAATCAATTCGGGTACAGCTATTTCACTGTTTATTCTTCTGGTTCAACCTGATTTACATCAACTTCAACCGGTGTTTTACGTCCAAAGATGCTCACTAATACGCGTAACTTGAGCTTGTCTGGATATATTTCCTCAACTGTACCATCAAAATCTTTGAAGGGTCCATCGACCACTTTAATGATATCTCCTACTTTGTAAGGAATCTGAATGAGTCCGCCACTGGCAAGTTGTTCTTTATTCGTCTTAACATGGCCAATGATACGGTCAACTTCATCTTGTCTCAAAGGAGTAGGCTTCTTGTTCTCTTTGTCGTTCTTCAAAAAACCAAGAACCGACGGAGCATTCGAAATCAAATCGTTTACCGCATCATCATAAATAGCATTCACAAGTAAATAACCCGGAAAGAAATTCTTCTCCCGAGTTCTTTTCTTGCCACCCCTGATCTCAACTACTGTTTCTGTTGGAACCAGGATGTCGCTGATTTTGTCTTCAAGCCCCAATTCACGGGTCTCTTGCGACAAGTATTCACGGACCTTTTTTTCATGTCCTGAAAAACAGCGAACTACATACCATTTATGTACTTCGGTACTCATTATTTGAATATAAATTCTAATATGGTGCTGTACACATTGTCAATCCCGAAGATGAACAATGATACAACGATTGAAAAGACCATGACCACAGTCGTATTGTCAACCAACTCTTTTTGAGTTGGCCAAGTGACTTTGTTCATCTCTTTTCTAACGTTTTCGAAATATTCAGTAACCTTACTCATATGTTTCCTTAAGTTGCACGGGCGGAGGGACTCGAACCCCCAGCCAACGGTTTTGGAGACCGCTACTCTACCAATTGAGCTACGCCCGTACTAGTTACTGAATTACTTCAGAATTTTAGTTACGACACCTGCACCTACGGTACGTCCACCCTCACG
>CAZDYD010000135.1:0-2504 GCA_964509715.1 uncultured Chitinophagales bacterium
ATCGTCATATCTTCTGTATTTGGCTATGCACCAAAATCTGAACAATCTATTTCTTGTTTGAGTTTTTCCAGTTTAAATTTTGTTGCTGTAGATTTAGGTCATGCGATTTCTGTTCATTTTAAAGATGAAACTATTTTCCCATTGTCAATAATTCCGACATCATGGGAGTCTAATAATTCTGTTACTACTACATTAGAATATGATTTTGGTGGCTACGCCCGATTTTATAAGCTTGAAGTTGATTATGTAGAAATTAAAGTAACATATCTTTTTAATGATAATATTTGCCAAAGTGCACATTTATTATACTTTGAAGATTAAACCTACACTCAGGTATTATCAATTGATATCCAAGCACCATATATCATTAATCGTAGTACTAATTGTTTTAGGATCACAAGGGTGCAATAAAACTTTTGATCCTTTAGATAGCGATCACCCTTATGTATTCAGTATGAATGGACAATTGGACATTCATGCTGATACAAGTTTTATTAGAGTCATGCCCATCGAAAGAACCCTGATTCCATCCGATACTGCGTTCACCAAAGCCACGGTCCGTTTTAAGAAAATTACAGAGGATGGATTTCAGGAACTGCCTCATGAACATAGGGGGCTCAGCGAGAATGTTTTTGTACGCAACTACTACCATGTGGATCAACTGGAGCCTAATTCAATCTATCATATTACAGCTTTAAATGATCAGGATGCCAAAAGTGAGGTCATTGTGACCTTGCCCGACATACTTCCGATTCCTACGATTTCATACGACCTCACATTGGAGAGAGGGATCATATCCGGAACCGTAGCGAAGAAAGATTCCATTGTGCACGCGGAGACCATCTATACTATTGGAGTTTTTTCGGTAGATGGGTGCTACAGGGATAAAGTCCATGTCAACGAACTTCAGAATATCCGATACGGTATCAATGGATACGAAGTGCTCGTCAACAACCGTGCGAATATAGGCTTTTCGCAAATACCGGGTACAACTCGCAGGGTACTTTACCGACAATTTGTAATCACAAGCGCGAACGAATCATACCCCAATTTACGAGGACTCACACGGGAAGAGGCAACGTTACCCATCAACTCAAGCAATGTCGTGAATGGTACGGGATTTGTCGCAGGTATCGCAAGACGCAAAATGGATATTTCACCTGATTCATCTGCTATATGTCCAATTTGATAATAAAACTACAATTCTTACTCGTTGGCTTTATTGTATGTGTACATGTCAATTTGTTTGCCCAACAGATCAGTCTAAGAGGTGTAGTTACCGATTATCGCACCGGACAGACTATCAGTCATGCTACCGTATTGCTCAAGCACCAACCAACAGGAGAATTGTATAGAGGGACAAGAACCGACAATAATGGATTCTATCAGATTGGACGATTAGAAACGGGAACTTACTCACTTGTAATAAGCTTCCTTGGATTTGAAGAACATCAATCTTTGATCGAACTAGAATCAGTTAGCCCGACCCAAGTTGTGAATGTAGCTCTGAAGCCTATCTCCACAGAATTGGAAACATTGGTTATTGCCGCAGAAAGACAAAGGGATGTCGCCCCCGGTCAAATCAAAATTTCGCCAGAACAACTCCGAAGAGCACCGGCACCATCAGCCAATGCAGACCTTGTTAACTATTTACAAACCCTACCGGGTGTAGTTGCTGCAGGTGACAGAGGCGGACAACTTTTTGTAAGAGGTGGATCATCAACTGAAAACAGATACCTTGTAGATGGGTTACAGATTTATCAACCATTTCATATCGTTGGTTTTTTTTCGGTATTTCCAGAGGATGTACTAGCCTCTGCCGATTTTTATGCTGGTGGTTTCAATGCGCGATACAGCCAATCGACATCAGCCATTATGGATGTCAAACTTAGAAACGGTAATCTGCACAACTCTGGTTGGGCAGTATCGGCCAGTCCTTTTGTAACAGACATATTTATCGAAAGCCCAGTCACTAAGGGTAAGAGTACTGTTTGGGCATCATTCCGAAATTCAATGATCGAACAATCAAGTCCACATTTCCTAAATGAACAACAACCACTTAAATTCGATAACCAGATCATCAAGTACAGCATGATCGATGGAAATTTAGGATGCTCTGCAAATTTCCTGAGAACCTACGACCGTGGTCAGCTCGACTATTCAGGAGGAGATTATTTCAAGTGGCAAAATATTGTATCAGGTGGGCGTTGTGCATTGGTTTCACCAGATGGCAACGTGGGTCATATGGATATCAATTTTGGAGTCACATATTTCAATAATGAGACAGGAAACTCCAACAATGAAATGGGCAAACGATTCTCTTCGGTCTTAAAATCTCATGTAGATGTCAATCTTACACATTATATACAGTCGGTACGATTAAACTATGGTGCTTTTACGAATTACAACACCATCAATTACGATATATCAGATCGATTCCTGTCTATTCAAAAGAATGAAGAAATTTTTATATCATCCGGATTATACTTGAGTGCGATGTTTCC
>CAZDYD010000136.1:0-2326 GCA_964509715.1 uncultured Chitinophagales bacterium
CGAAAGTCATAGTTTTCATTCCGAGGGTTCAGTATCATTCTATTGATGACATCCTATGTAAAAACATCCACTAAACTATGAGGAGTTCATCATGAAAAATCTGCGAATTTTGGTTCCCACAGACCTTTCAGATAGAAGCAACAACGCTTTCAGGATTGCAGCTGAGTTCGCCAAATCTGCCAAAGCCACAGTCACACCCCTTTATGCATTGACCAAGACCAGATATGATGGTGTAGATGCTGAGGAACGTGCAATGGCAGACCTTGAGAACATTGTGGATAATTATCTTGATAAAAAGTCGATCGACAATTTAATCGTGTCCAATCTTAAACCTGTCGACGCTGTCGTCGATAACGGTAAAGAGTTCGACCTTATCATTATGAGTAGCCATGGTAAGAACGGGTTCAATCGGTTACTACTTGGTTCAGTCACCGAGAAAGTAATCCGCCTCAGTCACACTCCTGTCCTCGTAGTAAAAGATCACGAGAATCTTTTCCCTATGGAGAAGATTTTACTCACGACCGACTTTTCTGATAATGCCAAAAAATCATATCCACTAGTTCTGGAACTTGCAAAACTAACAAATGCATCTGTGCATATGTTGTTCGCAATTGTATACTCAGCGACTGAACCTGCAACACATCTCGAAGCATTCGTGCGTACCAAAGAGAAACAGTTCAGAGCAGATGTTGAGGAATACTTCTCTGAGATCAGTGATCGAGTGACTTTTGAAGCACCTCTCACGAAAAAATCGGCACATGAGTTTCTCGCGATTCATGTGGATGAACACAGATACAACCTTATCGTTATGTCCACATTAGGACATACTGGTCTGGATTATCTGAGGATGGGATCAACAACATCGAACGTAATCAGACATGCCGATACGAATGTCCTGATCACGAACCCGATGTCAAAAATCAACTGGAACAAATAAAGGTGAATATGGAGGTTAATCTTTTGCGGGTTCCGCACTTTATATCGGTAGATGTGGAGAGAAAGATAGAATCACGTTTCATCAGCGGAACCCGCCTTTTTTACACTAACCAAAAAAGGAGTAACACGGAACCAGTTAACGAAAACATATTATTTTCTTTTTTTAGTCCTTCAATGGATGACTACAACAATTCAGGATATATCTGACCAACTTTTGCTCGGATAACCTCAAGGGGCGGAACAAACGCCCCTTTTTTTTTGATTCAACCATCAAAATGACCACTTCAAGCGAATAAACAACGAATTGGTCATTTCAGTGCGGTCTAAGATCAAACGCCCTGTAGCAATTTGCATAAGGACGAGCAGATCAACTGAGTTACTGATGGAATAGGTCACCTGTGGGATGAAGATATGAAGTGGTTCGTCAATTGCACCAAGTAATCCACCACTCATGCTTATCAGAGGTGATACCATCTTGCTTAAGTTTAAAAAGTAAGCGTATTCAGATACAAAAAGATCACGGGAGGTAGGAGGTTCAAATAATTGGGCGAGATTATCCGATTGTCGCTGATTGCCACCATTATACAGTACCTCAAATGTTGTCATAAGTCCATTGGAAAACATATAATCTGATCCCAATACTACATTCACGAACGGGTTATCGATTGTTTCGGGGATAAACAAACTGGCCTCACCCCTAAAACCTGCGTTACCAACATACCCCATCCATCCAGCACCTAACACAAGATCTTTTCTGTATTTCCCTGCAATGAACTGGACATCATATGTATTGATATTGGTGCGTAGCATGGCAGCTAATACCAACTCATCATAGGATTTGCCAGGTTGTAGACCCAATTCTATACTGGAGGCAAAACTCCAGTTATACTGAATGTGAATGGCGTCGGTTCCCGGACGTTCCTCGTAATCAAAATCCAGATATGCGTAGTTGTTAAAGAGATCGTTCGGACTCCATACCATGGTTTTTGCCCAATTGAGTCTTTGTCGACCGATATGTACTTCTAAGGAATTATTGATATAACTGAGATGCAATCTATCTGATTGAACATTCAGAACATGGGTCCTGTTGGATATCAAGTTGCGATTCAAGTCGAAATATCCGGCATCCTGTTCAAGATAGGAATCATAACCCGGCACATTTCGCACCGAATAACCAGAAATTAGTCGAGTTCTAAGGTCAGCCTGAAGGCTCAGTTTATTTGATAGTCTCCAGGTTGTTTCAAATCGGTTGTGAATGATATTATCATACTGAAACCTGTCAGCATGATCATTGAAAGTAATTGCACCTAATTCCTTCAGATACCCCTTCGAATGTGTCAATCCAAACTGTGCGATTACGCAATTTGGTGTGAGAATCGCGTAAAATAAA
>CAZDYD010000137.1:0-2312 GCA_964509715.1 uncultured Chitinophagales bacterium
CGCGACCGCTGGTTCGCTTCGCGGTACTTCGTATCATGCGGACTCGCCTACCGGGTTTTGGTGGGTTCAGAGTTTGCTAATAAGAACAAAGTCTTTAACTTTGTGCAATAGGCTCGCCGCTTAAACCAAAGGCTGCTAATAGCCCTTCGGGCAAGGAGCTATGCAGGTTGGAGTGCGAAATGATGTTTACCAGTGAGTAACTCTCCTAATTCCTGCTTGGATACGCCAAGACGCAACAATCCCTTCAACATCAAATCCAAAGATGTACTCGGATCGCCAACTTCCATTTTCGCTACTCGCGATTGACTGGATCCCAAGGCTCGTGCAAGTTGCACTTGTGTCCATCCTCTTTTTTTGCGTTGGAAACGAATAAGTTCGCTAATCTCTAAGCGAATCTCCAAATACGCTTCTTCTTCGGGAGACAACTCTAAAAAGTCCGCGGTTGATCCAACACGAAATCCAGCTTTCTCTAAGTTCTGTCGTTTTTGCTTATCCATCTTTCATTCTCCTGTAATCTGCTTGTAACGTGATAATCGCTTTTTACACTGATCTATCACTTATTTCGGGGTTTGTTGGGTCTTTTTGACAAATACTTCCAGAATAACAATCGCCTCACTATCTATATAATACACAATACGCCAAATCTTATTGGCATCATTAATGCGTAGTTCGTGACAGTTTTTGCCAATCGATGGCATTGGTCTGGTATCAGGCATCTCCAAATTCTCACCTTGCTGCAGTCTTCGCATCAAAAAACCGGCATTCAGCCGAGATTCGGTTCCGAACGGTGGAGTCTTTATCTCTCCGTGTAGCCAAACGATGTATTTGTTAGTGACTGCCATTCCCAAATATGTCACATTTGACATAAAATGTCAACTACTAAAAGGTTCGATTAACATCTTTTAAAAGGATAAAGTCAATAGGACGTATTACTTCCTGACTGTAGGTTGTAACGGTTATTTCGTTCTTGTCACATTTATCGTCATTTCACTGCCAGCGGGCTGACTATGATCTCGTATTGACGCTACCGGCGTCCAGCTTTCTACTTCATCGTTTGATCTTGTTGTGGCATTCACTTATTGGTACTGTCTAGTATGAGCAATGACGGCCGCCTGATTGTAGGCGGTACGTAGGTACCGATTGCCATCTTTATTCCCACTTCGATGACATTGTTTGCCACCACTGTCTATGGTTCCGGTGTGAATGCAGGTTTGATTGTCACCAATATAACATTCAAGTTAAATGATAACATAAATTTAAATGGTGATTATTCAGATAGGTTCAGACTATATGGTGATTTTCAATATTTTACTTTATTAATGTGTACATGCGGATTAACAAATTTACTGGTCTAGTCGAAGTTCATGATGTTCTATTTGAAATCAATTAATCAACAAGTTGGTGTTGTTTCAACACTCCTCAGTTCAATTAAAATTACATTTTCAGCGCTGATATGTCTGGTATTAGTCTCTTGTGAAAAGAGTGAATCTATTCATGCTGAATTAACAGCAGACATCGTCCTTAATTTTATACAAGAGTGGAATATTAACGAGTTTTCTCTGGTAACGAATCCAAGGCACTTTGGAATTCTAAACGATACAAGTTTGGTCATTGTTGACCAATCAACGAGATTAATCACTCACTTTTCATCCGATTCTGAGTTCATTCAAAAGTTTGGAGGCAAGGGTCGAGGACCGGGTGAATATGCTGGCCTGGATGCAGTTGCAATCAACCCAAACGGATATATCGGAATAGCTGATATGGCTAACGCAAGACTAACTATTACCAACATCCATACTGGGCATCTATTGTTTTTTGATTTCGAATCCGGGTGGAACAATCAATTATTTTGGGTGAAAGACCAGCTAATAATGACTAATGCCCCATTCAGAAGCGGCTCTAGAGATTCTGTTGTAATTACTATGCAGTATTTTGACTATGCAGCAAATACAACAACGGAAATACATTCTTTCAACATCCCAACAAATCCGAATCCCTCAGAGTTTACATGGTGTATCTATTGTAAGCATACACTGACAGATAATATGTCATATGTTGTCGCTCCACCTGATACCACCTATAAAGTTGTCATTAGTGAATTCAAATCATCCGAGATGCGTATTTTGACACGTTCGGGTGCACCGCTAGTCGAACTTACACTTGAAGAGAAGGAGCGGGTAAGAGTTCAGCGTGATAGGCTTTCAAGTATGACTGGGGCTCCCCCTATGCGTTCTGAGATTCCACAATTTAGAAACAGAATCAATAATCTTTTTGTAGACCATAGAGACCGTATTTGGGTTTCTATTGAAGTT
>CAZDYD010000138.1:0-2286 GCA_964509715.1 uncultured Chitinophagales bacterium
ATGGTAGAGAACCAAGGCGGATCAAGACTCATCATCCAGTCAAATGATGCAAAAGCTACGGTAAAACCGAAGATGAACAGACCCGGACCCGCAATCTTGCGTTGTGCGGTATCTAATCCCCAATCACCAGATTTGTCCATGGCAACAGAGTTTTTGTACAACTTGTATCCCATGTAACCCCAAATCGAGAAATACAAGACATTTCGGGCAATAAAGAAGGGGATGTTCAAGTATGGGGTCTTTCCTGCAATAAGGTCACTTGATGCAAGGAGCTCATCGTCTGTCCATAAGAACAGGTTTTCCATACCAATCAGTACAGGGATGAAAAGCAGACCAAAAACATAGAGATAGGAAGCATAGGTCTCTGGAATTCTTCGCAATGTTACCCCATATTCAGATCGGGTTATATGATGTACCATCACAAAGAACAGACATCCCAATGCAATACTTGCAAAGAAGGTGAAACTGGTCAGATATGAAAAAAAGAATTGATCTGGGTTCGAAAAGTAACCCAGGATACTGGCGATGGCACCTAATATAGCTACCCCGTAAAATACCTTGTGGGTATTCGCCGTTTCAGGATAGGTTAGGTTGTCGGTGATTTTTGCGTGATGCATAAATATCTGAATAATATGACGTTTGAGTACTTATTCTGCTTTTGCTACGGTAGATTCACTCTCAGCATAACGGTTATAGACAATCTGAGGGTCTACGCCGAGTCTTTCGAGATCTTGCTGGTTGGCATTCTGACTGCGCTGTAGTGTTCTGATATACGCAACGATTGCCCAGCGATCTTCGACGGGAATCTGGTGTCTGTAGGAAGCCATTGTTCTTACACCGTTGTAGATTGCACTGTATATCTCACCATCTGGCATGTTTACGATTCTTTCATCATAAAACGATGGAGGAGGAACAATACCGTAATTGGTGATGATTCCATTTCCCGCACCCGTTCCGCCATGACACATGCTGCAAAAGATATTGTAGCGCTCTTGTCCTCTGGCGATCAACTCACGTGACAATTCGACTGGAATTTTGGCCACATGGGTTCCGTTCTCGTTGATGCCTTCATAATAGTTCACGTCGGTCATCAGCGCGCCTCTGCTTACAGTTCCTGCAACAGGTTTACGGTCGGCCCGATTATCCTCAAAAAATGGGTTTTCCTGTTGTGCCTTGAACTTCTCCTGCCAATCCATGTTAGGGTTGACATGTCTCGGAGGTTTCTCTGAGGGCATTCCCTGACAACCAGCAACGATTAGTGCTACTACCAAGGTCAGATATATTCTGTTTTTGTACATAGTGAAAATTGATTGACTGTATTCGAATTATTTTTCGATGGTTTCAATATGGGTAGCCCCAGCTTCCTCAAGAAACTTGCGGGTTTTTTCTTCGTGGTATAAATCATCATCTGACTCAATGATCACAAAGAATCCGTCATCGGTCGCCTTTTTAATAGTATCTGAGTTGAACAGGGGATTGTGGTGCCTTGGCATGTTATTTAGAAAAAACATGCCGAAAACAGCACCGAAGGCTGAAAGTAAGATGGTCAACTCAAATGTTACCGGTACAAACGCAGGGAAATTGAGAAATGGTTTTCCACTAATGTTCACAGGATACGCAACACTGGCTGTCCATGACTGTAATGCTAATCCACCGAAAAAGCCCAGGAATGAGTGTCCAAGCACGATATAACCGAGTTTGGATGGTTTTAATCCCATAGCATCATCCATGCCATGAATAGGATAGGGACTGTAGCAGTCAAACTTTTTATATCCGGCTTTGTTGGTCAGCTTTGCTGCACGCATCAGGTGACCCGGATTCTTAAATTCAGCCAGTATACCGTACGTTTGTTTTTCTTTTGTCTCTTTCATCTTGTGATGATATTTACGTTCAAAAATTATTTTTCAGCTGACTTTTCAATTTCATTGCCATCCTCATCATAATAATGGGGATCGGCTTGTGGTAGAACCATTTTTACCTCGGCAATTGCTACCATTGGCAGGAATCGGAGGAACAGAAGGAAGTTAGTAAAGAACAATCCGAAAGTCCCCACATATGTGAGAACGTCCACAAAAGTTGGGCTATAATAACCCCATGATGAAGGGAGGAAGTCTTGGGCGAGTGATGTTACAGTGATCACAAATCTTTCAAACCACATACCGATGTTCACAACGATTGAAAGTATGAAAGATGCCGTTATACTCGTTCTCATTTTCTTTGACCAGAAAAACTGCGGACTTATCACGTTACAAAGGAACATGATCCAGTAAGCCCATGCGTAAGGTC
>CAZDYD010000139.1:0-2214 GCA_964509715.1 uncultured Chitinophagales bacterium
TTGAAACTACTATCGATGTAATCATATTGTTTTTTTTCATATATATCGAATTTATATCAGCGTTTAATTATCATTTCCACCATGATACAATAAAAATCATCTATAGTTTTGCGACTGTACTCGTCGAGCACTCTATAGCTAAGTACAATTCCATCACCGAAAACTGTTGTAATATCAGTTACATCTGCCAGATCTGTAACAGATGTTATACTTTGAATGTTGTAACCCCATGCTTCAAGAACTCCTCTCTTAAATGAATCAAAAAGCGCTAGTTTATATAGTTCCTCATTTTTCAAGTCATTCGTTATAGGCACATAACCATATGTTCTAACAAATTTATACTCTGGTGTATTTCTTACTGAGTTCATCAGAGACAAGTCGAGTTTCTCCTGAACTTGACGAATAAAATCCTTCTTCCACATCTCCTCTTGTCGACTATTCAATCTGCGAGATCTTCCGAATAAGATGTCAACATTAACTACATCTCGATATTCAATTACATTCCAGCTACTGCTTGAATGAACATTAAGTATACTTTTGGCACCCCATATGCCTGTTGAAGTCTGGTAAAAACCTAAATATTCAACTTCGACATTAATTTTATTTATCGGTAATGTTGAAACACTAGGAATTAAATTAGAATTATTGGCAAATCTCAATTGGAATCTCAAATCAGATAATTCAATCTGATGACCCTGATACTTTCTTTTATCGGTTACAGTTACTTCAATATCACCAAAATAGTACTCTGCAACTTCTAACTCACGTGCAAATGAAATATATTCTCGCAATAAAGTCTCATTACTGTCAAGTAACATTACTTGAAAGAATAAAAACTTTATTGCGAGAGCCAGAATCATTTCAAATAATCCTACATATTTATCACTGTACCATACACAATAACTCTCCCACCATTAGCACCTAATCCGAATACTCCTTCTTTCGGTGGCTCCCAATCAATTTTTAAATTTATGATTGCATTTCCACCCATTTCTCTCGCTTGACGAACAACTTTAGTTCGAATAATCACATCCGGATCAACATCAGAGATGGGAATCAATCCAAGAATAGGTAATGGAATTCGATATCCGGTCTCCATATATATTATCTGACCAACAGGAGTATAAGGTTTGGTTATATCACCATCACCGGTCGTAACAAACAAGTCTTGTGTTCCAGGGAATTGAATTTGACTTGTGTATGAGCAACCATATAACTGAATGAGAAGAATAGCTATAAATGACCATTTAATTTTCTTCATAACGCTAAGATTTAGTTGTTCGTAGATGTTCCTTATGTATATGTAGGACGGATTCTCCTCACTACATGAATAATACTCATCCCGAAAGTAAGTGGGTGCTGAAAAAAAATTCAGTAGTTCTACGTCAGTATAATTTTTTGGTGTTAAATATCAGTAAAAGTGGACAAGTAATTTGCTTTATACTTTTCTATCTCGATGAATTAAACCACCACCATCATTACTCTTTCCAATTTGATAGATCGACGTTGAGTAGTTCTTCCAATGCCTGGATTTCAGGGATAAAATAGGTTGTTAGTTGTTTTTTGACTGTGTCAGACATCGGTTCGTGATAATCGCGTGTGTGTACATGTATGGAATCCATTCGTCTGTAGGGACTGACTCCAAGGAATCCGACCAACTGATTCATCACTTTGAGCGGATCCAATTTTAGTTCTTGCTGAAACAACACCAACACTTGGTCCCTCGGAAAAACGGATAATATATAGCTGAGTTGTTGCGCATAGTGTCCACGGGCTATATATGAAACGGTATGGTCAAGCTCATTCTTGGCTTTCAGCTGGTCCAAATTATCCGCAATGGCCTGATCGAATGATCGATGTTCAAGTCCACGCTGACATTGCATGTTCCAGTGACTGTATGCACGTGATACCGGATCACGAAGTATGACGATCAACTTAATCGCCGAATTGTAATCGTGAATACGATCAATGAACCGTGGTTCTACCATATAATTTGGCGTCGCTTCACCAACAACTTTCTGGTTGATTTTACGTCCTTCAAAGTATTGCTGGTACCATGTCTCTCTAAGCCATGTAGGTAGCTTGAACATGACATCCGAACTGAAATAATGAACTTCTTTTCGATTTGCCATTCCTATCTCCGGATTAAAACTGAGATAGGCTTCCAGGGCCGATGTCCCGGATTTTTGTGCTCCAATAATCAGAAAATCGAGT
>CAZDYD010000140.1:0-2056 GCA_964509715.1 uncultured Chitinophagales bacterium
TGAAATCAAATGATCATAAATACACCCGCAATAGTCTTACGATGCGTTGATTTTAAAGAATCGAGTAAAATTGTGACCTTGTTGACCCCGGAACACGGAAAAGTTGGGGTGATGGTCAGAGGTGCACGAAAACCCAAAAGTCGTTTTTCCGGATACTTTGAAACCGGAAATGTGCTCGATGTCGTCTTATATCTAAAATCGACAAGAAGTGTTCAAAACATTCAGGAAGTCAATTTCAGATCAAAAAATTGGAATGTCCGCACCGATTTTTCTAAACTGGCCATCGTAATGGCACTCATTGAAATGTTGGATGGACTGGTCCATGCTGCTGAATCAGCCTCAGAAATGTACGATCTTGCCGAAAAAATGATCATATGGATCAATGATACGAACGAAGACATGGTAAACGTTTTTCCTTACATACAGATACGATTAGCCGATACAAGTGGAATAGGTATTCAGATTCAGGATGCATCATTTAATGAGAACAACCAAACGTTATATTTAAACGTAGAAGATGGAATCATTAGCACGGAACCCGGCGTAGGACTCAGTTTTAAATTGACCATGTTACAGGCAAATTATTTAAAATTGTCGATTCTCAGCAAAAAATCAGATATGTTCAGGAACGGGATTACTAAAAATGAAATTAAGATGTTAATAAGACATCTTGATGTATATTTAAAACACCACATCGATGGCCTGCGAGACCGCAGATCTGATGTGATTTTTGACCAACTGCTGTTATAACCCAATCCATATGACACTATTTCAAAAAATACTTACCGGATTCTTGTTGGTTTTAACAGGCGTAATGATCGGAATGCTGATGATGATTTATTCAGCCGGAGTCAGAAATGCAGATAACACACAAGTCCGGATTACCGAAGTAAGTCGAAGTGTGGGTCATATTGGTGAAATTGGTCCAGAGATTACAAACCCCGGTCGGCCGGCATTGGGAAATGTCGCTTCGAGCGTGACTCCCGCTGTAGTCTACATTGAAACTATCATATCCATTTCGAGATCTACCAATCCTCATGTATCCCCAGATCAGAACGAAGATGAAAATCTGCTGGATCGTCTGATTCCAAGACGACGAGGATCTTCCATCGGATCTGGTGTATTGATCAGTACAGACGGCTATATTCTCACGAACAATCATGTTATTTCAGGTGCTGACAGATCATCCATTACGGTTGGACTTAGTGATAAACGAACCTTTCAGGCCAGAATCGTCGGACAGGATCCATCGACCGATCTTGCAGTTCTAAAAATCGATGCAACTGATCTTCCAGCTATTGTCATCGGAAATTCAGATCAACTTGTTGTTGGTGATTGGGTTGTCGCAGTCGGAAATCCCTTTAGACTTCGGTCAACCGTAACCGCTGGAATTGTAAGTGCATTGGGTCGAAATGTGGATATCATCAATGAACAGATGCGTATTGAGAGTTTTATACAGACCGATGCTGCAATCAACCGTGGAAATAGCGGAGGTGCTCTTGTTAATCAGTACGGCGAACTTATTGGTATCAATACGGCAATCGCCACAGAAAATGGGGCATATCAGGGATACGGTTTTGCAATCCCGATTAACATGGCCTTTAAAATTGCCAGAGACCTCATTGAATTCGGTGAAGTCCAAAGAGCCTACCTCGGAGTTCATATTGTAGCTGTTGGACAAGACAGGGCACGCCAACTTGGGATGGATTTTATTCGTGGAGTTGAAATAGTGAATATGGTCCGTGCAGGATCAGCCTATGCAGCCGGACTCAGAATCAGTGATGTCATACTCTCGGTAAACGGGATTGAAGTGAATGAGGCCAACGAACTTCAAGCTCAAATTGCCCTTCATCGTCCAGGTGAAGATGTTGCATTGAATGTACTCAGGTCGGGACAGAATCTGAATATTCAGGCCAAGCTTTTTGGTGTGGAAAATGATCAGATTCGATCATGGCTAGGAAGAGATTAGCCTACTGATGGATTACTCAATTAGCTTGCGAATAATCAACTGATCGAATTAGTTCATAAAGGTCACAGATTCTGATACCGGGAACCA
>CAZDYD010000141.1:0-1678 GCA_964509715.1 uncultured Chitinophagales bacterium
GATACAAACTAAGAGATTATTTCTTGCGAATATCCGGAATTGGAAATGGAAACTGTTGAAGCATTCCAGGCTGAGCTATTATTTTCTCGATACCTTCGATGTCGCGTGGAACAAAATCTGAAATGACTTCAACTCCATCTTCAGTAACAAGAATCATATCCTCAAGACGTACATAGATATCTTCTTCAGGAATCCGGAACTGAGGTTCGATTACAAACACCATGCCGGGTTGAACTGGTACCATATAATTACCAACATCATGCACCGCCATTCCAACGCCGTGTCCAAGTCCGACAAAAGGACTCTGCATTCTTCTTCTATATGAATCAATGAATTCGTCAGCAGCTTTCTTATAGATATCTTTTGAGAACGTCATTTTTTCATAAATCGGGTCAAATCTCTTGAAAGCGGCCTCCATTATATCTTTCCCTGTCATACCGATTTGAATACTATAAAGTATCGCTTCATAGAATTCGAGGTAGAAGGTATAGAGCTCTCTCTGAACATCATTGAACTTTCCGTTTACCGGCCACATACGAGCCATATCGCTGGTGTAATAATGATAAACTGGTCCGTAGTCCATCAATAACATATCCCCATCCTTAGCAGCACGAACACGTCCGTAGTAGTGGTTCATATATGCTTCTGGTCCAATATGTGTAAGTGCTGTATATGCCTCACCATCAACATCATGTTTCCAGAAAATGTAGCGTGCCAGCGCTTCCATATCCATGGCTTTCATACCAACATGGCTAGATCTCATGGCTTCTTTTATGGCCATTCCTTGTAAAACAGTCGAACGTGTGATGAGATCAATTTCTGCCTGACTTTTAATCTTTCTCATTTCATCAATAATCGGATCCATATTCACCGTTTCAAGGTTTGTTGTGATTTCCTTGAGGTTGTTCTGGAATTCGATATGTCTACCAGGACGATTGTCAAACGGATCACTTCTGCGATCGTTTAACGTTCTGTTGACCATTGAAACGGTCTGTCCAAGTTCTTCATAGGGACCAAATGGGGTAAAAACCTGCGCGTATTGGCCTGATGCGTTCATGGCTTTTAGATCGTCAACCAATTGCGATACGGGTTTAACCGCGTCGATACCTGAAATCTGTATCACATAGTCGGCATCCTCTGCTGACAGAACTTTCCCTTCATTATATTCACGTCGTTCCATTCTGTTTTGTAGATACACTGTTGTTTTACGCGTAGTTGCATCCAGTACGAGATAGGCGAAAGGCGAAACGATTCCGCTGAGATAGTAGAATTCATTATTTTGGCGAAATGCCTGAAATCCGAGAGGCATAGGTGCACCTTGTACTACTCCAAAAGCATTGGGACCCATTTGATCGTATGCTTTGTTACGACGTTCGGCAAATTCTTCTTTAGTGAATTTTTCTGTAAAATGAGGACGCTCTTCTTGTCCTGTGGATGTGGTCCATCGCTGTTGAGCTTCTACGTTTTTTGATGCAGAAAAAATGCAGATGACGGCTAAAAGCGTGGCAAGAATGGTGGTTCGATGATAATGTTTTTTCGACATTAAGACCGATAATGTTGTTGTTGGTTTCGAGATCATGTGAATCCTGACTTGTTTGCTGTTGCGTTGAGGGTTTATGACGACATTCCCGAAAAATAATACAATATTGCCATATGGAAACTAAAAATTTGTAAAGGC